>NZ_JBSHAQ010000101.1:0-16441 GCF_053611585.1 Streptomyces sp. NPDC054794 | reverse complement strand
CACCCCCTCGAACTGCTCCCGCAGCCGCCCGGGGTACGGACCGTACTCGCCTATCGGCAGGTACGGCTCGATGAACTCCCACTGCTCGTCGGTGAGTTGCCTACGTGTCACACCCAGCGTCCTACCAGGTCCCGTCCCCGCACGGGACCAGAACCCGAGATTGATCACGACCTCACACGGGCCCTAGCTCAGGTGCAGAACGTGACCAGCGCCACACTGGATATCTCATGCGGCGTTCACCCTTTCCCGTCCCGCGATGCCTGTAGTGGGCAGAGTCGGGGCGCTGGGTCCCGGCCGGTCACGCATGGAGTGCTGGTGGGTCTGGAGGTGTTGAACGCGGCGGGCGGTTCAGCGGTGATCGTTCTGCTTGGGCTGGTCTTGCGGCCCCGGAAGAACGGCGCGGGGCTGTGGGACGTGCTCCACGAACTGGCCCGCGGACGGACCGCCAGCGGTATGGAGCGCGAGCGGCGCGCCACCCTCTCGGTGTTGTTGCGCAGGCTGCCGGACCGACGAATTCAGGTGGAGGATGCCGTCCACGGACGGCGGACGGTCATCGGGGAACGTGCTGGTACTCCCCGTCGGACGCGTTGACCCGGGCGGCAGGAGGGGGCAGCCCATGGCCCGTGCAGGTGCATTTGTGGCCCGCGCAGATGAATTCGACGAGTTCTTCCTGCGCTGGGAACCGCAGGTCAGACGCTATTTGCTGTGGCTTGAGGGGGACCACGCAGTCATCGACGATGCGGCCCAGGAGACGATGCTGGCCGCACACACCTACTGGGACTACGTCAACCACCTGGAGAAGCCGCAGGCATGGCTGTTCAAGGTGGCCGGCCAGCGACTGCAACGCGTCCAGGCCTCCCGACAACGGCATGGTCTGAGCACCGACCCCGGCGAACTGCCGCAGAGCGAGGGGCCAGACGACCTAGGGTTGAGGGAGAGGGAGCTGATCCTCCTTGAGGCGGTGCGCAAACTACCCGACCGACAACGCACGGCGATCGCACTGCGCTGGCAACTCGACTTACCCAACGATGAGATCGCGGCCGTCATGGCAGTGTCCGTGAACACCGTGAAGACCTGCCTCCGTCTCGGCCGTGACACCCTGGAAATCGTTCTTGCAGACGTCAGCGGAGGTGAACGATGAGCATCGAGCGCCACCTGCACGGTACGGCCACTGCCGTCTCCGAACTGTGGACAGACGAGAACGACACCCGCGCCCGGCTGGCCACCCTGCATGAGCGAGCCAGTCGTGAGACGTCGGACCACGAACAGCCACAAGCCCCTTCCAGGGCACCCCGCAGCATCTCGGCCCGGCCCAGCCCGGGGAGCCACGATCCCCGGCGCCGCGGGGAGCGGCCGCTGAATGAGGTCACCTTCCTGACGGTGGCTGAAGTCGCCAGCATCATGGGCGTCTCCAAGATGTCGGTCTACCGGCTGGTCCACAGCGGGCACCTACCGGCCATCCGCGTCGGCCGCTCCTTCCGTGTGCCCGAACAAGCCGTCTACGAATTTCTGCGTGAAAGCTGGCAGGGCGCCAACGTCGACGGCCTGTGACCACGCTTGGGCTGCCCCGGACCGCCAGCGCCATCGGCTGTACCGATGTTCCCGAGGCCGGATTGAACTGCGAAGACGCTCCCGGGTCGCATCTGATGCGAAATTCTCGCGTCAGATGCGATAGACGGAGAGTGATGGCGGCGGGTGGGGAAGGTCTCGTTCCACGGACGCCCCCGTCCTCCAACTCCGGGAGGCGGGGGGCGGGCGTCGGCGTACCTCGCTCACGTCTGGCACTGCTTCGTCGCGGCTCCGCTCCAGTTGCTCCACGCCCCGCCGGCGGGCCTCACATGCACCCGGATTTCGGCGGTGGCGTTGACGGGGCCGCAGACGCGGTCGGTGTTGCCGATCTCGAACGGGCCGATCGTGGACCTGCGCTGGACGATCGTGCGGCCGTTGCCGAGCTTGACCCAGTGGCCGCCTTCGCGGATCCGGAAATACGCTTCGTAGTCGACGTAGGAGGCGTGGGCGCGGGAGTTGGTGATGACGGCGTGGGCGGTGATGTTCCGCATGAAGACGTGGCCGTCCTTCCACCGTTCGGCGGAGATACAGCCCTGTGCGCCGATGTTCTGGGTCGAGACGGCGCCTCCGCAGGCAATGGCGGTGGCGTGGGCGTCTGCTGGCAGTGCCAGCGCGGTCAGCAGGGCTGCTCCTGCTGTGGCGGCGAGTTGTTTCAGTTCCTACCGCACACCAGTCGCCGCGCTCCTGGAGCGGGCCCACCGCCGGATGGAAGCCGACGGCTGGTGCGCCGGCACCCTCACCAACGAAGACGGCGCGGTCTGCCTGCTGGGAGCAATCCGTGGCGAAGCGGCAGGCGACCGCGGACTGGAAGCCGACGCAGCCCGCGTCGTGCTTGAGGCCATCCGTCGCCGCTTCGGAGACGACGTCGACTCCGTACCGGGCTTCAACGACTCGTGGGAAAGCGGACACGCTCCTTTGCGGATGCTGAACGAGGCCGCGTCGCTGGCCGACGCCAAGGGACTCTGACCGCTGCCCGCGCGGGGCAGTCAGCCGTCCAACTCGATGACCAACTGCCCGTAGTCGTCCACCCAGGCCGGATACACACATCCGTCCACGATGGCCCGGTTGATGAACACCTCAACGTCGGCGTCGGTGTCTATGACCAAGACCCCGTTCTCGTCGGTGTACGCCTGCCACGTCAACCCGTCGGTATCGATCACCGCTTCGAACTGCACCACCGGCGGATCACTTCGAAAGAAGCCCATCACTCCCCCTGCCGCGTCACCGGCTCTCAGCGTGACGCACGCACGGTCCACACAACAGGCCTGACGCTCTCCCCGACCTGCCGCCCTGCACCGACGGGGCGCAGGACGGCTGTGTGACCACGGACTTGGAGTATGCCCGTGCTCGTTCCCCGGCCCGCGCCGCCGGATCGGCCGACCCCGCCCCATGCGTCCTGCTGCGCACGCTGGCAGCAGCCTGAAGTGCCACGGCGGCACCCCGGCCGACGCCGGCAGCTACATCGCTCCCCTGGCCCGAACACACACCGGCTGGCCGCATAAGCGCGAACCCCGCCCCAGCGGCCACACCGGCTGGGGCGGGGCTCACCGCGGGCGGCCCGCGCATCGGCGTAAGGGCCGGCCACCCGCGCCCCTTCACCCCTTCGAGATCAGGGATCCTCTATGCCTATCACGGCCTCCAACACCCACCAGAACCTGACCGACGCCTGCCACACCGTGGCCGGAGAGATCGCCCGCACCGACGGAAAAGCCAGCCTGCTACTGGCGTTCAACGGCGCCGTCCTCGCCGGACTCACCACCCTCCCCCGTGCCAGACTCCCGCTCCTCACGCAGGCCTGCGGGGCATTAGCCGTAGCCGCGCTGGGCGCGGCCGCCGTCCTGCTCCTGCTCGTGGTCCGCCCCCGGCTCAGCGGCAAGGACCAGGCCTCATTCCCGTACTGGGCGCGCCTGGACGACGACACGATCCGCGCGTGCATGACCGGGGACACCCGACCTGCCCGCATCCGCGTCCTGTCCGGCATCGCCGTGCACAAGTACGTCCTGCTGCGGCGCGCTGTCGACCTGTCCCTGATGGCGCTCGTCCTGCTCGCCGCCGCCGGCATCACCGCCCTGTAACCCACACCCCAGAAAACGGAACGAGGCGCACCCCCCGGCCTGGGCAGCTTGGGGTGCGCCTCTCCCACATCCGCCCTTCACGGGCGGGAGGAGGTTTCATCATGCCTGCACCCAGCGTCTTACGGCAGCCGTCCCGCGCATTCCTCGCCACGGCGGCCGCCGTGCCGCTCGCCCTGGCCGTCCTCGCCGACGACGTCCGTGTGCGCCGCCAGCTGCGCGCCGCACGCCGTGACCCGCTCACCGGCCTTGCCACCCGCGACGCCCTCACGAGCCGCATCACCCAGCTCGCCGCCGCCCGCCGCGAGTTGCTGCATGTCCTGGTCGCCGACGCCGACGGACTCAAGACCGTCAACGACAGCCTCGGACACGCTGCCGGTGACCTCCTGATCGCCGCCATCGGCCGCCGGATCGGCGCGTGGGCCCAGGCCCACGACGGCCTCGCCGCCCGCCTGGGCGGTGACGAGTTCGGCGTCGTCGTGCTGCTGTCGCCGGCCGATACCGTCCGCGAGGTACGCGCGCTGCGTGCGCATCTGGCGCAGCCCGTCGACTGCGGCCCCGAACTCCTGCGGCCGGCCGTGTCCATCGGCGTCGCCCGCGCGGTCGACCTGCCCGGCGCGACCGACCCCTCCCGCCTCCTGCGCGGGGCGGACATGGCCATGTACAAGGTCAAGACCGGCAGTGAGGTGTTCCCGTACCTCGCCACGCGGGCAGACGCCTACGCCGGCTCCGTCAACGGACGCCGCGCAGGACGTCCCGGCACGGCAGCCCAGGACCGTACCGCGTGAACACCGCCCGGCCAGCGCCGGCGAAGGGCCGCCGCAGTCGGCGGCCGCTATGGGAGCCGGGTCTCATCCCGGCCCCCGGCAGCATCCTGGACTGGCGCGACGGACGGCACCTCGACCGCTGGCAGAACCTGCCCTGCGTCCTGTGCGCGCGGCTGACGCCGGTGCGCTCCCACTACGGCGAGCCCGTGCACAAGGCGTGCGCTGAGGGGTGGATCGCTGTGAACCCCGCCGAGGCCCGCCGCGGCCATTTCGCCTCCGACGTCCAGCCCAAGCGTCAGCGCGACGACCACGCCTGATCCGCCCTGATCGGAGACACGCATGACCGAGCTTCTCCGGGCGTCCCCCCTTGGGGGACTCGCAGGACGGGGGCGGCGGCAGGGGTTGGGTGCTATCGGAGCGGCGATGGGCGTCATCGCCGTCCTGGCGCTCCTCCTTGGAATGGGAGGTGCTGGCAAACGGCGCACCCGCAGGCCTGCGACGGCCGCTGTCGGGCGGAGCGCTGCCGCGACACGGATGCCTTCGGGAAGGGCATGGCGGCCCATGCCTACGCGGTGCTCGAGATCGCCGCCGCGATCTGCGAGAACACCGGCGCCCAGCAGTAGCCACCCAGGGGTTCTGTAGCAAGTCTGTCATGAGCCGCAATCTCACGGTGTGGGGTGCTGGGTGGGGGTATGTTCAGGGTGTCGTCTTCGGCCGGCTTGGGGGGTGCTGTGGTCCCGGGGGCAGAGATCGCGGTGGGGTATGTGTTCGCGTGGCTGGTCCGTAAGGCGCGCCGGGTGGCGGGGCGTGCGGATGCGGAGGTCGATCAGGCCGTTGATGCGGGGATGGACCGGCTGCACGAGCTGGTCAGTTTCAGGCTCGGGGCGGATTCCGCGCTGGACCGCGCACGCGTGGAGGCCGGGGAAGGTCGTGAGGAGCTGTCGGAGCGTACTCGACGGAGGCTGACGGACGCTCTGGAGGACGCCGCCGAGCGGGACGCAGAGTTCGCCGCGGCGCTGGAGCGGCTCGTGGAGCAACTGGAGTCCCTGCGGGCCCCCGCAGAGGGTGTCGCGGTGGGCGGTGACCACGTCGATTTCCGCTATGGCACGTTCCACGGCCCGGTCCTGGGCAAGGGCGTCCAGCACAACCACGTGGGCGAGGCACCAGGTGATCGATGAAGTCCCGCAGCCAGGGAGGGGAGCCGGCGACGGGGACCACGTCGATTTCCGAGACGGCATTTTCGCCGGTCCGGTCCTGGGCAAGGGTGTCCAGAACATCCATTACGGGGCGTCGCGGCCGCCGGCTGTGTGGCCACACCAGGTGGGGGTGATCCCGCCGCGGGCGGGCTGTTTCCAGGACCGGGCGGAAAAGGTACGGCTGCCTGGGGCCCTGACAGGTGAACAGGCCGCGGTCCTGGTCGGGCAGGACACCGTGCGGGGGCTGGTACTGGCCGGGATTGGCGGGGTCGGCAAGACCCAGCTCGCCGCCGACTACGCCCTTACCGCCTGGGAGGACGGCCACCTGGACGTCCTGGTCTGGGTCACCGCCAGTGCCCGCTCGCCCGTGGTGACCGGCTACGCCCAGGCCGGTGTCGACCTGTGCGGGGCGGACTCCAACGACCAAGAGCAGGCCGCGCAGACGTTCCTGGCCTGGCTCACCCCCAAGGCCGGGCAGAGGCCGTGCCGGTGGCTGATCGTCCTGGACGACGTCGCCGACCCCGACGACCTGCGCGGCCTGTGGCCGCCTGCCAGCCCCTACGGCCGGACCCTGGTCACCACCCGCCGCCGGGACGCCGCCCTGACCGGGGAAGGCCGCCGCCTGGTTGAGGTCGGCCTGTTCACCCAGGCCGAAGCCACCGGCTACCTCACTGCCTACCTGGCCGACCGCGGCCGAGAAGAGCCCGCTGGCCAGCTCACCGCCCTTGCCGCCGATCTCGGACACCTGCCCCTGGCCCTCGCCCAGGCAGCCGCCTACCTCATCGACTCCGGCCAGAGCGCGGCTGACTACCGCACCCTGCTGGCCGACCGCACCACCGCCCTTGCCGATGCCGCCCCCGACCACCTCCCCGACGACCAGGCTCTTCCCCTGGCTGCCGCCTGGTCCCTGTCCATCGACCGTGCCGACACCCTCCGTCCCGCCGGTCTGGCACGCCCCATGCTCCAGCTAGCCGCCTTCCTCGATGCCAACGGCATCCCACAAGCCGTGCTGACCAGCCCACCCGCCCTGACCCACCTTGCACATCACCGCACCGGCCAGGACACCGCCACGGAACCGGCCCCGGTACCGGCCCGGGACGCAGTGCGCGCCCTTCGAGCCCTGCACCGCCTCAGCCTCATCGACCACACCCCCAGCACTGCCCACCACACAGTCCGCGTCCACCAACTCATCCAGCGCGCCACCCGCGACACTCTCACCCACCACCAGCACCACCAGATTGCCCGCACCGCTGCCGATGCCCTCATCGCCGCCTGGCCTGATGTCGAACGCGAAGCCGCCCTCAGCCAGGGATTGCGCGCCAATACCACTGCTCTCACCCGCAATGCTGAAGTCGCTCTCTTCCGGCCTGTACCGCACGCGGTGCTCCATCGAGCGGGCAAGAGCCTTGCCGATTCCAACCAGGGCACCGCTGCCCGTGACTACTTCGACGGCCTCGCTGCCGCAGCATGCCGTCGCCTTGGATCGAACGACTCGTACACCCTTGCCACCCGGCACAACCTGGCAGACTGCCAGGGGACGGCAGGAGACCCCCGAAGGGCCGTTGCCGCGTTTGCTGAGCTGCTGCCCGACTACGTGCATGAACTGGGCCCGGACGCCCCGGCCACTCTTGCTGGCCGGCATAGCCTTGCCCGCTGGCAGGGCGAGGCGGGCGACCCGTCCGGAGCCGCGGCAGCGTTCGCTGAGCTGCTGCCCGACTGCGAGCGTGTCCTGGGCCCGGACCACCTCTACGCCCTCGGCGTCCGCTTCCAGTCCGCCCGCTGGCAGGGCGAGGCGGGGGACGCGTCCGGAGCCGCGGCAGCGTTCGCTGAGCTGCTGCCCGACTACGAGCGTGTCCTGGGCCCGGACCACCCCGACGCCCTCGGCGTCCGCTTCCAGTCCGCTCATTGGCAGGGCGAGGCGGGCGACCCGTCCGGAGCCGCTGACGCCCTTGAACAGCTGGTTGGGACCATGGTGCGCGTGCTGGGTCCGAACCACCCCTCCACCAAAATCACGCAGCTCAACCTGGCTCACTGGCGGGATCAGGCAGGAAATCCGTCCCTGATGGCGGCTGTGACTGACGCCTTCACTCTGATGGCGGAAGCCATGGCGAGAGAGCTGGGACTCAACAACTCCCAGGCCCATGAGGCCCCCGCCAACGTCGAATCCTTGCAGAAGACGGCCCAGGGCATGATCACGCTTGCTGAGGTGCTGGCCCTACAGAAACTCGCGCTGGGCCCGGACCATTGCGACACTCTCACCACCCGGGCACAGCTGGCCGCCCTGCAAGGGGACGCCGGTGACGCGTCCGGGGCCGCGGCGGTGTTTTCTGAGCTGCTGCCCGACTATGTACGTGTCCTGGGCCCGGACGACCCCGGCACCCTCGACGTCCGCTTCGAGTCCGCCCGCTGGCAGGGCGAGGCGGGGGACGCGTCCGGGGCCGCGGCAGCGTTCGCTGAGCTGCTGCCCGACTATGTACGTGTCCTGGGCCCGGACGACTACGGCACCCTACGCGTCCGCTTCCAGTCCGCCCGCTGGCAGGGCCAGGCCGGCAACCCGTCCGGGGCCGCTGACGCCCTTGTGCAACTCCTACCCGACAGCGAGCGAGTGCTGGGCTCAATTCATCCCCTGACCTTCGCCACCCGGAGCGCTCTTGAGCGGTGGCGAGAAGGGGGCGGGGATGCCAGTGGTTAGGAAACGATCTGCTTTCCGCGGGTGCTGGCGGCGGGGGCCGCCGTTCAGGACACTGGTGACACAGAGTCGGACAACCCACACAAGGGGGGTCGTTGATGGCAGCAGCTGACGAGGATGCAGAACACCCCGACGGGGACGGCAAGCGGCGGGCCACTGCTGTAGACGGGCGGCTCCCAGAAGCGCTGCTGCGGCACTTCGCCGAGCGGCTCGCCGACGAGGCCCCCGACGACGCCATGGAATCCGCGGCAACGGCGCCGGACGCTCTGCCGCCGACGCCCTGAGAGGCGGGGCTGCCGCGCTCCTCGGTAGCCGTGGAGGCCTGGCTTGCGTTGCTGCCGCCTGCTGGGGTGCACTTCGAAGTGTCGCGCCTGTGTCGGCGCGTCGTTTCTGCCGCCTGTCCCAGGCCGCAGCCCGGTTACCAATTCGCTGTGGGCCTGACCGGCGAGGACCCGGCGAGATCATGGACGTCCCGCGCCTCCGAGTACCGTCGGCCTCGGCATCCTTTCACCGTCTCCCCTGCTGATCACCGAACTCGCCGGCACTGACGACATCCACCCGCCCGACGCGAGGGCGCGGGCCCGCCCGCGAACACCGGCTCGTGCCCACCAGGCCCGAACCCGACGCTCACGTCAGCCAAGAGGATGGGTGCTCAGTCCAGCAACGCAGCCAGCTCTTGCGCGCCCACCTGACCCCAGTGGTAGCCGAGTTCGATGGCTGTCTCCTCCGCGCGGGAGAGCTCGTCCCACGCCGCCGGACCGTCGCCCAGCCCCTGGTAGAGCCGCGCCATGCACAGCCGGGCGTCCACCTCCGCGAGCCGGTAGCCGCCGCTCACCGCCATCGACAGGGCCTGCTCGAGGTCGGCCCGCACCGCCGCCGCGCGCCCGTCGGCCATACCCAGACGGCAGCGTGCGAGCAGGGCGGTGATTAGCACGTCCCGGCGGGTGATCCCCCGCGCGATGTGGAAGGCCTCCTCGTAGCGGCGCCCCGCCTCGCGTAGCTCGCCCGCGTCCAGCGCCAGGTCCCCGAGCCCGACCAGGCACCCAGTCTCGTCGGCCCGCCAGTCCGCCGCGCGGCTGATCTCCAGGTTGACCTCGTGCACCCGCCGGGCGGCGGCGGTGTCGCCGCGCCGCCGCAGATGTTCGGCGTAGCGGATGCCGCTGGAGCTGTAGAGCGCCGGGACGGGAGTGTGCTCGCGCGCGATCCGCAGCGCCCGCGCGAACGCGGCCGCGGCCTGCGCGTCCTCCCCCCGTAAATGGGCGAGCGCGCCCTCCAGGGTGGCGGCGACCAGCACGTCCTCCTGGTCCTCGGCGCGTTCGGCGAGCGCGTAGGCCTCGCGCACCACCTCCGCCATGGCGGGCAGAGCCCCGAGGCTCAGGTGCAGCTCGCCCATGTTCTGGCAACTCACGGCCGCGTCATGCCAGCGGCCGATGGCCTTGAACGCCTGCATCGCACGCCGCAGCATCGCCGAAGCCTCACGGAGCCTGCCGAGCAGTTGCAGGCAAGTGGCGGCCTCATGGAGGACCCAGCCGCGCGAGGACGCGTCCCGCACCAGCGGTTCGCGGCGCAGCCGCCCCTCGGGGAACAGGTCTGCGAAGCAGGACAGCACAGTCTCGTAGGCATTGAGCTCACGAGTGATCAGACCGCGTGAGCCGACGTAAAGGCGTTCGTCGATGAGATCGCAGGCCTCCTCGAGGGCGCCGGAGGCGCACGCGTGGTGCACGGCCTCGACCACCGGGGCCAGCGACTCCAGCGAGGCGCGGCCGGCCCCGTCCTCGGTGACGGTCTCTCCCGTCGCGTCGGCGGCGGCAGAGTAGCTGTCGAGGTAGTACGCCTTGGCGCGGGCGTGCAGCGCCTCGCGCTCGGGGCCGGTCCCCGCCAGGCTGTTGTAGTAGTCGCGGACCAGGGGGTGCATGCTTGAGCGGCCCGAGGTGTCGCGCCGGACGATCCGCGCGGCCACCAGATGCCGGAACGCCTCGTCGGTGGACTCGCCCGGCTCGCCCGCCACCAGCCGTACGGCCTCGTCGGTGACCGGTGTGCGGAACACGCTGAACCGGGTTAGCAGCCCGCGCTCCTCCCCCGACAGGCACGCGTCGTACTCGCGCAGCACCCGCCGTACCAGCTCGTCGCGTGGCACTGCCGGGTCCGGGGGCGGCAGCGCGGAGATTCGCCGGACATCGCCCTGGAAGCGTTTGACCAGGTACCCCGCAATGAGGCTGAGCGTGAGCGCGTGCCCACCCCAGTCCAGCACGACCTGGTCGAGGGCAGCATCGGAGCCGAGCACCCCGAGATTGGCCAGCAGCGCCCGCCCGGAGGCGACGGACAGAGCGGTGACGTCGATGTGGCGGTAGGTCACATAGGGCACCAGGTCGTGGACCGGCGCGCGCGTGGTGAGCACGCAAAACGACCGGTGCCCGGGTGTGCAGCAGAACGCCAGGAAGTCGCGCAGGTCAGAGCTGGCGACCGTACCGTAGTGGTCGGCGTGCTGATGCTGCATCATCTCGAGCCCATCGAGGACGAACACGAAGCGCCGAAGGCCGAGCAGCGCGGCGACGCCTTCCGCGCGGGCCCGGCCGTCCGGGAACTCCTCGGGGGAGATCTGCCCGCCGCTGACGAACTCCAGGGCTGCGGTGAGGAAGTCGTCAGCGGAGGCGCGTTCGGTGAAGTTCCACCACAGAACGCTGGGCCGCTCACCTTCCTCGGCGCGTTCGACGAGGGAGCCCACCCAGTGGCGCGCGAGGCTGGTCTTGCCCTCGCCACCGAACCCGACCAGGCCCACGACCAGGCAGTCCTCGGAGTCCCACGCGTCGTCCAGCCGGTCGAGCAGCCGGGACCGGCCCACCCACTCTGGGAGCGCGAGCGGGGCGCCGTCGAGCCGGACCACGGGCATCGGGGCGGCTCTGCGCAGCAGGCGGGGGTCGACAAACGGCGGTTCCACGCGCAGCAGCGGCAGTGGGTCCTCGTGCAGCGACACCGCGAGCGGCGTGAAACCAATCACGTCGGCGTTCACCGCCCAAGCGGTGTCCCGGTCTTTTCCTGACACCGCCCCGAGCCAGGTCTCGGAAATCACTCCCACCACCAGGTTCCGCTCGACATCCAGGACAGGCGCGCCACTCATTCCGGCATCGATGTGCGGGGACTCCAGCTGCACCGGGTCCATGAGTAACTGCGTGCCGACGGGGGGTTCCACCTCCCCCAGCACGCGTCCGTGCGCCCAGGCCCCGAGATAGCCCTCCAACCGACGGTACCCGTAACTCGCGAACCTGTGCCACTGCGACCCCGAGGCGCCGCTGATGGACGCCACCCGGTCCCATGGGATGGGCAGGGGGCCTTCGACCTGAAGACAGACGAGGTCATCGGCGGTGTCGACGAAGAACGCGGCCACCCACGCGTGACGGAAGTGCGCGGGGCGGCCGGGCAGCGCGGGGAAGTTGACACCGACCTCGGCGCGGCGGCCCAGCCGCGGGTCGACCCCGGCGGCGCGCACCACATGTGCGCAGGTGGCCACCAGGCCGTTGCGGGAGATGACCACGCCGGTGCCGAGCACCTTGGTGTCGAGGGCGTCGCGCACCTGAACGGTGAACCTGCGGACGTCCTGGAGGATGACCGGCACTCCGGCGGCGGGCCCGGCCTGGCCCGCCGCCGGGGGTCCGTCGAAGACGTGGCCGCCGGGTGGGCTGCTCACGAGGAGGTGGCGCCGCCGCGGCCCCACGCCACGCGCACGGTCAAGGCGGCCTCCGCGCGGGCCTTGGCGATCAGCGCCCCGGACTCGACGTCGAAGGTGATCCCGAACTCGACCTCGACACTCTCGGGCCGCTCGACCATCGACTCGACGGCATGCCGGACACGTTCGGCCATGCCGCGCACGGTGTCCATGGCCTGCTCCACGGCCCGCGCGGACCTGGCGGCCACGTCGGCGGGGGACAAGGTCACCTGGCGGACGCTGCCGGGCCGGGCCGTGAAATCCACCAGTACCATTGGCGGCGGCCCGCCGACTGCCGTCGGCCCGCCGCCCGACTCATCGGTCAGTGCGCTCATGTGTGGCCCCCGCCTGCGCTCTCCACCCGGACGCGTCGTTTCAGCATTGTGGGTCCGGCCACGACGGGTCAACAGATTCCGTGTGGTTCCCCAGAACAGGGTGCATCGTCGGGCGCACGTCACCCACCCGTGCGCCGGTGTCGCGCGCCGGCGCTGCACGGCCTGGTCGGCGGGCGCACGGAGCCGTCGCGCCGGTGACGCTGTCCGCCCATTTTCTGCTCCTCGCCCGTCGCCGGCCCCTACGCTTGACTCGCGCCGCATGCGAGTGCGGCGCCCAGCCTCACGACCGCGGGGGTGTGCGTGACAGTTGTGGCCGACGAAGCCCGGCGCTTCAACGCGGAACTCGCCGCGCGGTTGAGCGCCCTGCCCGACCTGTGCGAGACCGACGACCCGGTGGCCACCCGGGAAGCCGAGGAGCGCGGCGAGGCCGTCATCTTCCCCACCCCGGTCCGGTTGCCGCACGCCTCGACCGCTTCGTGGGGTGGCGTGCGTGTGCGGGTGTTCACCCCGCCGCAGGCGGGCGGCGTGTACCTCCACTTGCACCGCGGCGGCTGGACCCTCGGCTCGGCCGCCCTGCAGGACCTGCGGCTGTGGGAGCTGGCCCAGGCCGCCCGGGTCGCGGTGGCAAGCGTCGAGTACCGCTTGGCCCCGGAGCATCCCTATCCCGCGGGGCCGGACGACTGCGAGACGGCCGCGCGGTGGCTCGTCGAGCACGCCTGGGACGAGTTCGGGACGGACCGGCTGGTGGTCGGGGGCGAGTCGGCCGGAGCCAACCTGGCAGTGGTGACGCTGCTCAGGCTGCGCCAGCACGGCCTGAGCAGCGCGTTCCGGGCAGCCCATCTCACCTACGGGGCGTACGACGCCGCCCTCACCCCGAGCTGCCGCAACTGGGGCGAGCGGAACCTGGTCCTGTCGACCCCGATCATGGCCTGGTTTTACGACAAGTACCTGCCGGGGCTGAGCACCGAGCAGCGACGCGCCCCGGACGTCTCGCCCCTGTACGCGGACCTGCGCGGCCTCCCACTGGGGCGCTTCGTCGTCGGCGAGGAGGATCCGTTGCTGGACGACTCACTGTTCATGGCAGCGCGCTGGCGGGCGGCGGGTAACCACGTCGAGCTGGACGTCGTGCCCGACGCCGCGCACTGCTTCGTCGAGTTCCCCATCGCCCTCGCCGCCCGCGAACGAGCCCGCCAGGCGGCATTCCTGGCGGCGGCGGTGGCGGACGCGTGAGGCCGCCCGGCTCGGCGGTCCGGACGCATACAGATCGACGACATCCGCATCCTGTCCTCGTAGTGCTGGCCACCGCACTGCCCATCGGCTGCTCCGCCTTCCTCGGGGAGGCGGAGCAGGCGTGTCGGGCCTCTTGAGCGCCACTTCGGGCCCGTATCCGACTGGTGCTTCCGGCGTACCGACCCTGTTTCTCTGGCAGACCTCAGCAAGCTGCGAGCCCGCGGCGTCCGCGGAACCCCGCTGCTCAGCACCGCCGAGCCACAATGGCTCTTCGGATCAGGTGGCGCAGACGACGCAGTGCCTGGTTCCTCCACGTGACGCCGTTCCTCGACACTGATCTCGACGACCGGGACAGCACGGCTGGCGTACGCCCATCGCCTGTATCGGCTTCGCACAAAGCGGGAACAACCGGGAGGGCATCCCGGTACCGTCCGTAACCAGGGGATGTGACCGAGGGTCAGGTCCTGCGCGGCGCTGCGCGCCACTCGGGGGAAGGCGGCTACTCCATGACATGGTGGCAGTTGCCGAAAAGGTCACTGGCGAATCGGGGGGTTCGGTGACTGTTCAACCCGGCCCGGTCGGGAGCCGGAGGCTGCGGTGGATCTCCAGGACCGCCGTTGAGCGGTTGAGCGTGATGTAGTGCAGACCGGGCGCCCCGCCGTCCAGGAGGCGCTGGGCCAGTCTCACCGCGTGTTCGACACCGACGTGGTGGGACTGCGCGGGATCCCGGCGGGCCGCCTCCAGGCGCCGGGCCAGCTCCGCGGGGAACGTCGCACCGCTGAGCCGGGCGAATCGGTGGATCTGATCGGCGTGCGTGGCTGGGATGATCTCCGGGATCACCGGCATGTCGCAGCCGGCCGCTGCAAGCCGGTCGCGGAGCCGGAAGTAGTCCTCAGCGCGGAAGAACATCTGGGTGATCGCGAAGTCCGCTCCGGCCCGCCACTTGGCCACGAAGTGCCGGATCTCGTCGTCCCAGCACGCGGACCGGGGATGACGCTCCGGAAAGGCCGCCACTCCCACGCCGAAGTTACTGGACTCCCGGATGAGCCGTACGAGGTCCGCGGCGTGCCGCAGCCCCTGCGGATGCGGGCGCCACGGCCCCAGTGGATCGCCGGGCGGATCACCGCGCAGTGCGAGAATGTCACGGACCCCGGCGTCGGCGAATTCCCCGATGATCCGCCGGAGTTCGGCGGTCGACTGGCCGACGGCTGTCAGATGGGCTAGTGGTGTCAGGGTCGTCTCCTCGACGATCCTTCGGACAATCGCGATGCTACCGTCGCGGGACGTTCCCCCAGCGCCGTACGTGATCGAGACGAACGACGGCCCCAGGCGTTCCACCTGGCGTAGTGCCGCCCACAGGACGGCTTCCGCCTGCGGGGTGCGCGGCGGGAAGAACTCGAAGGAATACGAGCGCCGGGACGATCTCAGGGCCGCGGCGACGCTTCTCGGGGGTGTGGCAAGAGCGGTCATCGGACCCCCGGCAGACTCCGTGCGACGGCGGCCGCCTCCGGCCCGTAGGCTGCCGTGAGCACGGCCGTAAGGGTGTCCCAGTCGACACTGCTCCCGTATGTCTGGGGGCCGACGCTCTCCAGCGCACAGGTCGCCAAGGCGGAGCCGATCTGTGCGGCGTTGCGCGGGTCCAGACCGCATACGACGGCCGTGAGGAAGCCCGCGCGGTACGCGTCCCCGGCCCCCGTGGGATCGACGGCCGTCCGGGCGGGTACGGCCGCGACCTCCACCGGCGGTTCGCCGGCTCGGTCGACCCTGCTCCCCTTCTCGGCGAGGGTGGTGATCCAGGCACCGGTCCTGGCCAGCACCTCGTCCTCCGTCCACCCGGTCCGGGACAGCAGGAGCGCCCGTTCGTAGGCGTTAGTGAAGAGGAACCGGGCCCCGTCGACGAGCCGTCGTGCGGCGTCGCGGTCCAGCCGGGCCAGTTGTTGGGAGGGGTCGGCGGCGAACGGGAGGCCCAGGGCGCGGGCCGCGTCCGTGTGCCGCAGCATGGCCTCCGGCTGGTCGGCGCCGATGTGGACGAGTGCGGCGCCGTCCAACTGGTGGACCATGCCGGTGAGGTCGAGTTCCACGGCCTCGTCCATGGCGCCGGGATAGAAGGAGGCGAGTTGGTTGCCGTCCCGGTCGGTGGTGCACAGGAAGCGGGCGGTGTGCCGGGTGCCCGATGTGCGCAGATGGCTCAGGTCCACGCCGGCGGACCGCAACCGCTCGGCGTACGGCGCGAAGTCGGCACCCACGGCCGCGACCAGCGCGGGACGCAGACCGAGCAGGGCCAGGCCGTAGGAGATGTTGGCGCCGACGCCTCCGGGACGAACGTCGAGCGCGTCGACCAGGAAGGAAAGGGAGACATGGGCCAGTTGATCCGCGATCAGCTGCTCGGTGAAGCTCCCGGGGAACGTCATCAGGTAGTCCACGGCCACGGACCCGGTGACGAGGACGGTCCGTTCAGACATCTGCGGCCTTACGCAGGGCGTCCACCCGGTCGGTGCGCTCCCAGGTGAAGTCGGGCAGCTCGCGGCCGAAGTGGCCGTAGGCGGCCGTCTGGGCGTAGATCGGGCGGAGCAGGTCCAGGTCGCGGGTGATCGCGGCCGGGCGGAGGTCGAAGACCTCGGTGATGGCCGCCTGGATGTTCGTCACGCCGACCGTCTCGGTGCCGAAGGTCTCGACGAAGAGACCGACCGGCTCGGCCTTGCCGATGGCGTAGGCGACCTGGACCTCGCAGCGGGAGGCCAGACCCGCGGCGACGACGTTCTTGGCGACCCAGCGCATCGCGTACGCGGCGGAGCGGTCGACCTTGGACGGGTCCTTGCCCGAGAAGGCGCCGCCACCGTGGCGGGCCATGCCGCCGTAGGTGTCGATGATGATCTTGCG
>NZ_JBSHAQ010000100.1:0-16537 GCF_053611585.1 Streptomyces sp. NPDC054794 | reverse complement strand
CTGGTCAGCGATCTTGTCGGGGTGACCTTCGGTCACGGACTCCGAAGTGAACAGGCGACGGGACACAACGCTCCCTGGGGTTGCAGCGGCTGCTGACTGAGTGGTTGCGGGGTATCGGGCCTAGGCCCTACGGGAATCCGGTGTCGCGGGGCGGGCGGTGAGGATGGTGGCGAGCAGTTCGCCTTGGCCGGCTCCGGGGTCGGTGGGCGCATCGGCCGGACGGCGGAGGTGGCTGCCTGCGTCGCCGGTCTCCTGTGAGGGCGGAGATCCGGGGGCGAGGGGTTCGACGGCCCGCGCGCTGGGGGCGAATACGCTTAGCGCGGCCAGCAGCGGATGGGCCCGGTCGAGCGGCACGGACGCGGGAACGGCGGACTGCATGCTCCTCCTCGTGGTGGAACCCTGGGCGCCGGCGTATTGCCGGACGTGGTGACGCGGCGGGGTGGTGCGCGCATGGGCCGAGAACGCGTCAGACGGACGGCGCCGGCCGGCAGTCGTGCAGGCAGTCCTCCAGGAACCCGAGGGCCCGCAGATGGTAGGCACGCGCCGTCCAGCCGAGACTGATGTTGTGTCCGGCGTTTGGCTGATGCTCCGTCACTACCATTGATGATCCGCTCAATTGTTTCCGCAGTCCGGCCAGGACCGGCGGGTCGTGGCGCCACCAGCCCTCGTACTCGGCGAAGGTGAAGCGGACCGGGACCCGGATCCGGTCGGCCAGGGCAGCCCAGGTCTCGGGCCAGCGTGCCGCGTCCCGCAGCTCCCGCTCCGGGACGGGGCGGATCACCGCGGCGCCGCCGGTGAAGGTGCCGGGCGGGTACAGCCCCGGCGGACCCCAGTTGCGCCGCCAGTGCCCGCCCGGGCCGGCTGGCTCGTCCGGGGGCGCGGCGTAGACGGCGCCGCAGCCCGAGACGTCGACGCCGAGGAGGCCGGCCGGTTCGTCCGCGGCGAGGGTGAGCGCCACCTTGCCGCCGAAGGAGTGGGCGAGCAGGAACAGTCCCGCGCCGGTGTCGTGCCGGTCGGTCAGGTCCCGCAGGGCGGCGGCCAGGAGGTCTGCCTGGTCGGCGACGGACGCGCCGCCCGGCAGGTAGGGCGCGGAGGCGCCGTAGCCGGGCCGGTCGACGGCAAGCACAGTGTGTCCCAGGTCCGCGGCCAGGGTGAGCAGGGACTGGCCGGGGCAGTTCCTGCCGTCGAAGTAGGCGGCGCTCATCCCGGCCCCGTGCAGGGCGACGAGCGTGGCGCGGGGTGTGCTGTGCGCCGGGCGGGCGAGCAGGGCGGACAGGGGGATCCCGGCGGCGTCCAGGGTCACCCGGCGCACCCCGGCCGAGGGGACCGGGGTCACCGGGTCGGCTGGCCGGTCGCTGGTCGCCGCGGTCATCACCGGATTCGTGCCTCGGCGTACCGCTTGGCCGCGGTGAGGGTGCCCAGGCTGTTGCTGCTGAGCGCGTTCCGTACGTACTGCACGGCGTCCGCCGTGGTCGCATCCGGTCCGAGGACCTGGGCGATGTTCGCTTCATGGACGACGAACGTGTGCTGCGAGGAGACGGCCACGCCGCCGGCGGTCGGGCGGAACGTCCAGCGTCCGGTGTGCAGGCTCATCAGCGCGGGCAGGGTGATCTGCTTGTAGACGATCTTGTGGTGCGGGAAGGTCACCCGGTACGACTTCGTGGTGTGCGTCGAGCCGTCCGGGGAGCGGGTGTCCATCTCCAGGACCTGCAGACCGGGCGTGTCTTCGGTGAGCCGTACCGAGTCCACGTGCGGCAGCCGCTCCGGCCACAGGTGCGCCTCATTGACGAAGTCGTACACATCCCGGGCCGAGCCGGCCACCTCGACCGTGTCCTCGAAGGAGCACAGCAGGCCGTCCTCGCTGGCCTCGGCGCGTTCGGCCTGGGCCTTGAGGGCGTCGAGTTCGGACCGCGAGTTGCGGTCCACGGCCGCGTCGATCCAGGTCAGGCCTGCCTCGTCCACGGCCTGGTAGGTGTGCAGCAGCCGCACCAGGCACTCGCCGGAGGCGAGGGGCTCGACGAGCCAGGCGCCCCCCATGGCCGCCACGGGCGGTGAGCTGACCTCCTGCCGGAAGTCGACGCGCAGTCCGGCGGGGTCGAGGATGCGCTGTGACGTCCAGTTCTTCACCTCGTTTCCGGCGGTGGCCCAGATGCGGATGCGTTCCTCGCGCTCGCCCTGCTCCAGGTGTTCGACGTGCACGGTGGGCGGGAAGACACGGGGCCAGTCGGCCACCTCGGCAACGAGCCGGTAGACGGTCTCGGCGGACGCCGCGACCTTGATCTCGTGTGTGACCTCGCGCTGTTCGGACGGCACGGCGGCCTCCTCCTGGGGTGTCGGGCTTGGGGGGTTCAGAAGTTGCCCAGGCCGCCGCAGACGTTGAGGGCCTGAGAGGTGATGGGGGCGGCGGCGTCGGATGCCAGGTAGCCGACCAGGCCAGCGACCTCCTGCGGGGTGGCGTAGCGGCCCAGCGGGATCTTCGCCTGGAACTTCGCGAGGATCGCCTCCTCGGTGGTGTTCTGCAGGGTGGCGTAGTTCTGCCGGACGTGCTGGGCCATGGGGGTCTCGACGTAGCCGGGGCAGACCGCGTTGACGGTGATGCCGGTCCGCGCGAGTTCGTTGCCGAGCGCCTTGGTGAAGCCCACGACCCCGTGCTTGGAGGCCGAGTAGGGGGCTCCCAGCACGACGCCCTGTTTGCCGGCGGTGGAAGCGATGTTGATGATGCGGCCGCGGCTCAGGTTCCGCATGCCGCCAGTGGTGAGCACCTCGCGGGTGACGCGGAAGACGCTGTTGAGGTTGGTGTCAATGACGTCGTCCCACACCTCGTCGGCGAGGTCCGCAGTGACGCCGCCGCCAGCCCGGCCAGCGTTGTTGACGAGCACGTCGACGGGCCCATACCGGTCGACGGCCGCCTGAACGAACGCGCGCACCGAGTCGACGGAGCGCACGTCGACGGGGGCGCCGTCGACGTCGAGGCCCTGCTCGCGCAGCTCCTTGACGGTCGAGATGACGTTCTCGGCGGTGCGCGCGCCGATGAACACCCGGTGGTCCTGCTCAGCGAGGAGCCGGGCGGCGGCGAGGCCGATGCCGCTCGTGGCTCCGGTCAGCAGGGCCGTTCGCTGCTGGTTCGGCATGGTCTTCGCCCCTCCTGGGCTGTGGGGTGCGAGGCCGCCGAGCCGGGGGTAGTCGGCTGCCTCGCACCGGGTGTCGGGATGGTCAGGCGGCGACGCGGTCGCCGAGATGACCCGCGACGGCTGCCACGAAGGCGCGCGGGGTCGGTGCGTCGGTCAGCAGCCACTCCTCGAGGGAGATGCCGTATTCCCGCTCGATGCGGCTGGCGGTCTCCAGCAGGGCCAGCGAGTCGTAGCCGAGCGCGTCGAACTCGGTGTCGAGGATGTTCTCGTCGAGCTCGACGCCCTCGGGGGCGCCGGAGCCCTCCAGGAGGATGCGCTTGAGATCGTCGAAGGTGAACGTGGCGTGTGACATGACGAACCGTCCTTTGGTGTGGAGAAGGGAAGTCGGGAGGAAGGAAGGCTGCGCGGCGGCCTGGGATGCGGGCGTCAGCGGTCAGCGGCGCGGACGACCATCGCCGAGTTGAAGCCGCCCTGCCCGCGGGCCAGTACCAGCGCGGTGCGCAGCCGGGCCGGGCGGGGCTGGGAGAGCACGAGGTCGAGGCGGTGGCGTTCGGCCGGTTCGGCGTTGATCGTCGGCGGCACCACCTGCTCGTCCAGCGCTAGCAGGGCCGTGGCGAGGTCCAGGGAGGCACCGCCTGCGGAAAGGCGGCCGGTCATGGTCTTGGGCGCGGTCACGGGGACGCCGTAGGGGCCGAAGACGTCGACCAGTGCCTGGGCCTCCACCCGGTCGAGGTCCGGGTCGGCCGCCGCGTCGGCGAACACCACGTCCACGTCGGCGGGGGTCAGTCCGCCGTCGGCGAGGGCGAGTTCGATGGCCTTGCGCAGTCCCGGTTCGCGCCCGTCGAAGGTGGCGGCGTAGCCGGGGATCTCGCCGTACACCCGGGCGCCGCGGGCGTGTGCGGTGTCGGCGGCCTCCAGGACGAGCAGGGCGCCGCCCTCGCCGGCCACGTGTCCGGCGGCCCGCTCGTCGAAGGGCAGATAGGCGCTGGACGGCTCGTCCGACGTGCTGAGTCGGCCGCTGGTGTGCAGCCCGACCCAGCCCCAGGGGCACAGGACGGCGTCGACCGCGCCGGCGACCATGTAGGACGTGCCGCGCCGGATCTGCCGGCGTGCCTGGGCCACCGCGTCCAGGCCTCCCGCCTGGTCGGTGACGACCACTCCGCTCGGCCCCTTCATCCCGTGCCGGATGGAGATCTGGCCGGTGTTGACTGCGTAGAACCAGGCGAAGGACTGGTACGCGCTGACGTACTGGCTGCCCCGCCCCCACAGGCTCTTCAGCTCGGCCTGGCTGAACTCGAAGCCGCCGGCCGAACTGGCGGTGGCCACGCCCATGTCGAAGGGGGGGATCTCCTCGGGGCGCAGGCCGGCGTCGGCCAGGGTCCAGTCGGCGACGGCGAGCGACAGCCGGGTCACCCGGTCGGTCTGCGGCATCAGCCGGCTGGGCAGATGCTCCTCGGCCCGGAAGCCGGTGATCTCCCCGGCCAGCCGCGCCGGGTACGGGGTGGCGTCGAAACGGGTGAGGGGTGCGATGCCAGTCTTGCCGCACAGGGTCGCCTGCCAGAAGTCGGTGACGCCTAGGCCGTTGGGCGCTGCCACGCCGAGCCCGGTCACTGCCACAGCGGTTGTCACGGGAGCTTCCTTTCCGGCCGGGCGAGCACCATGGCGCTCTGGAACCCGCCGAATCCGCTGCCGACCGTGAGGACGGCATCGGTGAGCTGGTCGCGGGCGGTCAACGGCACGTAGTCCAGGTCGAGTTCGAGGTCGGGGTTGTGGAGGTTCGCGGTGGGCGGGACCACGTTGTGCTCCATGGCCAGTGCGGAGGCGGCGATCTCGATGGACCCGATCGCGCCCAGGGAGTGCCCGACCATCGACTTGATGGAGCTGACGGGCGTGCGGTGGGCGTGTTCGCCCAGGCTCTTCTTGAACGCCGCCGTCTCGTGCCGGTCGTTCTGTTTGGTTCCGGATCCGTGGGCGTTGATGTAGTCGATCTCGGTGCCGTTCATGCGGGCCTCGTCGAGCGCTGCCCGGATCGCCTCGGCCATCTCCGTGCCGTCGGGCCGCAGTCCGGTCATGTGGTAGGCGTTGCTGCGGGTGGCGTAGCCGGCGATCTCCGCGTAGACGTGGGCGCCGCGCCGCCGGGCCGCGTCGAGTTCCTCCAGGACGAAGACGGCGGCGCCCTCGCCGAGGACGAACCCGTTGCGGGTGGCGTCGAACGGTCGCGAGGCACTTTCCGGTTCATCGTGGCGCGGTGTCGTCGCCTTGATGGCGTCGAAGCAAGCCATGGTGATCGGTGAGATCGGGGCGTCGGTGGCCCCGGCGACCATGAGGTCGGTGGTGCCCTCGCGGATCAGTTCTACGGCGTAGCCGACGGCGTCCAGTCCCGAGGTGCAGCCGGCCGAGACGACCCCGCTCGGTCCCTGTGCGCCGACGGTGCGGGCGACCTCGGCGGCGAAGGAGCTGGGGACGAACTGCTGATAGAAGTGCGGGTCGGCATAGGCCAGGTCGACCAGGTCGAGCTGGCCGCCGTCGCTGACGTAGCGGTAGTCCTGGTCCAGGCTCATGGTGGCGCCCACGGCGGTGCCGATCGTGACGCCGATCCGGTACGGGTCGAGCGTGTCGGTCCGCACACCGCTGTCGGCGACGGCGCCGCGCGCGGCGACGACGGCGAACTGGGCGGCCCGGTCCATGCGCCGCACCTCGTGCGGGGTCAGGCCGTGTGCGTACGGGTCGAAGTCGATCTCCGCGGCCACCCTCGAGCGGAACGGGGTGGGGTCGAAGAAGGTGATGCCCCGGGTCGCGGTCCGTCCCTCGCTGAGGAGTTTCCAGAACTCGCCCGTGCCGATACCGCCCGGTGCCAGCACTTCCATGCCCGTGATGACGACGCGTCGGCCCCTCATGCCATCGCCTCCCAGCGGTAGAGGGAGGTCGCGACCGCGTCGGCCGGGGAGTGCCAGATGGCCGGATTGTAGGGCGGGATGATCTTCATCAGCTCGTCGCAGATCTTGACGAACCGCGGGTCGGCGTCCTTCCAGGCCTGGTCGATCAGCGCGCCGCCGTCGGCCTGGCGGAAGTGCTGGATGTGCAGGTAGATGTCGCCGTGGAGGTACAGCTGCCGGTGCCGGGTGCCCATCTTCTCCGGGAAGTCGGTCGCATCCAGTTCCTCAAAGAGGCGGCACACCTCGGGGATGTGCACCGGATCCATCCGGTTGACAACGACGGTGCTGTACAGCGGCTCGGGTCCGGTCGTGTCCCGCGCCGACCAGGTGTAGAAGCGGGTGGCCGGGCCGGATCCGAGGGGGGTCAGGCGCGTGGCGAGCCGCTCGGCCGCCCCGACGGGCAGGAGATCGTCGTCCGTCGCCCCGGGCGCCAGGTCCCGCAGGTGGATGAACAGGTCGTCGTAGTGGAACAGCTGACGGCGCCGAATTCCCGTCGTGGCACCCGTGCGGCTGGCGTCGAATTCACTGAACAAGCTACCGACATCAGATATCGAGCCGGAATCGATCCGGCACAGAACCACCCTGGTCTCCATCATTCTCCCCGCCCTTCAGCACCAAGCTGAGCTCCAGCCTTCCGGATTCTCAAGCGATTCTCAAGGCAGACTCTTTCAGGGTCTCGACATTTCTTCTGCCGGAAAAGTGACGTTTTTAAGGGCCGGGTCATCGGAACCTCAGAGGAACTACAGATCGGCCTGTGAGAGGCCCCTTGGACATACGAGAGGGCCAGCGCGGCAATGCCGCGCCGGCCCTGGAACAGCTGGCTGCCTCACCCGCGTAGGCAGGTTGCGCGCCTGGTTAGGCAGCCCCTGCGAGCATGAAGCCGACCCCTCTGACGGCCACGATCCAGTCGCTCGCACCCAGCTTGCTGCGCAGGCTGCTGACATGCGTGTCTACCGTGCGGTGGGACCAGGAGTCTCCCCAGACCTCCTGCATGATGTCCCGCCGAGAGACAATGGTGCCCGGCTGTGACGCCAGCATCCGCAGCAGATCGAACTCCTTTTTCGTCACACTGATACTACGACCCCTGAACGTCACCTCGCGTGACTCCAGGTGAATAAAAAGAGGCCCATATTCAATCATCGACACCGGGGCGGAACCGATCCGGACCCGGCGCATGAGGGCCTCGATCCGCGCCAGGAGTTCCCGGAATCCATAGGGTTTCGCAACCATTCCGTCGGCGCCGGCCTGCAGCCCCAGCACGGTGTCGAGTTCGGACTGGCGTCCGCTGAGCGCGATGATCGGGGTGTCGCCCAGCTCCCGGATGGAGCGGCAGACCTCGTGTCCGTCGAGATCGGCCAGTTCCAGGTCGAGAAGCACCAGATCGACGTCCCGGCACAGCACGAGCGCCTCCGCCCCGCTCGCCACCGAGTGCACGTGGTGACCGTGTCGCCGCAGGTTCCGCGTCAGCGTCTCCCTGTCCGTCTCGTCCTCGCCGGCCACGAGGATCCGCCAGGAGACCGGTGCGTGACCGGCAGACGGTGTCCGCGCCGCACCCCAGGTGCCGGTGTGGGCGGCGTGCTTGCTACTCAAAGAAGAATCCCCCTCTTCTTCGTGTCTTTCGTCGTTCAGCGCGACCGAATCGCCGTGGCGATCGGCAACGCCCCGTTCTCGCTGTAGGAAACGGCGGCCACGGTGAGGCCCGCACGGGACAGTTGGTCCCTGATCTCCTCCTCGCTGGTGAAGTTGAGGTACTTCGGCTGGAGGATGTCCCCGAAGATGGCTATGTCCCTGCGCAGGTCGGCGTCCTCGATGCCGTACTTCGCCCAGCTGCCCGGCTGGCCGCCCTCCGCCCACGGCGGTGCCGGCGGTCGCGGGATGAAACTGACCAGCAGTCGGCCGCCGGGGCGCAGTGCCCGGGCGAACCCGCGGTACAGCTCCATCAGCCGCTCCGGGTCGGCCTCGTACATGTTCAGGCCGTTGCTGGTGAGGAGGTCCACCTCGGCGTCGAGGCCGAGCTCCCAGGCGTCGCCCACCTGGAACTCGCACAGGTCCGCGAGACCGCGTTCGGCAGCGTTCTTGCGGGCGAGGTCCACCGACTCGGGGTCGATGTCCACGCCGATGAGGCGGACGTCGGTCATGCCGGAGTAGTCCTGCTGGAGCAGGTCGTCCATGAGCCCACAAGGCACCGAGGCCAGGACGGCACCGTCCCTGACCGACGCGGCGATGGCGGCCTGGAAGCGGCCGAATCGCTCCCTGATGCCGGGCAGCAGCGACCTGGTCAGCAGCCACCTTTCCAGCGGCGTCGCCGCCGGGTTCTGCGGCCGCAGGCCGAAGACGTACGAGGTCCAGTAGCCGTTCAGGCCGCCGTTGTGCAGCAGGAACCTGCCCAGCTCGAACTCCTGCAGCTGGACGAGGAGGGACAGCGTCTCGTCGAGCGGCAGCAGCAGATCCGGGGCGTCGCGCAGGCGCTGTTCGATTCGGGCGGCCAGTCGCGTCGTGTCCTCGCCGGGAGCGACGGAACTCAGGGTGTGGTGCGAGAGGGCGGATTCCACCGGTGACTCCTTGGATGGGTGGGCCCCGGGGGCAGCCGGGGCAGTGCTCGGTGACAGGACCGCGACCGTCACCAGGTGACCGGCAGCCGGCGCAGGCCAAAAACCAACGCGTCGTACTTGAAGGGAAGTTCGTCGAAATCGACCGCCAGGCGCAGCCCCGGCAGCCGGCGGAACAGAGTGTCGAAGACAATGGTCAGTTCGGCCCGGGCCAGGTTCTGCCCCAGGCACTGGTGGGAGCCGTAGCCCTGGGCGAGATGCCGCCGCGCGTCGCGGGTGATGTCGAACTCGTGGGGCCGCGGGAAGATCCCGGGGTCGCGATTGCCGGCCACGTTGGAGGCGATGACGCCTTCGCCCGCCTTGATGAGCACGCCGCCCACTTCGACGTCTTCCAGGGCGACGCGCGCCATGCCGATCTCCACCACGGAGAAGAAGCGCAGCAGTTCGTCCACCGCGCCGGGGGTCAGTTCCGGGTCGGCGACGATCGCGGCGAGCTGCTCGGGGTGAGTGAGAAGGGTGGCCACGCCCAGGGCGATCATCTCGGTGGTGGACTCGTTGCCGGCGAGCAGGAGCAGCTGGGCCAGGCTTGCCAGGCCGGGCCGGTCGATGTCACCGTCCTGGACGCGCTGTCGGGCGATCTCGCGGCTGAGCAGGTCTTCGCCGGGAGCGGCCTCCTTCTCGGCAATCAGCTGGTCCATGTTCAGGCGCATGCCTCGGGCCGCCTCGTCGCGTTCGGCGGCGGTGGTGGAGCGGTTGAGCATGGTCGCGGCCAGTGCGTAGAAGCGTTCCAGGTGGGCCGGTTTCGCACCGAGCAGCTCGGTGATCACCCGGGAGGGCACCGTGAGGGCCAGTTCCTGGACGAGATCGACCGGCTGCGGAAGCTCCACGATCTTGTCAAGGACGTCGTCGACGATCTCCTGGATGCGCGGCCGGAAGGCAGCGACGCGTCGCATGGAGAATTCCGGGATCATCGGCCTGCGGGCCGCCGAGTGCTCCTTGCCGTCGAGGGAGATCATGAACGGCGCGAAATGCGTGAACGCGTCCTTTCCGCCACGGGACATCGCCGGGAAACCCGGGTGACTGCGGTTGGCGCTGAAACGGGGATCGACCAACACGGCCTCGATGTCCGCATGCCGGGTGAGCAGCCAGGCCTGCCGTCCGTCGGACATGGTGACCCCGCTCACCGGCTCCTCTTCACGCAGCCGGTCGAAGGTGTCGGAAACCGCGAACGGACAGGTCCGCTCCAAAGGGAAGGAAACGAGTTCGGCGGCTGGGTTCTCGACATGCGTCATGATGCTCCTTTGCGTTCGCTCCAGATATGGGGATGCGGGGGCAATAAGCATGGACGGCGCCCGGATCATTCGCTTCGACGGCCTCGCGGCCCGCGGTGATGGCACTACGTCGTGCCGCACCCGACATCGGGAACCCCGTGACACATTCGGTTGAATTTTGATCGACCTGCGAGCGAGCCCCCGTTCGCCTGGGATACGCGATTACGCCGTATCGGCAGATACGTTGTAACGGATTCAAGTGTTCGATTGCAAGCCTGACGGTCGGGTCCCGCCGACGCCCATCCCCCTCGACACCCCGCCCACACCCCGCACCCCAGGACCTGACCTGTGGCAACAGGACCCCAGGCCGCTTTGGTGGGCAGATCCGGAATGGACCATCCCACTTTTGAGGCGCCGCAGGGGCATCCACCCTGACCGCTGCGAGCGGATCAGACAGACAGGATCCAGTCATTCATGCCATGCGACCTCGAGTTACTGGACGACCCGTCGGGGTGGCCCGGACCCCTTGATCCATTCTTATTGATGTCGACGCCAGCAACACTTGGGGTAAGACGTGGGATTCCACACATGAAACCCAATCGGAATGCACCGTTCCGGATAGCAGAATTCCACTTGCTTCCGCGAAGCCCGTCTGATAATGACTCCGCCTTGGGGGTCCTGATTCAGCCATCCGACCCGAAACCCATTGATTAAGCCGGACGGCCATGTGAGCTTTGATCTTGTCGAATTCTGCCTACGAGGGAAAACATGCTGCAGGTCCTCGAACATGTGCGACACCTCGCGCTGACAGTGAGCTCATCGGCCGCACTGCCCGCCAACCTTCTTCAGGCGGCCATGAGCGGCCCGATCCAGCCGCGCAGGGGCGCGCAGGCCTGGCGGATCCTCTTGGTCGAGACCGACGAGGGCGACCGTGAGTCCATGGCGAAGAACCTCCTGCGACAGGGCCACCAGGTACGTGGGGTATCGACCGGTGAGAACGCCCTCACCGCCTACGAGGACGCCGATGTGGTGCTGCTCGGGCTGGAGTTGGCGGACCGGGACGGGCTGGAGGTGTGCCGGGCGATCCGCACCGCCAGCAACGTACCGATCATCGCGGTCACCGCACACTCCTCCGAGGTCGACACCGTCCTTGGGTTCCAGGCGGGCGCCGATGACTTCGTTGTCAAGCCTCTCGGGGTGTGGGAACTGACAGCGCGTATCGACGCGGTGATGCGGCGGGCCCGCCCGCGCTCCCAGACTCCTCGCGTCATCGAGCACGGACCGCTACGCATCGACCACGGGTCGCGTGAGGTGACGTACGACGGCCGCCGGATCCGGCTGACACGCAAGGAGTTCGACCTGCTCCGGTTCCTGGCCTCGCATCCGCGGACGGTCATCGCGCGGAATGTCGTCATGGAGGAGGTCTGGGGCGGCCCCTGCTCACAGCGCACCATGGACACGCACGTCAACAGTCTCCGCACCAAGCTGGGTTCCTCCGACTGGATCGTGACCGTACGCGGAGTGGGCTTCATGATCGGCGAGGCCTGACGGCACCGGTACAGCAGAGCGGCCACTCGCCCGCCCAGTAGGCGCCGGTACGGCAGGTCCCGGCGACTGCAACGCGCGGTGCTGCACGCACACCGTGGAGCTCCCCGCCGTGGACGGGGAGCTCCACACGCCGCCACTCGCCGCGGGGGATTCGGATCGAGTGGTCGGCGGTCAAGGGCCGGGCAGATCCGGCGCGCGGCTTTGTGCCCAGGTCAGTCCTTGCGGACGCGGGGGCGGACGAACAGGACCATGGCGGCGCCGACCGCCATCGCCGTGGCCGGCCACAGCAGGGAGTTGGCCATGACTGCGGACACCACGGAGCGGGCGAATGACCCGAGGTGGCCTGCGCCGCTCTGCTGGAGGCCGATATGCCCCAGGGACTCGCGCTGGGCGGATGTGAGTCCTGCCGCCTTAGCGTTGATCTGGTCCTTGAACTGAGTGGCCATCACGGTCGCGATGACCGCCGAGCCCAGCGTGGACCCGATTTGGCGGGCCGTGTTGAACACGCCCGACCCTGCGCCGATGTACTTCGGCGGCAGACTCTGCATGGCGGCCACGGCCAGCGGGCTCATCATCAGCGAACTGGACGCCCCCATCCAGGCCGCGTGCACGAGCAGGACCGTCAAGGACATGTCCGGCGTCATCAGGAAGTGCCGTACGAAGAGCGCGGAGCTGAACAGCACCAGCCCGCAGAAGGCCGGCCACTTGGGCCCGACCCGGTCGACCAGCTTGCCGATCCGCGGCGCGAGCGGCACTGAGACGAGTGCCGAGGGCAGCATCATCAGCGCGGCCTGGGCCGGTGTCATCCCGCGCCCCTGCTGAAAGTAGAGGGTGCCGGGGAAGCTCGCGGCGGTGATGCCGAAGCCGGCGGTGACGATGGCCAGGTTGGCC
Organism: Streptomyces sp. NPDC054794; assembly: GCF_053611585.1. Classification (NCBI taxonomy): domain Bacteria; kingdom Bacillati; phylum Actinomycetota; class Actinomycetes; order Kitasatosporales; family Streptomycetaceae; genus Streptomyces; species Streptomyces sp. NPDC054794. The sequence goes on along the minus strand of NZ_JBSHAQ010000100.1, from coordinate 4,211 downwards.
GCGGCGAAGGTCCGGACGCGGAAGATGCCGAGGGGAAGCAGCGGCTCGGCCTTGTTCATGAGTTCCCAGGCGACGAACAGCACCGCGAAGAGCACGCCGAGCGCGATGACTTCGTACACGTAGACCGGCATTCCGGTGCTGAAGCCGAAGAGGTGCAGATCGTCGGAGATCTTCGACCAGTCGTAGCCGCTGCCGTTCTCCAGACCATAGACGAGGAAGAGCAGGGAGAGGCCGCTGAGCAGCACGCCCGGGAAGTCGAAGCGGTGAGGGTTGCCGGGGAGCGCGGGCACGAACCGCTGGGCCACGACGAGGCCGATGATGCCGATCGGAACGTTGATGAAGAAGATCGACCGCCAGCCCAGTGAGTCGATGAGCAACCCTCCCGAGATCGGTCCGACGAGGATGGCGGCACCCGAGACGAGGCCCCAGTACGACATGGCCCGGCCGCGCATGTCCTTGGGGAAGATCTTCCCGATGGTCGCCATGGACTGGGGAGCCATGGCGGCGGCGCCGAGGCCCTGCACCGCCCGGAAGGCGATCAGCTGCCCGATGTTCCCGGCGAGCCCGCACAGGAGTGACGCTCCGGTGAACACCGCCATGCCGATCATGTACATGCGTTTGGTACCGAACCGGTCTCCGAGGCGGCCTGCCAGCAGCAGCGGTACGGAGTAGGCCAGCAGATAGGAACTGGTCGCCCAGACCGTCGTACTGATGCCGGTGTGCAGATCGGCGGCGAGCTTCGGCATCGCCACGACCACGATGGTGGTGTCGAGCATGAGCATGAAGAAGCCCACCATGAGGGCGCCGAGCGCGGCCCAGGGCGCTTGTACCTGTGGTGGGGCCTTTTCGGCCTGTGAGGTGGTCATGATCCCGAGCCCCCCGAATGACTGACGTGATGGGTTACGGCGTATTTCTCGATACACCGTATCGATCGCTTATGGTGTACGCAAGTGGGAGGGCGGAATGGGGGTCGAAAAAAGCGGCCAGGGATGCGGATGCATCCCTGGCCGCTTCGCGGCAGGCCTTCACCCGGCCCAGGCGGTCACACGCCGAGCCGGGCCGCGATGCCGTCGAGCAGGAAGTCGAGTCCAGTGTCGAACTTGGCGTCCGCGCCGCGTTCCCGGGCGTCGGCGATGACCTTGGCCAGCGTGGGATAACGACCGGTGGACAGCACCTGCTTCAGATAGGAGCTGGAGGCGATCTGCCACTGGTGCTCGTCCAGACCGGTAGCCCGTTCGGTACGGCGCTCGGTGATCTCGTTGCGCAGAGCGCCGATCACATACGAGTTGACGGCGTCGCGCGCCTGGATCACGGGGTCGATGTCGCCCGTCCTCATGGCCTCGTTCAGGGCCGCCAGAGACGCCTCGAGATTCGCCAGCGCCTGCGGGCCCAGGTGTGGGCGCCGGCCCAGCAGGTCGGCGAACCACTCGTGGCGCAGGGCGGCCTGCCGCATACCGCGGGCGAACGAACGCAGCGCCTCGCGCCAATCGCCGCCGGCCGGATCTGGGGTGGGAATCTCGCCGTAGACGGCGTCGACCATCAGGTCGAGCAGTTCCTCTTTGGTGGACAGATAGCGGTACAGCCGCATAGGACCGACGTCGAGGACCGCGGCGACCCTGCGCAGCGACACCGCCTCAAGCCCCTCCCGGTCGGCGAGTTCGATCGCCGCCCGCACGATCTGTTCCCGGCTCAGGGGCACCGGGGCCGGTCGGGTCGGCGGCTCCGGGCGCTCCCAGACGAGCATGGGCTCACCCTGGGCATCCTTGCGTGTCACCATCACCCACCGTCTCTCCATGGCCACGGAATATGCGCGCCCCACGATACGTCACGTGGATTGATACGGATGTCTCTTCGATACGCGGCAGTTCCATATACGCTGCAATCACTCACTACACCGTATCGACCGTGTGCCAGGAAAGCCGAGGCAGACCGGATGAGCAGTGCCCCCTCCCGCCGCCCACGCATCGCCATCGTCGGCGCCGGGCTCGGCGGCCTGACCTGTGCCCGGGTCCTGCACCTGCACGGCATCAAGGCGGTCGTCTACGAACGAGAGGCCTCCCGCGCCGCCCGCGGGCAGGGCGGGATGCTCGATCTGCACCCCGACGGCGGACAGCGCGCCCTGCGTGTGGCCGGACTGGACGACCGCTTCCGCACCATCGCCCGCCCGGAGGGACAGGACCTGCGGCTGCTGGAACCGAACGGGACCGTGCTGTTGGACTGGCACACCCCGGCCGACGCCCCCTTGGAACGTCCCGAGATCGACCGAAGCGACCTGCGGGACCTCCTCCTCGACTCGCTCCCCCCGGACACCGTCGCATGGAACCGCCCATTCCTGCGGGTCACCCCGCTGCCCGGCGGCGGCCACCGGCTCCACCTCGCGGACGGCGGCCACGCCGACCACGAGCTGCTCATCGGCGCGGACGGCGCGAACTCCCGAGTCCGCCCCCTGGTAACCGACGCCCGGCCCGCCCACACCGGCGTCAACATGGTCGAACTCGGCATCCCCGACGCGGACACCACCCACCCGGACCTCGCGGCCGAGGTCGGCCGCGGGAACTACTGGGTGATCGGGGCCGACCGCTCTCTCGCCGCCCAACGCAACGGCGACGGCCGTATCCGGATCTACCTCTCCTTCCGCACGCCGGAGGACTGGCTCGACACGTCCGGCATCCCCTTCGCCGATCCCTCCGCCGCCCGCCAGGCACTCAGGGAACTCTTCTCCGGCTGGACGCCCCGGGTCACCGCCCTGATCGACGCGTGCGACGACGTCGTCGTGCCACGCCCGATCCTGGCCCTCCCCGTCGGGCTGATGTGGCCCGCCGTGCCCGGCGTGACACTGCTCGGCGACGCGGCACACCTCATGCCGCCGGTTGGTGAGGGCGCCAACCTGGCCATGCGGAACGGGGCCGACCTCGCCCTGGCCTTGGCGCAGCACCCCGGTGACCTCGACGGGGCGGTACGCGCCTACGAGACGCAGATGTTCGCCTCGGCGACCGACGCCGCCCGGGCGTCCGCGGCCAGATTCGCCACGATGCTGTCCCCAGAAGGGGCGCGGTCGGTGCTGCGGATGTTTCAGGGCGGCGCAGGTTCCGGCCGCCGTGCCGAGGGTGAGGGCGAGACTGAAGTCGGGGCCTTGGACCCAACTGTGCAGGGCGACGTTGGTCCTCTCGGCCCGCGCTGAAGTGGACGTTCCTGTGCGCGGATCATCTGGCGTATCTGGTGGACCGCTGTCCGCGCTGTCATGCGCGGCTGTACAGACGCGGTCGATCTCTGTGTAAGTGGGCCCATGTTCCTTCTGGGCGTATATGGCACTCTGACCTGCTGGAAGTACCGGGAAAGAAGCAGTCATCACGGATCTCAGATGAGCCGACTTTACGCTGCCATCGGAGACTTACATCCATCCCTGGGCCTGGCGCAGATCAAGTGCACCCAACCTGGGGCCATCACCGCCTCCAATAGCCGCAGAAACGTCGCTAACTCGCCACGGCGCAGTGCCAGCGGATGCCTGGTGATGTCTCGGGTCTCCCACAGTGGCAGCACCCGGCATTCGAGACCGTCGTCTTGCCCGAACTCGCCCTTGGCTGTGTCGATCGAGACCGCACGAGACCGGCGCAGCGCGGGAACGACGTTCGAGGCCACGTAGGAGGCGGACAACCCGAGCCACCGGCCTAGCTCACCTGTACGGATCTCCACCATGCCTGACACCGACGGCGTCTTCGCCGCCAACACGATCACGGCCAGCCGGACCGAGTCCGGCGCTTCTTGAATGCCGGGGTCGTCGAGCAGTGTCCGTATGGCGTTCGCCAGCCGGGCGCGAGCTTCCCGGCCGAGCGCCAGAGGATGCCCCGGACCGCGCTTCACAGTCGACCCGGCTGGGTCAGGCACCGGGTGCAGCCGGCGACGTCGCGATCGCCGCTGAGCGGCGGGCGCCGCCGCGGCGTTCACGCGGACACCCCTGAGAGTCGCCCACGAGACACCGTGTCAGTCCGCTCACATGGCGCAGTGGCAGGTTGAAAGGGAAACTGCAACCGAACATAAGCCGTAATATGCACCAATCGGGCATGGATGGGCTGGCAAAGGACAGCACGATGCTGCAGCATGGTCTTGCCTTCTTCTGCTTAAGACGTCGTCTCATTTGGCGAGTCGGCGGTAGCAGATGAGGGTGCAGGCGATGCTGGTGAAGGCCAGGAAGTGCTCGGCTTTGCGTTCGT
>NZ_JBSHAQ010000099.1:0-16828 GCF_053611585.1 Streptomyces sp. NPDC054794 | reverse complement strand
GCGGCTCGCGGCCGGTGGACGGGAGCGCGCAGGCCGAGTGGCGGCACGCCGGGACGGCCTAGCGGCGAACGGCCAGTGGGAGGTGGCGCGGTCGCGCCTCGCCTGCACGCCCGGTGGGCTTAGCGGCTCGCGGCCAGTGGGCGGGAGCGCGCGAGCCGAGTGGCGGCACGCCGGGACGGCCTAGCGGCGAACGGCCAGTGGGAGGTGGCGCGGTCGCACCTCGCCTGCACGCCCGGTGGGCTTAGCGGCTCGCGGCCAGTGGAGGGCTGGTGCGCATCGGCTGGGCGGGAGCAAGCCGGGACGGCCTAGCGACAAGCGGTCGGTGGGCGGCGGGGTGGGGCGCGCGTCGGGTGGGCTCGGCGGCGATCGGTGAGTAGCGGGTGAGGGTGCGGGCTGGTGGGCGGGAACGTCCCGCCCCGCTCGTCACATCGACCTCACCGATCACGTCCCGGGAGGCAAGTGGTCACTTTCGGACAGCCGGGACCCCGATATCCAGGGCTGATGAGGCCATCAGGTGTCCCAAACCGTCCACATGCCTGCCTACAGCACCCCACGACCCGCGAACGGCCTGACCCCGGCCCGCACACGCCCTCGTCCGCCGCCGGGACACAGCCCAGCCGCCCGAGCATGCGACGCGCGCCCACACCTCACCCGCACCCACACCTCACCACTGCCAACGGCAAGCCGCCCCACCCAGCAGCAAGCCGCCGCCCAGCCCAGCCCCGGCGCGCCCGCCATCCCCGGCCGCGGGCCGCTAAAGCGGCCCGGCGTGCCGCCACCCGGCCCACGCACCCCACCCACCGGGCGCAAGCTGCTAGACCGGCCCGGCGTGCATGCGAAGCGTGGCTGCGCCACCCACCCACCCACCGGCCGCAAGCCGCTACACCGGCCCGGCGTGCTGGCGAGACGCGGATGCGCCCCCACCCACCGCCCGGCCACCCGCCAATCCCACCCGGCGTGCCGGCCAGGCGCGTCCGCGCCACCCGCCCACCGGCCAGCCACCCGCCAAGCCCACCCGGCGTGCAGGCGAGACGCGGATGCGTCCCCACCCACCGGCCGCAAGCCGCTAAGCACCCCCGGCGTGCAGGCGAGGCGCGGTCGCGCCCGTCAACACCGACGCGAACGCAGCCGACCGACGCCCGCGAACCCCGCCCAGCCACCCGTTTCTTCCGGGCCGCCCGCTCGCTTCTCAACCGGGCTGGAGCGACCCGAGTCAAGGGTGGCCCGCAGGGCCATCGCCGAAGGCGACGCGGAGCGACAGCGCAGCGCCCTTTACTCGGGGCGCTCAAGCACGACACTGGCCAAGAAGCGGGCGGCCCCCACGGCCACTCCTCCGACGAGCCTCATTGTCAGACCCACCCCTTACAGTCACCGGCATGGCGACTCTTCCCAACCCTCTGCCCCAGCTGGCCGCTGACCCGAGTGGGCGTTCCGTCGGGCTCCAACTCCCGCCCGGGAGGCTGATAGACGCGACGGTCGACGGTGCCTGGCCGGAGCCACTGCTGTGGCATTCGGGCACGCAGGCCACGCCCGGGAACTGGGCGGCGCTGGGCGTGCCGGCCGCGCGGGCCGGACTGCTGCCCGTACTCGTCGACGTGGGCGGCTCACGGGGCGGACCGGAGCGGTGGGAGCTGAGCCCCGAGGACACCTCGTACCCCGGGGACCACGACGCCGAGGACGTCCTCGCGGAGTACTGGGGGTACGAGGACGACGAGAACGCCGAAGACGGCGACGAGGACGGAGGCGACGACGAACTGGAGCCGTTCGGGGCCGGCCGGCCCGGTCTCGCGCCCGCCGGCACGCTCACCGTGGAGCCCGGTGCCTGCGCGACGCGGCTCGCCGACGCCCTGACCGACGGATCCGACAGCTGGTCCAGTGACCCGCGCCTGGCCCTCGTCCCGGCCCGCCGCTCCGCGGACATCCCCGCGGCCATCGGCTGGTCCGGCCCGGTCAACCACGAGAACGACGTGGCCCGTCTGTGCGCGGTGCTCCGCTCCTGGGAGGAGCGCTTCGGCATACGTGTCGTCGCGCTCGGCTTCGACACGCTGATCGTCTCCGTGGCCGCCCCGCCGACCACCCTCGCCGACGCCGAGGCGCTGGCGGCGGAGCACTTCGCGTTCTGCCCGGACAACATCACGCAGAGCGGTGTGGGCGGCCTGAACGCCTACGCCAAGGAGCTCGTCGGCGAGCACGCCTGGCACTTCTGGTGGGACTGAACTCCCGTTCCCGTCCCAGAACGCGTTCCCACGGGCTGACGTTCGCGCAGGTCAGAGGGGTGGAACGGACGTGGGCGTCCCAGATTCCCCGGGAGGGGTGGCGGTGCGGGGAGCCGGGCTTCCAGGCTGGGACCTACCCGGAAGGGAGATCACCGAAGGGAGCCCGTCCATGTCCGCCCGCCCCACCCCCCGCGGCCCGGCCCGTCCACTCGCCGCCGTCGTACTCCTGCTGCTCGCCGCGTTCACCCTCGCGGCGTGCCGGAACGGCGAGGGCGTGCGCGACGAGGGACCGTCCTCCTCGGTCTCCCGGCACGCTCCCGCGACCACCGGCACGCACACTCAGAACTTGGTCGTCCCTTCCTTGACCCATGCCGAGCCGCCGAGCGGGAACTCGTAGGCGGGCCGCCCGTTGTTGCCGCTCGTGCGGAACGGCCTGCCGTGGTCGTCGATCCGCAGCGTGCCGCGGCGCGAGCCGCTGGACCACTTCAGCTCCAGGTACCAACTCACGTCGTACGCCGAGGCGTCGGCCTTGATGTAGTAGACCTCCGGGTCCGACTCGCTCACCTTGAACGGGAAGTTCTGGTGCCCGGCCGCCGGCACGACGGCGGGGCGCGCCGCGTCCAGGGCGACGGTGAAGGAGCGGGTCGGGACGCCACCGCCGCAGCCGACGCCCGGATAGCCCATCGCGTAGTCGTTCCAGGCGAGGGGCGAGCGCTTGTCGCTGCGGACGGTCAGACTCTCGACGACCACCGTCTCCTTGCCGGTGCCCTGCACGGTGAGCGTGACGAACTGCTCCCCCGAGGAGACGGCACCGTGCGCGGCCACCCAGGCCGTCGCGTCGTTCTCGGTCGGCGGCGGGGCGACGTCCGTCGGCGGCCGCTCGATCAAGTAGCGCTGCTCGCAGGGGCTTTCCCAGGTGTAGGGCTGGGTGGCGACGGTGAGCGGCGGCGCGGCGCTCTCACCGCCCTGGACCTTGCCGTGGGTGCCCGGCTTGTCCCCCTCGCCCGTCGCGGAGCCGGAGGCGGAGGACGAAGGTGAGGCGGACCCGGTGGCCGACGCGGACGGCGAGGCGGTGTGGCCCGGTGCCTTCGCGGAGTGCCCGCCGCCCGGCTTCCCGTCCTGCGTCGAGGCGGCCGCGACGGGACCGCCGTGCATGCCGTCCGAGTTGTTCGAGTCGTCCGACGAGAGGTTGACCGCCAGCGTGACGCCACCGAGCACGGCGGCGACGGCGACACCGGCGACGAGTGCGGTGCGGGTACGGCGACGGCGACGCGTGTCCGTACGGACCGAGGTCACCCGCTCCCCCGGCTCCGCCGCATCCCCAGGCGCAGCCGCATCCCTCGGTTCCGCCGCATCCGCCACCGCCTCCGCATCCGCCACCGCCTCCGCATCCGCCACCGCCTCCGCCACCGCCACCGCCTCCGGCTCCGCCGACTCCTGCGGCTCCGCAGGCTCCCGGGGCTTCTGCGGCTCCTCCGGCACGGAATTCACCGGAGCGGCCTCCGCCTTCCGCCCCCGCATCGCGTCCGCAAGCACCCATCGCCGGTGCAGCTCGACCAGTTCCTCGGGGGTGGCCTTGCAGAGCCGGGCCAGGCGTTCCACGGGGGCGTACTCCGCCGGTACGGCGTCCCCGTTGCAGTAGCGGTGCAGGGTCGACGTGCTCATGTGCAGGCGCTTCGAGAGCACCCCGTAGCTGAGCCCCGAACGGTCCTTCAACTCCCGCAGCAGCTCGGCGAAGCCGCCGCCGACAGTGCTGTCCGGCACTGTTCCTCCATCCCCCGTGTCCCACTCCACGTTCCATGGAAGGGCTGTTTCAGCAGGTCAGAGCCCGTATGGCCATTCCAGCGTCCCTGATCGGCCGCAGGTTGTGGCAGGCGGGACGGATCGCCCCGCAGGCTCTTGCCATCCAAGCACGACACCACCCAGCGCTCGAAAGAGGACTTGCCATGCGTACCCGCCGAACCCCGCTGCTAGCCGTCACCGGAGTCGCCCTCGCCGCCCTCGCCCTGACGGCGTGCAACGGCGACGACGGGGTCAAGGACGAAGGCGCGTCGCGGTCCTCCGCCACGGCGGCCACGACCGCGGGCAACAACGGCGCCGCGACGCCCAGCGACGGCGCCAAGACGGGTTCGGGCTCCACTTCGGGCTCGTCCGGCTCCGCCAACGGCTCCTCAGGCTCCTCGGGTTCGTCCGGCTCCTCGGGCTCGTCCTCGTCCGGCGGTTCCGCCTCGTCGGGCGGATCGTCCTCGTCGAAGGGCTCCTCGAACCCCTGGGACCCGAAGAACCGCGTCCTGTGCAACGGCTCCAACACCCGGGTCACCGCGCAGCCGGTGTCCCGCCCGCTCAACCACATGCTGATCACGGTCAAGAACACCGGCTCGAAGTACTGCGACCTGACGTACTTCCCCGTCCTGCGCTTCGACGAGATGCAGTGGGTGCCGCAGGCCGACGAGAAGACCCACCCGCAGGCGGTGACGACCCTCGCGCCCGGCCAGTCCGGCTACGCGGCCGTCCTGCTCTCCGCCGCCGACGGCAGCGGAGACGGCGGCATGACGGGCCACAAGCTGACCGTCGGCTTCCAGGGCAAGACTCCCAACAGCAACGGGGGTGCTGCCGCGACCCCGTCGCTGCCGGCCAAGGGCGTGTACTACGACAGCACCCTGAAGGTCACGTACTGGCAGCAGAGCCGGGACGACATCGCCGGCTGGTGAGGCCCGGCTGAACCGCCGGACTGCTGAACCGCTGAACCGCTGAACTACGCCAGCTTCTGGGCCGCTTCGGTGGCCCAGTAGGTGAGGATGTTCCGCGCGCCGGCCCGCTTGATGCCGGTCAGCGTCTCGAAGATGGCCCGGTCGCGGTCGACCCAGCCCTTCTCGGCGGCGGCCTCGACCATCGAGTACTCGCCGGAGATCTGGTAGGCGGCGACGGGCACGTCCACGGCGTCGGCGACCCGGGCCAGGATGTCGAGGTAGGGCCCGGCGGGCTTCACCATCACCATGTCGGCCCCCTCCTCCAGGTCCAGGGCCAGCTCCCGCAGGGACTCGCGCCAGTTGGCCGGGTCCTGCTGGTAGGTCTTCCGGTCGCCCTGGAGCGAGGAGCCGACGGCCTCCCGGAAGGGGCCGTAGAAGGCGGAGGAGTACTTGGCGGTGTAGGCCAGGATGGCGACGTCCTCGCGGCCGATCTGGTCGAGTGCGTCCCGGACGACGCCGATCTGGCCGTCCATCATGCCGCTGGGGCCGACGACTTGGGCGCCCGCGTCGGCCTGTACCTGGGCCATCTCGGCGTACCGCTCCAGGGTGGCGTCGTTGTCCACGCGGCCGTGCTCGTCGAGCACCCCGCAGTGCCCGTGATCGGTGGTCTCGTCGAGGCACAGGTCGGACATGACGAGCAGGTCGTCGCCGACCTCGGCGCGCACATCGCGCAGCGCGACCTGGAGGATGCCGTCCGGGTCAGTCCCCGGGGTCCCGAGGGCGTCCTTCTTCGACTCCTCCGGCACGCCGAACAGCATGATCCCGGAGATCCCGGCCGCGACGGCCTCCGCGGCCGCCTTCTTCAGGCTGTCCCGCGTGTGCTGCACGACGCCGGGCATGGCCGAGATCGGCACGGGCTCGCTGACACCCTCGCGGACGAACGCCGGGAGGATGAAGTCGGCGGGGTGCAGCCGCGTCTCGGCGACCATCCGCCGCATGACGGGCGAGGTCCGCAGCCGCCGGGGACGCGTACCGGGAAACGATCCGTACTTCGTCATGCCCCTACGCTACGCCCGGCAAAGGCCCCCTCTTGCCGACGGCATGTCGACCGGCACCGGCGGGATTCGCCGCCGCGGAACATCGGGTCGAACATGGGGCCGGCGTCAGTGGTCCGCCGGGCGGCGCCTGCGCAGGCCCGCCTCCAGCAGGGCGTCCAGCGTCGCCACGCAGACGGCGGGCCACAGGGAGTGGGCGTGCACGCCGGGGGTGCACTCCAGGACCAGGGCGACGGTCAGGAACGTCCTGAACCAGCCGACCGCGTAGTCGACCGCCGTGGCCCGGGGGCCCTCCCCGCCCAGGGTGTTCCGCAGGAGCACCCGGAACGGGAAGAGCACCGCGGAGGAGACGAGCGCGCACGGGACGGCGAAGAGCACGGCCCAGAAGACCGCCCCCATGCCGTCCAGCTCGATGGCGCCGGGAAAGGCCGCCACGGTGGCGAGCACGACGATCAGCAGGAACACGCCCACCGCTCCGGCGGCCATGAGCCCCACACCGGCTCCGGCCACCGCCGCGAGTGCCTTCTGTCCCCTGCCGAGCCCGTCCCACGACACATCGTCGTCCGGCGTCTCGTCGTCCGGCGTCGTGCCGTCCGGCGTCGTGCTGTCCGGCATCGCGTCGTCGCGCATCGCGCCGTCCCCTCGTATCAGACCGCTATGAGCATGATCGCCTTGGCCAGGTCGATCGCGATGTCGTAGGGGACACCCGCCCTGACGAGCGCGATGGCGAGGGCGTGCTCGCCCCAGTTCTCCACCGCGTCGATGGCGTCAGCGATCTTGTGGCTGTTCTTGCCGACGAACTTCGACGTCTTCGGCGAGACCTTGCGCAGGATCTTGCTCAGCCACGAGCCGCCGTGGCGGAACGCGGCGACGATGAGCTTGCGCACGATCGTGCCCGAGCCGAGGATCCGCGACTGCCGGTGCAGGGCCGTGGGGCCCTTCCCGTCCAGCTGGGCCGCGTACGACTCGAAGAGGCCGATCTCGTCCCGGTCGGCGCCCCCGTCGGCCTTCATACGGGCCACCAGGTCCCGCACGTCGTCGGCCGTGAACGCCAGTTCCCCGGTTGCCTCGTCGGCCGACACGGCGGTGGTGGCCGTCCGGGACTGCAGCGCCAGCGCCGGAGTGGCCGCCGCGCCGCACAGGATCGCGCCCAGGACCACGCCGGTCACGACGATCCGGCCGCGAGCGGTCCTGCGGGTTTCCGAATGAGTCACTTCGTGGGTCACGAAGGATTCCCCCTCAATGGATGGTGAATTGAGCATCGCGCTCCCGAAAACGCCTGGTCAGGGCATTCGCCTCGGGAGCAACGGTCATGATCATCCAAAGAGTTCGGACGGAATGTCAAAAATATGAGTTTTTCTTGAGGTTGACCGGAGAGCGGGGAGAACGTGAGCCTCGGGCACGGAAAACGCCCCGCCGTCCGATTTTGGACGGCGGGGCGTTCGACAGACGCGGGGTCTGATCAGGTCGTGGAGCGACGCCTGCGGGCGCCCGGTCGGCGCTCGCTCGGGCGGGTCACCGGGTCCCCGGCCTCCAGGGCGGCCGCCCGCCGCTTCAGACCGAAGTCGGCCAGCGCCTCCGCCAGCTTGAGCGCGGACGGCTCCGGAGCCATCACGTCCACCCGCAGACCGTGCTCCTCGGCCGTCTTGGCCGTGGCCGGGCCGATGCACGCGATCACGGTGACGTTGTGCGGCTTGCCCGCGATGCCCACCAGGTTCCGGACCGTGGACGACGACGTGAACAGAACGGCGTCGAAGCCGCCGCCCTTGATCGCCTCCCGCGTCTCCGCCGGCGGCGGCGACGCGCGCACGGTGCGGTAGGCCGTGACGTCGTCGACCTCCCAGCCCAGCTCGATCAGCCCGGCGACCAGCGTCTCCGTGGCGATGTCGGCACGCGGCAGGAACACGCGGTCGATCGGGTCGAAGACCGGGTCGTAGGGCGGCCAGTCCTCCAGGAGACCCGCCGCCGACTGCTCCCCGCTCGGTACCAGGTCCGGCTTCACGCCGAAGGCGACCAGCGCCTTGGCGGTCTGCTCGCCCACCGCGGCCACCTTGATGCCCGCGAAGGCACGCGCGTCGAGCCCGTACTCCTCGAACTTCTCCCGGACCGCCTTGACCGCGTTGACGGACGTGAACGCGATCCACTCGTACCGTCCGGTCACGAGCCCCTTCACGGCCCGCTCCATCTGCTGGGGCGTCCGCGGCGGCTCGACGGCGATCGTCGGCACCTCGTGCGGCACGGCCCCGTAGGACCGCAGCTGGTCGGAGAGCGACGCCGCCTGCTCCTTCGTACGCGGCACGAGGACCTTCCAGCCGAACAGCGGCTTGGACTCGAACCACGACAACTGGTCGCGCTGGGCGGCGGCGGAACGCTCACCGACCACGGCTATCACGGGCCGGCCGCCCTCCGGGGAGGGCAGCACCTTCGCCTGCTTCAGCGTCTGCGCGATCGTGCCGAGGGTCGCCGTCCAGGTGCGCTGCCGGGTCGTCGTACCGGCGACGGTCACCGTCATCGGGGTGTCCGGCTTGCGGCCCGCGGCCACCAGCTCACCGGCGGCCGCGGCCACGGAGTCCAGCGTCGTCGAGACGACGACCGTGCCGTCCGAGGCGCCCACCTCCGTCCAGCACCGGTCCGAGGCGGTACGGGCGTCCACGAACCGGACGTCCGCGCCCTGCGCGTCCCGCAGCGGCACACCGGCGTACGCGGGCACGCCGACCGCGGAGGCGATACCCGGAACGACCTCGAAGGACACTCCGGCGGCGGCGCAGGCGAGCATTTCTCCGGCCGCGTACGTATCTAGTCCGGGGTCCCCGGACACGGCACGCACGACCCGCCTGCCGCCCCGTGCGGCCTCCATGACAAGATGAGCGGCATCCCGCGGTGACGGGAAGCCAGCGGCTGTTGACGCGCCGTCAACAACCGCTAGTTGAGGCGTGCCCGTGCCCGGATACGTATCCGAGGAAGGATCCGTGTCCGTCGGCACGACGGAGACGCCGTGCCTGGCGTGAGCGCGGATCACGTCGAGCACGTCGTGCTCGGCGACGAGAACGTCCGCGTTCGCCAGCGCCTCCACAGCGCGCAGAGTCAGCAGTCCCGGATCCCCGGGTCCGGCACCGAGGAAGGTGACGTGCCCGTGTTCGAGGCCGGAGGGAAGGGTGGTGGGGCTCAATGTGCTCGCTCCCCCATCAGACCGGCCGCGCCCTGGGCAAGCATCTCGGTGGCGAGTTCGCGACCGAGCTCCATTGCCTGGCCGTACGTCTCAGGCACGGGACCGGTGGTGGACAGCTGCACCGTGCGGGATCCGTCGGTCGTGCCGACTATGCCCCGCAGGCGCATTTCCTTGACAATCTGCCCGTCGGCCAGCAAGTCGGCCAGCGCGCCCACGGGGGCGCTGCAGCCGGCTTCCAGGGCGGCGAGCAGTGACCGCTCGGCGGTCACGGCGGCCCGGGTGTACGGGTCGTCGAGCTCGCCGAGCGCCGCGATCAGGTCCGCGTTGCCCGCGGCACATTCGATCGCCAGAGCCCCCTGGCCGGGGGCGGGCAGAACCGTGTCGACCGACAGGAAGTCGGTCACCTCGTCGATGCGGCCGATCCGGTTGAGGCCGGCGGCGGCCAGCACGACCGCGTCCAGCTCGCCGTCCCGCACCAGTGCGATGCGGGTGTCGACGTTGCCCCGGATCGGGACCGTCTCGATGTCCAGCCCGTGTGTGCGCGCATACGCGTTCAGCTGCGCCATGCGGCGCGGCGAACCCGTACCGATGCGGGCGCCCCGCGGGAGGTCCGTGAACTTCAGCGCGTCCCGGGCGACGATCACGTCACGCGGGTCCTCGCGCTCGGGAATGGCGGCCAGCGCCAGTTCCGCGGGCTGCCCGGTCGGGAGGTCCTTCAGCGAGTGAACCGCGAAGTCGACCTCCCCCCGCAGCAGCGCGTCGCGCAGTGCCGTGACGAACACACCCGTGCCGCCGATCTGCGCGAGGTGCTCACGGGACGTGTCGCCGTACGTGGTGATCTCGACCAGCTCGACGGGCCGCCCGGTCACCCGGCTCACGGCGTCCGCCACTTGCCCGGACTGGGCCATGGCGAGTTTGCTCCGCCTGGTCCCGAGCCTCAGTGCCTTGTTACTCATGCCGGCCCTCGGTTCTTGCCGTTCTTCTCAGACTCGTGGTCGGCCCGGGAGACGGCGGCCACCGTCTCGGGGTCGAGGTCGAACAGGGTGCGCAGCGCGTCCGCGTACCCGGCACCGCCGGGCTCGGCCGCGAGCTGCTTGACCCGGACGGTCGGCGCGTGCAGCAGCTTGTCGACGACCCGGTGCACCGCCTGCCGGATCTCGCCGCGCTGCCGTTCGTCCAGGTCGGGGAGCCGCCCGTCGAGGCGCGCGATCTCCCCGGCGACGACGTCGGCGGCCATGGTGCGCAGCGCGACCACGGTCGGCGTGATGTGCGCCGCCCGCTGCGCCGCGCCGAAGGCCGCGACCTCGTCGGAGACGATACGCCGGACCTGGTCGACGTCGGACGCCATCGGCGCGTCCGCGGAGGCCTCCGCCAGCGACTCGATGTCCACCAGCCGCACACCGGCGAGCCGGTGCACGGCCGCGTCGATGTCGCGGGGCATGGCGAGGTCGAGCAGGAAGAGGGCGGGCGCGGGGCGCGGGATCTCGGCGACCGGCTCGGGCCTGCGGCGCTCGGGGACGCGGCCGATGACGGCCACGGCGGCGGCGAGCGCGGCGATGGCCTCGGCGTCGTCGGCCGGGTCGAGCGTGGTGACGGCACCCGCGCCGTCACCGGCGCGCTGGGACCGGCCCAGGGACTCGGCGTTGTCCACCCAGGCCGCGTGCTGTTCCAGGTCGGCGGCGGCCATCCCGGCGACGGCGGCCTCGCCGTGCACGGAGAAACCGGCCGTGGCCTGCACGGCGGACAGGTCGAGCGGGCAGCCGTCCTCGGTGCCGAGCGTGGTGGGCGGCAGCGCCGCGGGGCGGAGGTCCGCCGCGTGCGCGGCCGTACGTCCGGTGCCGTCGACGCCGGTGACCGGGTCGCCGGTGCGGCCCTTCACGGCCTCGGCGACCGCCTCCGCGGTGAGGACCAGGCCCGTCGCCCCGGTGCAGGACACGGCGATGTCGGCACGTGTCAGCTCGAACGGCACCGCGTCCATCGGTACCGCGCGGGCCGCCACGTCCGTGTCGGTGCCCTCGGTGAGGATCTGGGCGAGGCGCTCGGCGCGCTCGAAGGTGCGGTTGGCGACGACGATCTCGCAAACGCCGGCGCGCGCGAGCGTCGCGGCGGCCAGCGAGGACATCGAGCCGGCCCCGATGACCAGGGCCTTCTTGTCCTTGGCCCAGTCCGGTACGTCCGCGCCCGCGGCCAACTGCTCCAGGCCGAAGGTGACCAGGGACTGTCCGGCGCGGTCGATCCCGGTCTCGGAGTGGGCGCGCTTGCCCACTCTGAGGGACTGCTGGAACAGGTCGTTCATCAGCCGGCCGGCGGTGTGCAGGTCCTGCGCCCGGGCCAGGGAGTCCTTGATCTGACCGAGGATCTGGCCCTCGCCGACGACCATCGAGTCCAGGCCGCAGGCCACCGAGAAGAGGTGGTGGACGGCCCGGTCCTCGTAGTGCACGTAGAGGTAGGGGGTGAGCTCCTCCAGGCCGACGCCGCTGTGCCGGGCGAGCAGCGTGGAGAGCTCGGCGACACCGGCGTGGAACTTGTCCACGTCGGCGTACAGCTCGATGCGGTTGCAGGTGGCGAGGACCGCGGCCTCGGTGGCCGGTTCGGCGGCGACCGTGTCCTGGAGCAGCTTGACCTGCGGGTCCGCGGGGAGCGCGGCCCGTTCGAGGACGCTGACCGGGGCGCTGCGGTGACTCAGCCCGACGACGAGGAGACTCATGCCGGCATCACGGCGGGGACGTCCCCGTCGGGTCCCTGGTCTGCGGAGTCCTTGCGGGCGGCGGCCGGGGGCCCGCCGTCCGAAGCGGCCTCCTCGCCGGCCTTGCGCTGCTCGTGGAAGGCGAGGATCTGCAGCTCGATGGAGAGGTCGACCTTGCGCACGTCGACGCCGTCCGGGACGGACAGCACGGTCGGCGCGAAGTTCAGGATGGAGGTGACACCGGCGGCGACCAGGCGGTCGCAGACCTGCTGGGCGGCACCGGCCGGGGTCGCGATCACGCCGATCGACACGCCGTTGTCCTCGATGATCCGCTCAAGGTCGTCGGTGTGCTGGACCGGCATGCCGGCGACGGGCTTGCCCTTCATCGCCGGGTCCGCGTCGATGAGCGCGGCGACCCTGAAGCCACGGGAGGCGAAGCCGCCGTAGTTGGCGAGGGCGGCGCCGAGGTTACCGATACCGACGATCACAACCGGCCAGTCCTGGGTCAGACCGAGCTCGCGGGAGATCTGGTAGACGAGATACTCGACGTCGTAGCCGACACCGCGCGTTCCGTAGGAACCCAGGTAGGAGAAGTCCTTGCGCAGCTTGGCGGAGTTGACCCCCGCCGCGGCGGCCAGCTCCTCGGAGGAGACCGTGGGTACCGAGCGCTCCGACAGTGCGGTCAGGGCTCGGAGGTACAGCGGAAGCCTGGCGACGGTGGCCTCGGGAATCCCTCGGCTACGGGTCGCCGGTCGGTGAGTTCGGCCAGTTGCCACGGTGCTCCTGCGGGTAGAGCGGGGCTGCAGGCGGTCACACGTACCTAGACCGCCCCGTCGAATGCAGGCTATGTCTTTGTGAACGCGTGCACAAAGATGGTGTCCGTTTTGCCCGGCCAACGTGACCGGGGTCACGCGCTTCTCTCCAGGGGGCAAAACCGCACACTTCCTCGTCATTCCCGCCCCCAAGACCAAGTCGCCGTCGATCCTAGGCGACTCTCGGGGCCGCTTTGTACTAGTCGGTCAGTGCCTTGCGCAGGCGCTGTTCGTTCACGCGCCAGAAGGTGTGCTGTTCACCGTCGATCAGTACGACCGGAATCTGCTCCCAGTACTGGTCGTGGAGTTGTGGGTCCTCGGTGATGTCCTTCTGCTCCCAGGTCACTCCGAGATCACCGCACACCTTCTCCACCACGAGCTGTGCGTCATCACACAGATGACAGCCGGGCTTGCGGACGAGCGTGACGAGCCGGTCCCGGGAGGCCGGGGCGTTCCTGCGGAAGAGAGGACTCATGTCGGCCATTGTCCCGCTCGTTTAACGACCCGGTCGCGGAGAGTTCACAGGCTTCCAACCTCTCGACTCCGGAAGCACCGAACAAACTGGCTATGCTCACGCCATGGCCGCTCTCGGATGGCTCACTCCCCGTAGGCGCTCCGCCACGGCGCGGAGCGTGTTGGCAGGCGAGGCCTCGGCGGAGGCAGCGCGCAAGTCCTCGCAGGACCTCACCGACGTCACGGACGTCACCGCGGAGGAACCGGACTTCCCGGTCCTCGGCGACGACCAGGCCGCCGCCTTCTTCGACCTGGACAACACCGTGATGCAGGGCGCCGCCCTGTTCCACTTCGGCCGGGGCCTGTACAAGCGGAAGTTCTTCGAGACCCGCGACCTGGCCAGGTTCGCCTGGCAGCAGGCGTGGTTCCGGCTGGCCGGGGTCGAGGACCCCGAGCACATGCAGGACGCGCGCGACTCCGCGCTGTCGATCGTCAAGGGCCACCGGGTGGCCGAGCTGCAGTCGATCGGCGAGGAGATCTACGACGAGTACATGGCCGAGCGCATCTGGCCGGGCACCCGGGCGCTGGCCCAGGCCCACCTGGACGCGGGCCAGCGGGTGTGGCTCGTCACGGCGGCGCCGGTGGAGATCGCCACGGTGATCGCGCGCCGGCTGGGCCTGACGGGCGCCCTGGGCACGGTCGCCGAGTCGGTCGACGGCGTGTACACGGGCAAGCTGGTCGGAGAGCCGCTGCACGGCCCCGCGAAGGCGGAGGCGGTGCGCGCGCTGGCCGCGGCCGAGGGCCTGGACCTGACCCGCTGCGCCGCCTACAGCGACTCCCACAACGACATCCCGATGCTGTCGCTGGTGGGCCACCCGTACGCGATCAACCCGGACAGCAAGCTGCGCAAGCACGCCCGCGAGAAGGACTGGCGGCTGCGCGACTACCGCACCGGGCGCAAGGCGGCCAAGGTGGGCATTCCGGCGGCGGCCGGCGTCGGCGCGGTGGCCGGCGGCACGGCGGCGGCGATCGCGCTGCACCGACGCCGTCGCTGACGTACGGGCGACGCTCGAACGACTTCCCCAACCGGGAGGCACCCGATCCTGCCTCCCGGCACTCAACACGCCACCCAGTTCGACGGAACCCGTACCGTTCCGGTCAACATCCGTTCATTTAACGGCACTTGATCAGGCGTCAATCGGTTACGGAAGCGACGTAATCGATGATTTGAGCAACTGGGTGTAGCAGGGCCTGCACGAAGCGTTATTCTCCTGGGACGCAATCCGGTACCTGGCCGTCGCTACGACGGGTGAAAGGTTCCGCACTGCACGTGATGGAAGCTCTGCCTCTGGGAGTCCCGTGTACCCACACGTCGGGGTTGACGCCTCGGGCCTGGCTACGCTGCGCGCAATGGTCGCGACGGTCCAGCAACTGTTGCGCGGCTACGCCCCCACCGCGTACGCCGTCCCCGCATTCGCCACCGCCGCACCCGTCGGTCCGTGCTACGCACTGGCCGACGGCGGTGCCGCGGTGGGCAGACGGGGACGCTCCTCCGGCACGGCGGCCACCGCGCGCCGCCCGGCCGCCGACAGCGACAGCGCCCGGATGATGGATCTCGTGGAGCGCGCCCAGGCCGGCGAGGCCGAGGCCTTCGGCCGCCTCTACGACCAGTACAGCGACACCGTGTACCGCTACATCTACTACCGCGTCGGCGGCCGGGCGACCGCCGAGGACCTCACCAGTGAGACGTTCCTGCGCGCCCTGCGCCGCATCGGCACCTTCACCTGGCAGGGCCGCGACTTCGGCGCCTGGCTGGTCACCATCGCCCGCAACCTCGTCGCCGACCACTTCAAGTCGAGCCGCTTCCGGCTGGAAGTGACCACCGGCGAGATGCTCGACGCCAACGAGGTCGAGCGCTCCCCGGAGGACTCCGTCCTGGAGTCCCTCTCCAACGCCGCGCTGCTGGAAGCCGTGCGCCGGCTCAACCCCCAGCAGCAGGAGTGCGTGACGCTCCGCTTCCTCCAGGGCCTGTCCGTCGCCGAGACGGCCCGGGTGATGGGCAAGAACGAGGGCGCCATCAAGACCCTCCAGTACCGGGCCGTGCGCACCCTCGCGCGGCTCCTCCCGGACGACGCGCGCTGACCCCTGCGCCGCGCCACCACCCCGTCGCCGGCGGGCCGCGACCGACGGCCACGCTGCGCGACATCCAACTCACGCTCCGTTAAAGCCTGTTGACTTTCCGAACCCGCCATCCGCAGTCCGTAACCCAAGTGCCGCGCCAGTCGTTGTGCGGGATACAGGCTCCCTGTGGTCACGTCCTGACCCACCCTGATCACCCGATCGTGTGGAAGTGGTCGAGGGCGTGCAACCCTCAGGACCCCCTGGGGAGTCGACCGTCATGACGAGAGGAGGTGCCGCCAGTGATCGCGAACGTATCGGCGCACCGGCGGGCGAACGCCTTCGCCCAGGCCCTGGAGGAGCTGCCCGACCGTGAAACGGCGGCCGAGCAGCCCGAAGGATCGGCCCCGGCCGGCGCGGAACGGACCGAGCAGGGCGCGCTGTTGGCCCTCACCGTGGGTCTGGCCGCACTGCCCAAACCGGTGCTCGACCCGGAGGTCAAGGTCGTCCAGCGGGCCCAGCTCGTGGCCGCGATGGAGGCCATGCTGCAGGAGGGCACCGCGGGCGAGGCGGCTGATCCTTCGGTGCCCGAGCAACGGACCCATCGGGCCCGGGGCGCTCACCGGGCGAGCCCGCTCGGGAAGTTGCGACCGCGTTCACGGCTGACCAAGAGCCTCGCCGCCGGCGGGCTCAGCGTCGGGGTGGCCGCCGGGGCCTTCAGCGGAGTGGCCGCCGCGAGTTCCGACGCCCTGCCCGGCGACTCGCTGTACGGCCTCAAGCGCGGCATCGAGGACTTCAAGCTCAACTACATGTCCGACGGGGAGGGCGAGCGCGGCCAGGGCTTCCTCGACCAGGCGTCGACCCGGCTGAGCGAGGCGCGGCGGCTGATGGAGCGTGATCGGGGCGGTCAGCTCGATCACGAGTCGATCGGCGAGATCCGCCGCACCCTGTCCGGCATGCAGCACGACGTATCCGAGGGCCACCGCCTGCTGCACGCGGCCTATGAGCGCGACCCCGACTCCCTGGGCCCCATCCAGGCGCTGTCCAGCTTCACGCAGACCCACCGCGCGTCCTGGAGCAAGCTCCGCGAGCGGCTGCCCGTACAGCTCACGGACGTCAGTGACCAGGTCTCTTCGGTCTTCGACGCCATAGACCAGGAGGTCGGCCCGCTCCAGTCGCTGCTCCCACAGCCGCCCGCCCAGGGCGGCGACGGCAAGCGGCAGGACCCCGGTTCGGCGTCCACCGGTTCGTCCGGCAGCCACCACCGGTCGGCCGAACCGTCCACCAGCAGCGGCTCCGCGTCGGGTACGCACTCCAGCAGCGGCAGCCCGAGCGGCTCGGCGTCCGACAGCGAGCGGGACGGCGGCCTGCTCGGCGGCAGCACGGGCGGTCTGCTCGACCCGCCGAAGAGCAGCGGCAGCGCGTCCCCGTCCACCAGCGCGCCGCCCAGCGTGCCGGACGTGACGCTCCCGCCGCTCCTGCCGGGCCTGCTGCCCGGCCTGGGCATCGACAGCGACGAAGCGCCCTAGAGCACACGGTTACGCCAGTGGGGCGCCCCACCTCGGGGGGGCGCCCCACTGGCGGGTTGGGACTTTGGGAGAACAACGCGGAACTCCGCGAGTCGGATTT
>NZ_JBSHAQ010000098.1:0-17155 GCF_053611585.1 Streptomyces sp. NPDC054794 | reverse complement strand
GCCCACACCCGGCGCGTCCCCCAGGTCCGTTTCCCCCCCCCGCGTCCAGTCGGAAACGGGCTCTGGCTCGCCAGGCCTTCTGTCAATCGTGAGGGACCACCGCGACCGGTGTGGCGGCGTGGTGCAGCACCGCGTGGGCGACTGGGCCGATCGCAGCGCCGATCGGCGTCCGGCGCCGGCGGCGGCCGACCACGACCAGGGACGCGTCGCGCGAGGTCTCCACGAGGTGCGAGCCCGCCTTGCCGATCACGGCCTGCTCTGTGACTTCGACGCCGGGGAACTTGTCCCGCCAGGGATCCAGCGCCTCGGACAGGGCATGGTGCATCTCCCCGGTGAGTTCGGCGTGCAGTTCGACATTGAGGTCGCCGCCATTGTCGGAGTAGGGCAGTTCCGGGCTCCGGCCGTGGACGACGCGCAGCCTCGCAGCGCGCTGAGAGGCGGCATCGAAAGCGAATCCGATCACGGTGTCGTTCGGAGCCGCAGAGTTGAGGCCCAGGACGACGTCGCGGAACGGCGTGGCCTCGGCCCCGAAGGCACCAGACTGGTGTTCGTCCTCGGGGCGCAGGCCGCCCGGCACGAGGACGACAGGCCGTCGGCTGTCGGCCACGACCGCCAAGGCGACGGACCCGACCAGGAAACCGGCTACGCCGCCCAGGCCGCGAGAGCCCAACGCCAACAGGTCGGCCTCCCCAGCCGCGCCCAGCAAGGCGGGCACGGGTTCTTCAGTAGCACGTTGGGTGGTGATCCGCAGGCCCGGGTGGCGTCGCGCGATCGTCGCTTCGGCTTCGCGAAGCATGCGGTCCGCCCAGCGACTCTGCGCGTCCGGGCTCAGGGACGGCTGGGGTGCCCCGTCCGGGGGCGCGTACATGTACGGAGTCCGCCCAAGGGCGTGGACCAGGCGCAGCGGGACGTCGCGGAGCAGGGCTTCCCTGGCTGCCCAGTCGGCGGCGGTCAGGCTCTCCGGGGACCCGTCCAGGCCTGCGGTGATGGTGCGGGGCATCTCGGCCTCCTTCAAAGTCACGGATTCAGTCTCGAGGCCGGGTACTTGGGGCAGGAGAGGCCACTGGTCCCTGTGCGGAGGCCGGGTGACCCACACGCGGGTGAACGTGCGGCGGTGATCGGCCGGCTCACAACGCCCGCAGCCCGTGCTCCCGGAACTGCTCACGCACGCGTTCCGTGAGTTCTGGATCGGGCACGGGCGTGTCGCGCAGCGGGAAGTCGATCCCGAGGGCGTCGTACTTGTGGGCGCCTAGTTTATGGAACGGCAGGACGTCCACCCGGTCGACGTTGCTCAGCCCGGCCAGGAACGCGCCGAGGCCGTCAACGGCAGATGGATCGTCGGTCCAGCCGGGGACAAGGACGTAGCGGATGTACACGGGGACACCCAGCCGGTCCAGACGGGTGGCGAAGCTGAGCGTGGGGGCCAGACGGCCACCGGTGAGCTCGCGGTAGGTGGTGGCGTTGAACGACTTGATGTCCAACAGCACCAGATCGGTGTCCGCGAGGAGTTCCTCGGAGGCGCGTACGCCGAGGAAGCCGGAGGTGTCCAGCGCCGTGTGCAGCCCGGCCTCCTTGCAGCGGTGCAGGAGGGAGCCGGTGAAGGCCGGCTGGAGCAGCGGCTCCCCGCCCGTGATCGTGACCCCGCCCCCGGCCGCGGTCAGGAAGCCCCGGTACTTCTCGATCTCCTCCATCACCTCGTCGACCGAGGTCTCCCGCCCGTCGCGCATGTGCCAGGTGTCCGGATTGGCGCAGTACATGCAGCGCAGCGGGCAGCCGCTGACGAACAGGACGAACCGGGTCCCGGGACCGTCCACGCCCGTGGACAGGTCCCATGAGTGCACCCGGCCCGTGAGCCGTCCCTCCGCCGGGACCGCCTGCCGTGCCGCTGAGGTCGCTGTGGTGTTCACAGCGACCCGTGGAAGGTGCGGCTGATCACGTCGAGTTGCTGCTCGCGCGTGAGGCGGACGAAGTTGACGGCGTACCCGGAGACCCGGATCGTCAGCTCCGGGTACTTCTCGGGGTGTTCCATGGCGTCCTCGAGCGTCGCCCGGTTCAGGACGTTGACGTTCATGTGGAAGCCACCGAAGGTCATGTACCCGTCGAGGATGCCGACCAGGTTGCCGGCACGCTCCGTGGGATTGTGGCCGAGCCCCTCGGGCGTGATGGTCGTGGTCAGGGAGATGCCGTCGCGGGCCTGCTCGTACGGCAGCTTCGCCACCGACAGGGCCGATGCGACGACTCCGTGCCGGTCCCGGCCGTTCATCGGGTTGGCGCCGGGTGCGAAGGGCTGTCCGGCGCGGCGGCCGTCGGGGGTGTTGCCGGTGTGCTTGCCGTAGACCACGTTGGAGGTGATCGTCAGGACCGACTGGGTGTGCTCGGCGTCCCGGTAGGTGGGGTGCTTGCGCACCTTGTCCATGAAGGACTCCACCAGGTCGACCGCGAGGCGGTCGGCGCGGTCGTCGTTGTTGCCGTAGGCCGGGAACTCTCCCTCGATCTGATAGTCCACGGCGAGCCCGGTCTCGTCCCGGATCACCTTCACCCGGCCGTACTTGACGGCCGACAGGCTGTCGACGGCCACCGAAAGCCCCGCAATGCCGCAGGCCATGAAACGGTGCACGGGGTGGTCGTGCAGGGCCATCTCGATGCGTTCGTAGGCGTACTTGTCGTGCATGTAGTGGATGACGTTGAGCGCGTCGACGTACGTCTCGGCCAGCCAGTCCAGCATCCGGTCGTAGGCAGCCGACAGCTCCTCGTAGTCCAGGTACTCCCCCGTCAGGGCAGGCATCTTGGGGGCGACCTGCTCGCCGGTCATCTCGTCCCGGCCACCGTTGATCGCGTACAGCAGGGCCTTGGCGAGGTTGACGCGGGCGCCGAAGAACTGCATCTGCTTGCCGACGGCCATCGCGGACACGCAGCAGGCGATGGCGGTGTCGTCGCCGGTGCGCGGGCGCATCAGATCGTCGGACTCGTACTGGATGGAGCTGGTGTCGATGGACACCTGGGCGCAGAACCGCTTGAACCCTTCCGGCAGCCGCGGCGACCAGAGCACGGTCAGGTTCGGCTCCGGTGCGGGCCCGAGGTTGTACAGGGTCTGCAGGAAGCGGAAGGAGGTGCGAGTGACCAGCGGTCGGCCGTCGGCACCGACGCCACCGATGGACTCCGTCACCCAGGTCGGGTCGCCGGAGAACAGCGCGTCGTACTCGGGGGTGCGCAGGAAGCGCACGATGCGGAGCTTGATGACGAAGTCGTCGATCAGCTCCTGGGCGCGGGACTCGTCGATGCGGCCCTCGTTCAGGTCGCGCTGGAGATAGATGTCCAGGAACGTCGAGGTGCGGCCGAGCGACATCGCGGCGCCGTTCTGCTCCTTCACCGCGGCCAGGAAGCCGAGGTAGAGCCACTGCACGGCCTCGTGGGCGGTGGTGGCGGGGCGGGTGACGTCGCAGCCGTACGAGGCCGCCATCCGCGCCAGCTCAACCAACGCGCGGATCTGCTCGGCCAGTTCCTCACGGTCGCGGATGACGTCCGGGGTGGAGGGCTGCGCGTCCAGCAGGGCGCGCTCTGCGCGCTTGGCCTCGATCAGCCGGTAGGTTCCGTACAGCGCGACGCGCCGGTAGTCGCCGATGATCCGGCCGCGGCCGTAGGCGTCGGGCAGCCCGGTGATGATCCCGGCCTTGCGGGCGGCCCGCATGTCTGGGGTGTAGGCGTCGAAGACGCCGTCGTTGTGGGTCTTGCGGTAGGTGCCGAAGACCTTGGTCACGAACGGGTCGGGCTCGCAGCCGTACGCCTTCAGGCCGTTCTCGACCATGCGCAGGCCGCCGTTCGGCATGATCGCACGCTTCAGCGGGGCGTCGGTCTGCAGTCCGACGATCAGCTCACGCTCCCGGTCGATGTGGCCGGGGGCGTGCGAGGTGATCGTGGAAGGCGTGGCGGTGTCCACGTCGAGGATGCCCTTGCGCCGCTCCTCGGGGAACAGGGCACTGACCTTGTGCCAGACGGCGAGCGTTCGCTCGGTCGGACCGGTCAGGAACTCCGGGCCGCCTTCGAACGGCGTGTAGTTGGCCTGGATGAAGTCGCGTACGTCGATCCGGTCGCGCCAGCGCCGCCCGGCGAAGCCACGCCAGGCCTCGGCGGGAGCGTCCATGTCTGGACGGGTTGCCACGGTCATCACTGCCTCCGCATCGTTCGCGACACCACACACGGACGGTTCCGTGGGCGGCTCCGCTGACGATGCTCCTCGCGTGCCCTTGCACGGGGCAGGGCCTGCGGGAACCCGTTGCCTCGCCGTCCGGCCCCGCACCGTTGGGCCGTTCGGGCCGCGCCGCGGGCGCAGGTGCCCAGCGGTCAGGCGGAGAGGTGCAGGCCGTACATCGTGCGGCCCCCGACGAGTTCACGCCCGGTGATCAGTTCCGGCTCGATGCGCACGAAGACCTCCTCGGGCGAGGGAGCCCAGGAGAGCGGGCCCATCCGCTCCAGGCGTGCCGCCTCGGCCGGATCCGTGACGATCTCGGCGCGGCCGGTGACGACGACGCTCCAGCCGGAGTGTGTGTCCACGTCGACCGCGTCCGCCTCAAAGGCGACGACGGCGCCGTCGACCGCGCGGGCCAGCTCGGAGGCCGCAGAGGTGCGCAGCAGCACCGTTCCGTCGGCGTCCAGGCCGAAGTTGACCGGCACGACCGCGGGCAGCGCCTGGCGCGTGTGGACGATCCGGCCGATGGGAGCCGTCGCCAGCAGGCGCAGGCACTCGTGACGACCGAGTTCGCGGAAACCATCGTTCGGGTTCATGAGCCAGCCCGTCTTTCGCCCGGTGGAGGGGATCACGTTCCATGCTGAGCCCGCCGGCGGCCTCAGGTGAGGGCCACGGGTCCCGCCGTGACCGGAGAGCGGCCCGAGCAAACGTGGCGGCGAAGGGGGGCCGGACGGCCCTTCCGGCGCGCCCATCGGCCCGGGTTTCCTCTGCCCATGGTCGAAACCCTCATCACGTCCGCACCCCGCCACACCAAGCGTGCCCTCGGCGGGACGACCGTCGTGGAGCTGCGCGGTGAGATCGACATCCTCACGGCACCGGCCCTTGGGGCGCGCCTGGACGAGCTGACGGCGGCCGTTCTCCCCGACCTCGTGGTGGACCTTCGCGCCGTGTCCTTCATCGACTGCGCCGGACTGGGGGTGCTGTGCCGGGCGCGGAACAGGATCAGGGAACGGCACGGCCGGCTGCGTCTCGTCACTGACAGCAGCCAATTCCTTCGAGTACTGAGTGGCGCGGGACTGGATGGCGTGTTCGAGATCGACGAGCACCTGCCCGAAGCCTTGGCTGCTGTGCCCGGCGGGATCCTCACTGCCGCAGCGGGCTGACAAGACCGTAGGCGATCAACCCGCAAACCACACGGGGATGAAGGTCCAGCACCAGGCATCGGGGTGGCCGTGGCTCCAGGACCAGGGCTACTCGGGCGGCCCGGTCGTCGAGCGTCATCACACCTGATCCGGTGCGGTTCGCGGAGTGGCCGGGCCCTCTGGGCCGTACCCGAGGCGAATCAGCATCTGCGCATGCCCGGGGAGGTCCGGCACGGGACTCAGGTCGCGGCGCAGGTCTGGCCACTCCATCGGCTGATGGAGCAGGGAGGCACGCACACCGTGCGCCGTGGCCACCAATAGCACGTGCTCCAGCGCCTGTCCGGCGCGCAGCCAGTCGCTGCGCCGGTCGTGCGCGGTCGTCAGCACGGCTACCACGGGCACGGGCTCGAAGGGCTGGGCGGGGAGCCGCTCAGGTTGCCGTTGTGCGGTGAAGTCACGCATGGGCAGCAGCTCGTGCGCATCCTGCGGTCCCAGTGCCACTTGCGGTATGCCGACTGCGCTGGAGTCGTCCGGATCCCGGTGCACCCATCGGCGGCTCTCCACGGCCCGGTCGGGGTCGGTTCGGTTGCGGTGCTCGGCCGCCATGGCCACGCGCAACAGTCGTGCCGTCTCGGCGGCCCCAGGGAAGCTCAGTGAGGCGCCTTCCGTTTGAGCGGCTTCGGCGAGTTCAGCTCGAACGTTCGGCGGAAGCGGCCTGCCGGAGAAGGGGAATCTGCTGCTGTGCCTGCGCCAGACCATCGGGTAGAGATCGGGGCGGTGCCCCGCAGTGTGCCGCTGGCCCGTTCCGGACAGCCGAAGGGTGGCCAGCACGCTCGGATCCTCGGGATCCGGCAGCAGGCGTACGACGGGCGCCCAGCCGAAGTGGGCCGCAGCGACGCGGAGGTTGAAGACCGCGGCACCGACAGACAGATGCAACGCCCGGCCGACAGGATCCGCGTGGCGCAAGCCACGCTCGGGTACGGCGCGCACCTCCAGCGCGACGGTCTCCGGATCGAGCCGGAAGCGCCAAGGCTGGGTGTTGTAGATCGAGGGCGCGGCCACGGCGGCCGAGATGCAGGCTTCCAGGGTCGCAGCGTCGAGGGGCGCGGTTCGCATGATGGCCTCCTCCCGTATGAAGTCGGACAGATACGGGTGTCCTACGAGCGTGAGAGCACCACGGCAGAACGGTGAGAGGCCGATGGTCCTCTTGCCAGGACCGTTCAGGGCACACCGACCGCTGCGCACAGGCACAGAAAGACAGCGTGTCAACGACCCGTGCGTGTGCTGGGCCGAACGGCCCAGCACCAGCCCGGGCTTGGCCCGATCGGCCCTCCGTTTCCGCCTGATCGGCCCATGTCACGGCAGGGCTTCGGCTGTCACCTTCGTGTGCATGATGACGAGGAGGTGCGGAAAGATGCGCAAGGACAAGCCCGCGAACAGGAAGCGCAGGCGAACGAGGGTGCCGCTGTGGCGATGGCGGAGTAACCCGATCCGGCGACGCGACGACGTCCTCGAGGCATGGCTCCTGCTGGTCATCTGGGTGCTTATCGCTGTGGGTGGCACGGCCGCCGGTGTGGTGACGTCCCATGCAGCCGACCAGGTCTTCGCCCAGCAGCGGGCCGAACGGATCCCCGTTCCCGCCGTTCTCCTCGATGATGTCCCGCGCACCGCGACCTCGGAGATGGGCAGAGACCTGGCCTCGGCAAGGGTCGGCTGGACGAAGTCGGACGGCTCCACGCACAGCGGCATGACGCTGGTAACAACCGGGAAGAAGGCCGGCTCCACGGTCAGGATCTGGATAGACGCCCAAGGGAAGCTGAGTACACAGCCGCCGACGCCCACCAAGTCGGCCGCCGAGGCGGGCCTCTTTGGAGCCTCCGCCGCCCTCGCCCTGAGCGGCGTGGTGTTCGGGATCGGGAGCGTCGGCCGGTGGTGGCTCAACCGGCGGCGCATCGAGCAGTGGGACAGGGAGTGGACCCTGGTCGGGCCGCAGTGGGGGCACAAGACCGGCTGACCTTCGAGGTCCATGCAGGGATCACATCCACAGGGCTGCGCTTGCCGAATACCTCATCCAGGCTGGTCAGGCCGCATGGGTGTACTCGTGGAGGGTACCGCCAAGTCGCGTGCGTCTGCGTATGTCAAGACGCCCGAACGTGCCCGGATCCTCGATCGGAGCGGGTAGCGGATAGAGAGGGCCGGCGTTCGCTATGCCCTGGTGCGGCCTGTGCTCGTTGCAGAAGGACTCGAACTCGCGCAGGGCGTGTAGCAGGTGGCGCTGGTCCCAGATCAGCGTGCGGTCCAGCAGCTCTCGTCGACAGGTCTGCACCCACCTCTCCATGATGGAGTTCATCCCCGGCATCCGAACGCCGCTGAGCACCACCTCGATGCCCGCGTCCTCGAGGACCGCGTCGAACAAGGCGGGGAACTTCCCGTCCCTGTCCCGAAGCCCAGGATCCAGACAAACCGCCATCAAGCGCGACAAGAACCTCCGAACTATCGCAGAACACCCACTCACAGCCGTGACGGCTCGCCGCGATCCTCCGGCCGGCGCGCGCGGACACCGCTTCGCTCGATCTGTTGTGTCCAGCCGCGACGTGGCGGACGTTGCGCTGGTACAGCAGAAGCGCTGCCCCGGGCTCTACTTGGTGATCTTCCAGAGGGTCAGTGTGGTGGCGTAGTCGGGCATGTCACTGGACAGGCCCTTCTTTGTGTCTGGCAGGACACCGGTGATCCGCAGCATCGCCAGATTGTTGTCGCTGGTGATGGTGCACAGCACCATGCCCTTGGCCAAGGTTTTCCCCTGGTTCAGGTCGTCGGCGGGAATCGAGGCCGGCAGGGTGTCGGTGTCCGCGCCAGTGCTGCATGCCTCAGGCGTGGTGCCGGTGCTCCTGCCCATGGGGGTGAGGAAGCGCAGGTCGGAGTCGCCCCAGTCCTGGTAGGTGAGCTCCATGCCGTTGTCCTGGCCGATCTCACCATCGGGGAAGAGTTTCGGCGCGTCCAGGTCCACGTGCGTGCCGGAGTTATAGGCCGGTGCGCGCAGGGTCAGGGGCTTGTCCTTGAAGACGAGCGTGTACGCGGCCGACGAGGGTGAGGGTGAGGAGGTCGGGGTGGAGGTGCCGGTGTGCTTGCCGTCCGCCCGGGTGTCGTCGGCTCTGCCCGTGCCGCCGTGGGGGCTCACGATCGCCCAGGTCACGGCCGCGGCAAGGGTCACGGCGAGCGCACTGGCGGCGGCGAGCAGCACAGGGCGGGTGCGCTTGGCAGGCGCAGGAGAGGGCGTGGCCGTCGTCGACGGTGGATGAGCCGGGCCAGGTGGAGGGGTGCGGGGCGGCGGCGGGGCCGACACGGTCGGCTGCCCGGCCAGGTGCGCGTCGGCGTCTGGCTGAGTGGGCGTGGCCATTGGAGTCGGCGTGGAAATCCGCGGGGGCGTGGGCTCCGGGGGCTGCGCGGCAGCCGCCTCCCGGCTCGCGATCCGCTCCATGAGCGGTGCTGGCAGCCAGCCGTCGAACGTGCGCAGCGGCCGCCCCGCCGCCCGCTCGCATAGCTCCGCGAGTTCGTCCGTCGTGACGCGGGCCGTCGGATCGGCGGTGAGGCAGCGTTCCAGCAGCGTCCGCAGCGGCGCCGGGTAGCCGCTCAGATCCGGCGGTGTCCGCTCCGTGTTGGCGATGCGTACGCCGAGGGCGGTCGCGCCGCCCTCGCCGTAGGGATGCCGTCCGGTCGCCGCGACCGCCGCGATCAAGCCGAGCGAGAACACATCGGTGGCCGCGGTGACAGGCTCGCCCAGCACATGTTCTGGCGACATGTATTGCGGGGTGCCGATGACTCCGCCGCTGCGGGTGAGCTGCGTGGCGTCGGCCGCCTGTGCGATGCCGAAGTCGATGACGTACGGGCCGGTCGAACCAAGCAGGATGTTGGCGGGCTTCAGATCGCGGTGGACGACCTCTGCCGCGTGGATGGAGCCGAGGGCCCGGGCCGTGCAGCCGACCAGCTGGAAGACTGCGCGCAGGGGCAGCGGCCCGTACGCGGTAAGGGCGTCGGCGAGTGAGAGGCCAGGCACAAACGCCGAGGCGATCCAGGGAAGCGCGCCGGCGGTGTCGTGATCGACGACCGGTACGAGGTGATAGCCCTGCACCCGACGGGCGGCCCGCACCTCCTGCTCGAAACGGCGCCGAAAGTCCGGGTCCTGGCCGTACTCGCGGCGGATCACCTTGAAGGCGACGGGCTGCCCGCCTCGCGTATGCGAGAGGTACACGGTGCCCATGCCGCCCTCGCCGAGCCGGGCCAGTAGCCGGTAGCCGGCTGTCTCGCGCGGATCGAGAGGGTCGAGCGGGGCCAGTATGTCGTCGATGCCGTTCGTCACGACAGCCCAGCCTATGTCACGTGACGATGCGTCAAGCCGCGGAAAGCCGTACGCTCCTGTGCCAGCCGCAATCGGCGACACGAGATCAG
Organism: Streptomyces sp. NPDC054794; assembly: GCF_053611585.1. Lineage (NCBI taxonomy): Bacteria > Bacillati > Actinomycetota > Actinomycetes > Kitasatosporales > Streptomycetaceae > Streptomyces > Streptomyces sp. NPDC054794. Next base: position 7,381 of record NZ_JBSHAQ010000098.1, on the reverse strand, counting down.
GGCCGCGGCGAACGCAAGGGTGAGGAACAGCGTCGCCATCGCCTCCAACGAATCGTTCGGCTGGACCAAGACCATCACCGACCCCCGACTCTGCGCCGCCATCGTCGACCGCCTCACCTTCGGCGGCAACATCATCGAAACCGGGACGGACTCCTACTGAACCGTTCCGGGTTCGATCGAGTCCCTACCGAACCCGGAACGGTTCAGATGCCTCGTTCGATCGAGTCCATGAGGCGTTGTCCGGCTTCGTGGGCTTGTACGGGAAGCAGCCCGCGCAGGGGGCCGTCGATGAGGAGTACGGCCAAGCCGTGCACGGCGGACCAGACGAAGTATTCGGCGCCGGGGCGGCGGTCGGGGGGCAGGGCGCCGCTCTTGACGAGGTCGTCAAGGGCAGCACCCAGCAGCAGGAACGCGGTCAAGCCGCCAGGACCGTCGGCGGATGCGCTCTCGGTGTCGGCCATGTCGGAGGTGGAGAACGCGGCGCGGAACAGCCCCGGTTCGGCCTGGGCAAAACGCAGGTAGCTGGTGGCTAGGGCGCGGATGCCGGCGCGGGCGGACTCGACCGGGTCGTCGGCCGACGGCAGAGCCGCCAGCTCCGTCTCCATGGCGGCGGCCAGTTGGGCGAGCGCGGCCTGGCGGACGGCGCACAGAAGGGCACTGATCGCGACCGCGCTCAACCTCACCGGCCTGTGGGGCGCGCTGCACCAACTGTTCGGCACGGCACCCATCACGGTGCCATACGCAGTGATCACCGGCATTACCGCCATGTCCACGCTGCTCGCCGTGGCCGGAACCGTGCTGCCCCGTCAGCGCGGCACTGCGCGCCAGGACGGTGCAGCTCGTCGGCACCCGCGAATAGCACACAGAACCGTAGCCGCAACAGACCCGCGCGGTCTGGTGCCGCTCCCTGCCCGCAGCACCAAGCTGTGCCGCCGGGTGGCCGACTGGGCCGAGGCCAGCAACATCGAAAACGCCCTCGACGGCACCGAGGGCGAGGCGAACGTCGCCCCATGCAGCACTAGTTACCGCTGGGGCGCATGTCGTCGTCGTACACGGTGTGGTAGTCCGGGGTGACGACCCGCGTTGCCGGAGACACCTGCTCGACCTGGCCGAGAAACGCGTCCAGGTCCATCGCAGGGTCACGCACCGGGGAACCGGTCAGCGGCACCTCGAAGTTGTCCCAGTGGGCTGGGACGACGACGCCTGGAGTGCCCAGCGCGCGCAGCAACCGGGGCACGTAGCGGTGGGTGGCGGTGCTGGAGGGCACGGCGATCATCGCGAGGTCGGGACGCAGGCCCCGTACCGCACGCTCGGAGAAGTCGCTGGCTCCCATCAGGAACGCCGATGGGCCGCTGTCCCCAGCCATCACCTGGAAGGCGAGGGTGTCGCCCTCCGGCAGGTCCGAGATGGTGCTCGGGACCGTTGCGGGTGGGGCGTTCAGCGTGCCGGGGGCGAAGTAGGCGCACTTCTTGTTGCGGCTGTGCAGGCTCGGCACGACCTCGACGGTGATCCCGCCGAAGTCCAGCACCTCGCCGCCCCGCACCACGGAGATCTGGCCCGGGTCGACCCCCAGGGCGACCAGGAGATGGTACGTGGTCTCGGTGCCGACGACACGGGCGCCGGTGGTCCTGGCGATGTGGGGCACGTCGGCGAGGTGGTCCCAGTGGGAGTGGCTCACCAGGACGAGTTCGGGGCGGTCGATGTGCGCGTCCACGATCGTGGGCCGGGTCTCCAGTCGGGTCCGCGGGTCAAAGGCGCCGTCGAACAGGCCTGTGGTGAAGCGGGTGAGGTACGGATCGAAGAGTACGGTCCGGTCGCCGACATCGATGCGCCAGCCGGCGGTGCCGAGCCAGCGGAACGATACGGAACCGGCGAATCCGCGACTGCCTCGGCCGCGGCCCGCGGTCGCGGACGCCGTGGCGGCCGTGGCCGGGATCAGGGGGGATGCTGCGCCGAGCGCGGCGCCGCGCAGCACCGTACGACGGTCGAACCCGCGGCTGGAGGGTGCTTCGGATCTGTCCGTGACATGTGGCTCCTGAGTCATGGCGTCAGGAGATCAGGGCGCGAACTCCCGTGTCCAAGAGCAGAATCCCGCCCTCCCGATACGCGAACGCATATGTGATCTGGTCACCGGCCGCCGCCGCGGAGGAAGCCCACCGCGATTCCGGCGGCGGTGCCTATCGCGGCATCCACTGTGGGGCGGGAGGCGGTCAGGTCGTGCGTGCGGGCGAAGACAGCGATCGCGTAGCACTCGCCGTCCGGGTAGCGGGCGACGCCCGCCTCCATGTGCAGACCCGGCAGGGTTCCGGTCTTGGCCGCCACCGTGACGTCGTCCGGGAAGCCCGACACCAGTCGGTGGCGGAAGACCTGGCGGCTCATCAAGTCGCGTACGAGCGCGCAGGCTTCCGGTGGCCCGGCGGCATCGTTCCAGATGAGCCGGAGCAGCCGCGTGATCTCGCGGGGTGTGCTCGCCGTGGTGTGGCGGGGATCCAGTATGGCCAGCCGTCTCTTACGGTCGTCCGGCAGGGCCGGGTAGCGGACGGCGAACTCTCTCTCGTCGCGCGCCCCGACCTCCGCGAGCATCGACTCCAGCAGGTCTCGCGGGCCGCCCACGATCCGGGTCCGGTCCAGTCCGAGTTCCTTCGCGAGCAGTCGTACGGTGTCCAGGCCGACGCGGGCCAGCAGCAGGTCGGCCGCCGAGTTGTCGCTGACCGACATCGTGAAGTAGGCCAGGTCGCGCAGCGACAGCTCGACGTCGTCCAGACAGCCGGCGGTTCCCCAGCCGCCGAACCGGTCGGCAGCGGTCACCCGCACCCGCTCCCGGGGGTCGAGCTGGCCGCCAACGACCTGCCGGGCGAACTCCAGCACCAGCAGCACCTTGAAGATCGAGGCGATCACGACGGGGGCGTCGGAGCCCACGGCGACTTCACGGGGACACGGCTCCGCGCCGTCCTCACCAGCGACCGTCGAGCGCACGTGAACGGGCATCGCGTGCAGCTGCCCTTCGGCACGCGCCTCGGCGAAAACCTGTCGGATCCGTTCCTCGATCACAGCTTCGTCCCCCTGGCCGTCGGTTCTTCCTGACCATCGGTTCGTCGGCCCCTGACCAATTGGTCCTTCCCCCTCTCCGCGACCCTCACGTACAGTCGTTGATCGTGGATCTCTTGCGCCACCTGCGTCTTTTCGTCACCGTAGCCGACGAGCTGCACTTCAGCCGGGCCGCCGAACGGCTGGGCATGGCGCAGCCACCACTCAGCCAGGCGATCCGCAGGCTGGAGAAAGAGCTCGGTGCCGAGCTGTTCGACCGATCGCAGCGCGGCGTCCGGTTGAGCGCCGCCGGGGCGGCGCTGCTGGACGAGGCCCACGAACTTCTCGCCCGGGAGGAAAGGTTGCGCACGCTGGCCCGCCGCGCCGCCGGCGGTGGCCTCGGCACGCTTCGCGCGGGCGTACCGCCCGACACCACGGCCGCCGTGCTGTCCGCGCTTCTCTCCGCCTGCGCGGAGCGCTCTCCGGGGCTGTCCGTCGACCTGCAGGAGGTCACCAGCGAGGAGCAGATGCGGCTGCTCTCCTCCGGCGGCCTGGACGTCGGACTCGTGCACCATCCCGTCGACGCCACCGAAATGCAGCTGGGCCCCGAGATCTCACTCGACCTGGGCGTCGTCCTGCCTCGGACCTCGCCGCTGGCCCGGCTGCCGGAGGTGGCGCTCGGCGAGCTCTCCGGCCATGACCTGGTGCTCTTCCCGCGGGCACACGCACCCGGCCGGTACGACCGGATCCTCGACGTGTGCCGCGCCGAAGGCTTCGTCCCCGGCCGCCTCCGACACGCCTCCAACCCGGAGTTCCTGCTCGCCCTGGTGACGGCAGGTCACGGAGTCGCCTTCGACCAGGGGCCGGTGGCCCGCAAAGAGCCCCGCGTCGCCTGGCGGCCGCTGGCGGACCGCCCCCTGACCCTGCGTATCAGCGGTGCCTGGCTCACCGGCCGCGGAGCCCACCCGGCCGCCCGCCGCTTCGCGGAACTCGCGGCCGACGTCTTGGCCCGCGACCACACCGCAACCCCACGGCGCGAGGGCGTCCCCTGCCCGCCGGACGATTCCCCGCGCCCGTGGTCGGTGGTCTACGGCTAGGTTCGAGCCCTGTTGCTCGTGCGCACGCCGTTCCACCGCTCCCGGAGCTTGAGTATCCGTACTCAGGACGCCGCGCGCCCACTGGCAGACGCTTGGTCCATGACGACGACACCTCCACGTTACGGGGAGAAACAAAACCCTTGGCACGTGGCAGCGGACATGCTGCTCGCCGTGGACGCCGTGGCATCCCTCATCGCGTCATACAAGGGCATGGACGCCGCCGGGTACGCATTCTTCGACACCGGAGCCGACCACTCGACCGTCAGCATGACCAGGCCTGCCGTGTACGTCGCCGTGGTGGGAGTCCTCGTCCTGGCCGTAGCGCTGCTGGCCTACGAGGGCCAGGCATTCGTCACCATGTGCGCCCAGACCCTGGCCGGCCTCGCCCTCGTCCTCATCTCGGGAATCGCCCTGGCCAACCAGTACCACGAGGACCACCCTCCCACTCCTGAGTCCGGCTACAGCGGACCGCAGTCGCAGTGCCGGTCCGGCGGCGGCAACAGCGAGTGCCACGGATCCTGATGAACCTCCGGGCCTCGTCGACGACGTACCGCCCCTCGACCGCCGGGTGATCAGCGTGGACGAGTTGGCCTGCTGACCGATCTCAGCGAAATCTGACTGACCAGCGATGCGAGCTGAAATGATGCACAAGATCCACACGTCCGCGAGAATCGGAGGTCGAAGGTGCTGCCCGCTGTGAGCGGCCGCGATGCGTTCGCTGCGCTGGTTATCAGAACGGACTACAGCGACGACACAGCCTGGCAGGCTGTTCGCGCTGAGTTGCTCCAGCCGTGGGGCGATGGCGACTACGAGCCTGTCGTCCACATCGTCGATGATCCAACCTGGGCCGAGGCCGCGGCCGACGACGTGATCTCAGTCGTATCCGCGGACGAGGATCTGAGCGTCGTCTTCCTGGCAGACCGCGCCACGATGCTCTCCCGCCCCCGCGCACTGCTGGCAGTGGCCGTCCTGACCAGGGAGGAGTGCGCAAGCGATGAGGAGTTTGATGTCTACGGCGGAGCGGTCCGTACTGTCCCGGCCGGCGTCCACGACATCTATGCGAATCTGGCGATTGCCAACCTGGACTTCGCAGACGTCTTGGAGGCTGCCCGGAGCACCCCTGAAGGAGTCTTCCGATCCTTCTAGTGGCTCGTCAGGACCTTCGGTTCAGCGCGGGCGTTGCGCCAGCGGACGTAGGCGCCGATGCCGGCGTTCTGCTCGGCGTGGCTGCCGTGGTCGGTACCGTGGCGCGCAAAGTAACGCAGGGCCGCGAAACCGGACTCGATCCCGTTCGGCGGCGGCCAGGGCTGCGGCGACACAGCCGCTGGAGGTTCTCTCGGCCACCCGATCATCGCAGTACCGCGTTCCCCAAGGCGCACGAGTATCCGTACTCAGCCGCCGCAGAACGTCGACCTGATCGACTTCACGATACGGGCGGCCTGGTTGTCCGTCGTGCGGAAAGGCTCGGCCGTGACCTTGCGTACCTCGTCCTCGGTCCGGCCATCCTTGATGGCCAGGCAGACGCGCCGGGCATTGCAGACGACCGCTTCCGCGTCGGTGACAAGTGCCGGGTTCAACCTCCTCAGGTCACTCAGCAACAGCTTTTGCTGGCCGACCTCCGGTGACGGGATGACGTGTGCCGGGCCGCCGGTCACCACCTTGGCCCCGTTCTCCGAGTCCGAGGCTTCGCCGTCGGCACCGCATGCCGTCAGCGCGACAGTGACCCTAACTGCCATGGCCAGTAATGCAGTTGTGGCCCACTACATATCTCTCCCCGCCCTGTGCGACACCGGGTGCTGAGGATAGCCCCGGGCCGTCAGAGGGCGCGCAGCGCGTCGACGGCGATACGGGCGGCCCTACAGATGGCGGCGTCGACGGCAGGGAGCGTGGCGGCCGTGTTGGCGGTTCGGGTGAAGACGGCGACGGCGTAGCGGCCGCCGTCGGGGTATTCGACCACGCCGACCTCGTTACGCAGCGTTGGCATGGTGCCGGTCTCGCTGGCGACGTGAACGTCGTCGAAGGGGAAGCCGGACGCCAGGCGGTGCGCCAAGACCTGCAGGCCCAGGAGGCGGTGGACGGATGCGCCGTGTTCGGGCGTGCAGGCTTCGTCGCGCCAGACCGCGCCAGGCAGCCGGGTCATGTCGCGCGGGCCGAAGGCGAAGGCTCCGGCGGACAGGACCAGGCCTGGGTGGAGACCGGCCGCGTCTTCACCCAGGAGCGCGTCAAGATACTCCACCCCGCCAACGTGACACGGTGGTACGCCGAGCTGTATGAGGAGACCGGTCTCCCGCCGGTCCGGTTCCACGACCTGCGCCACGGTGCCGCATTGCTGGCCCACGCGGCTGGAGTCGACCTGAAGGACATCCAGGCCGGTCGGCGCAGCGCGACCATCAACTCCAGGTCGGTGACGGCCGGGGTGCCGCGTGGCGTCGTCTTCCTCTGGTTGTGCCGTGCCGAGTACTGGGCAAGCCCGGCTGGGGAAGCCTCCGCTATTTGCTGGTTCGGTAGGCGGTGGCGTAGACGCCCGCCCAGCGGCCCCACACCAGAAGACGACCAGCAGGGCCACCAGCAGGGCACGGTCCTACCCGGTCGGCTTCAGGACGTGACCGCAGACGGTGCAGGCCAAGCCCAGGACCAGGAGGGTCCAGGAGTAGGTGAGCAGGCTCGCGGCCTGGAGCAGGAGACCCAGCCCCCACAGTCGGGGGTTGCGCACGATGCGGCGCAGCGGCCGACCGGGCACACGGTTGCGGGTGAAGGCATAAATGCCCAACGAGCCTACGCACACCGAGGCGATGACAACCAGGCCCAGGCTGAACAGGAGTAGTGAACCGAATCCCATGACACCCTCCCGCCCAGGTGGTCCGACACAGGACACTACGCCTTGCCAGGCATTGCTTGTCTGCCGGGTCAGCATCCAGCACTCCTGCGGGGCGTGGGGTCGCGACCGAGACCCGATCGCGATCCCACTGCGCTGTCCGAGCCACAGCCTCCGTTCCGGAAACGGCCTACTAGGGCCTGTGTGATGTTGATCAGTCAGGTGCCTTCAGGAGGTCGCTGATCCAGATCATCGAGGCACGAAGGTGGAGGCCGGCGAGGTAGCTCTCGGGCGTCTTGTCGCATCGAGTCGCGAGGCCCCGCCAGGCCTTCAGCTTGTTGATCAGCCGCTCGACGGTGTTCCGCTCCTTGTAGAGGTCGGCGTCGTGGCGTGTAGGGCGGCCGCCCCGGCTGCCTTTCTTCTTCCGGTTGGCGGCCTGGTC
>NZ_JBSHAQ010000097.1:0-18216 GCF_053611585.1 Streptomyces sp. NPDC054794 | reverse complement strand
TTTATTGGTTTTTTGTTTTTGCCCGGCCCCGCCGGGGTGCCCCGCCTTTTACTTCCCTCTCCCCCACTTGTGGGCCGGCCGGGGGGGGGGGGGCCGGGGCGCGGGGGGCCCCCCCCCCCCCGGGCGGGGGGGGGGCCCGCGCGCCCCCCCGCCCCCCCCCCCCCACCGCTGTGTCGCCGTCGGCTCGGAAAGCGCCGGCCGGGCACGGGGCGGAGGCAGCGTCTCACCGGTCGAAGTGGATGAGATCTCCTACGGTCCATGCGCTGACGTCCTTGATCGCGACTCGGTACATGCCGCCCGTCTCCGGGATGCCGAGGCTGCCCTGCAGGATCCGAGCGAGATGAAAGTGCAGATGCGTGGGCGCCTCGCCGCGCCCGGGCCCGTTCCCTCGCGGACCGCGCGCAAAGACGTCCGAGAACGGGCCGAGACGGTCCGAGTCCTTCAGGACCTCCGCCACCCGCTCCCTCCACACGGCCTCCGGAGCCAGCCGGCCGGTGATGACGGCGCCGCCGACGACCACGGTCAGCGACATCTGATTGCTTCGCTCGGACTCCACCGCGGCGGAGATGGCGACGAGCAGCTCATCAGGGTTCGACATGACAGCACAGCTTATTCGGCCCACCTGCATCAGGAACCGCCCGTGGGGCTGAAGCAGTTGCGCGCTCGGCAGGAGGCGGCTTCCGTCAACCGGTGAGGCCCGGTCGCGGCAGGCTTCTTCCTTCACCAGAAGGGTGAAATCTGCTTTTGCGTGAGTAGATTTTCGTTCCTGACATGGGTACGCTTCTTCTCGTAGGCACGGTCGACGAGACCCGCCAGACACGAACTGGCGGGTGGCTGAATACGAAGTACGCAGGTCAGTGCGGCTCTAGAGCCTCGAAGCCAGAGTGTTCCCAGAACGGTGACGAGACTGAGAGCCGCACTGGGCGGCTCGCACGTCGAGGAGCTGCCAACAGCAGTACCGGTTCACTCAGTGGTTGGTTCAGAGAGGAACGGAGGAGCAGACGCCATCAGGATCGCCCGGCCCGAGAAGCACTCGGCCCGGGTACCGCAAGACCCCGGAAATGGATGGTGGTCCCCGGTCAAGCAGCTGCGATCCCCCCGCACCCCCCTCTGCCGGGCCGGGTAGCGGAAACGGAAGGTCGGCACAGTAGTGGGCCGACGGATGGTGTTCAATTTCCTTCGGGGCCCTGGTGCCGTACGCACCAGGGCCCCTCGACGCGTTGCACAACGAGGTGACATGACATCGGACAACCCCCTGAATGATCGTCTGGACGACGACGACTACCCCGCGTACACGATGGGCCGGGCAGCCGAGATGCTCGGCGCCACCCCGGCCTTCCTCCGGGCCATCGGTGAGGCTCGCCTGATCACTCCGCTCCGCTCGGAGGGAGGACATCGCCGGTACTCCCGCTACCAACTGCGGATCGCCGCGCGCGCCCGGGAACTCGTCGACAAGGGGACTCCGATCGAGGCCGCGTGCCGCATCGTCATCCTCGAGGACCAGCTCGAGGAAGCGCAGCGCATCAACGCCGAGTACCGTCGTGCCGCCAGCGAATCGGCGGGCCGTGCCGGCTCCGACTCCGCCTGAACACGCGGGCGCGTGCCGTATCCGGAACGCCGTCTTGCGGCCGAAGGAGAGCACGGCTCGGAAAGTCGCCGGTCCGCTGCTGCCGAACCGACGCCGCCCTCGCCTCCGGGAGGCGCACCCCGCCGGAAGGGCTGTGCACTCGCCAAGAGTCCCCGGGCATGTCGACGGAGACAGCGGCGCCAAGCGCAGAGCCCGTTCGCGCAAGCGCTTCGGCCGGCGTCCTTCGACGCCGTGCCCACCGCGTGCCCATAAGAGCGGACAACCAGGGTCGCCAGCGGTACCAACCGGCCCGTGCAACGGCGCAGGCGTATTCCATCCCCGCAGGTCAGCCGCCATGCGACCGTCCAAGCGCCGTCGCTTCCCAAGCTGAGAGCGCGAGTTCGATTCTCGTCACCCGCCCCATGACGAAGGCCCAGGTCGGAGACCCGGGCCTTTTGCCGGACTGCTTTTACTCCGGTGCCATGGACCGGAGCCGGCCACCAACCGTCTCCGCGCTGCCCGGCCTCATGAGGGGCTGCCGGGGCGGACGGTGAGGTAGGTCCACCGGCTCCACACGCTGCCGGTCTGTGCGCCGTTGGCGGGCGGCGTGTAGTGGCCGCGGATGCGGTAGTGGTCGTTGCTCGCGAAGAGCTTCAGAGCCCGGCCGTAGCCGTACCAGTCGTCGGAGTACAAGGGCACGCAACTCTGCGAGGTGACCTGGTGCCAGGCCCCCGAGTGGTAGTGCTCGACATACACCGACATACAGCCGCCGGACTGATGGGGAGTGGCCTTCAGGTCGAAGCCCATGTTGACTTCGGACTTGTAGAAGACCTGGTAGGTGGTGGATCCGATGCGAGTGGTCGAGAGCGGCCACTGCATCTCCGTCCGGACCGTCGGCGTGAGGGTCGCACTGGTGGTCACCGTGCGCGAGGCGTAACGGTAGTCCCCGGCGAAGGCCGCGCTGAAGACGGTGTTGCGGGTGATCTTGTAATACGCGACAAGGTTCCCGTGCGCGTCGACCTTGCCGCTCTTGAGCTGCGTCCGCGACTTGCCGGCGGGCTGGTCGTACAGAGTCACGGAGCGGGAGTTGTACGTGGTCCCCAGATGCGCGGTGACCTTGACGGTCGCGCCGGAGTGGTACGACTTCGCGTCGGTCCCCACACTCAGGGTCGGAGTGGCTCGGGATACCTGCACCTTCGCCGACGCTGTGACCGGGAGGTAGGAGGTACCACCGTCGTAGGTGAAGGCGTACGTGTTCGCGCCGCCGACCTGCGGGGTGTCGTGGAAGGCGAAGCTGCCGTCGGCGGCGACGGGCACGGTGCCCACCGAATAGCCGGAGGGGTACGCCATGTCGGTCTTGACAACGTGGACCGCGCCGGTCGTCACATGCGCGTGCGGCCAGGTGAGGTGACCGGAGACGGTGAGCGGTGCGCCACGATCGGCGGAGGAGGGAGCGGTCAGCGCCGCGGTGGGTGCGTACTTGGCGACCGGGATGTCGAAGGACCGTCCGGCCGGTCCGTAGTGGCCGCTACCGGAGTAGGCGCCGCGGAAGCTCAGTTGACCGGTGAGGGGTGCCGTGCCGTCGACCCGGTAGGAGCCGAAGAAGCTGACCGGGCTCGCCGGGGTGGCTGTCGGGTCCGGGACGAGCACGCCGTCCGAATCGGCGTCGTCGTAGCGCGTGATGCGTACGGTGCCGGGAATCATGGATTCCCCGGAGCTGAGGCCGAGGGTCGAATCGGGCGACACCACGAACGAGTAGGCCTCGCCGGGGGCGAGCGGAGTGATCCAGCTTCCGTGGAGCGTGACCGGGGCGATTTCCGGGTTACGAGAGATGTGGAGCGTCGGTGTTCCCCCGGAGGCGTCGACGGCCACGCCGTAGGCCCGGCTCTCGTCCGGTGCCCAGGCGAGGCCGTGCGCGGCGGAGTTCAGCTCCCGGGCGTAGAAGTACTCGGTGTAGTGGCCCTCGCCCGTTTCCGGAAACGTCACGATCGCGCGGTCGCCACTGGCCATGGTCCCGTCCGGGGCCACGGCGACAGCCCGGCCGTCCACCCCCGCGGCGAACTGCCCGTCAACCGCCAGATCCGAAGTGCGGTACCGATTGGCGGTCGCGCCTTGAAATGACGGGACCGCCAGATGCAGCCCGTCCGCCGTGACCGCGAAGTCGCTCAGGTCGGGGATGGGCAGCGCCTTCGCGGCCTGCCGGGTCAGCGCACCGCCCTGGGCCTGGTATGTGACGAAGGCGGAGGTGTCGCCCGTCTGCACGGCGGCAGCGAGTACGCCGGAGGGCGTCGGGGTCGTCGCCAGCGTGGGCGCTGCTGCCCAACTGCCGGAATCCTGCCCCAAAGTGACCGTACCGGCGCCGTCGACGGATCCGATGCCGCCGACGCCCGCTGTGCCGTAGCCGAACCAGAGGGTGCCCCCAGCGACGGCCAGCGAGTCCGGATGGGTACCCGCGCCCGTGCCGTAACGAGCCGACTCGGTCAGCTTCTCCGTACTGATCGCCGCGATCGCGTCCTGGCCCGGGAGAGCCGCGTACAGCGCGGATCCGTCGTCGGAGAGGGCCAGACCGGTGGCACCTGGCTCACCACTGATCACCGTCGGGTTCCCACCGTCGAGGTCGGTGACGAGAATGCCGTCGGTGCCGGGGCCGCCGCTGATGAACAGGTGTGCGTGCGGCTCGTCCACGACCAGGTGCGAGAAGCGCGCGATCGGCAGCGGTATGTCCGACGCCGCGTACGAGTCGACCGCGCCGGGACCGATGACAGTCGTCAATCCCATGAGCAGCGCTGCGGCGGTTGGCGACGAGAATCGCGCCAGCTTCATGAAAGGCCCCCCATACAACCTTCACGATCAAGGGGCGCAACCTAGCACGGGGAAGGTCGGGCCACGACAGCGGGTGGGGCGGGCCTGGGGCCGGTTCGCGGCACAGGTGCCGTCGCTTGCCAAGCTGAGAGCGCGAGTTCGATCCTCGTCACGCGCTCCATGCGAAATCCCCAGGCCAGAGGCCCGGGGGTTCCTTGTTGTCCCGCCCGGTGGGCGGGCGCCGCACCGCTCCTTGTGGTGCTTCGCATGCTCCGTGCGCACCATGCCGTCGAGCCCGGCGACCACCTCCCGATGGAGGGTCGCCGTTCGCGGGTGCCGGCCCGGTGAGTGGCGTGCGCGGCAGCTCCCATCCTGGCAACTGGGCCCTGCAGTCCGACAGTTGATCGACCAATGTCAAGTGAGGCCGACGACGACTGGTGCACCGACCTCCGGGATTCTCGACCGAGCCCTATCGGAGGTGCAGCCCCACCACCAGGCCCGCGTGATCGGACGGCCACAGGCCCTTGGGAGTCCGGTCCCTCACCTTGTCTCCGATCAGGTGGGCGGAGGCGGCCGAAAGGTGTGCGGGCTGGTAGAAGACGTAGTCGATGCGCGCGCTGAGTTTGGACGGCAGGTTGCGCAGATCGGGGTCCTGAACGGCGGTGAATCCACCCCCGGGGCCGTGGACGGTTCGCCAAGCGTCGTCGTAGCCGCCGTTGGTGAACGTGACGTACGGTCCGGTCGCTTCGGTGGGCAGGGTGTTGAAGTCGCCAAGAGCGGTGACGGGATACGGCGACCGTGCCAGCGCGGCGTACAGCTCCCGCCCCTGGGCGTTGCGAATGGCCGGCACCCCTGGCTGCAGGTGTGTGGTGGCCACCCGCACCCGTGTCGACTTGCCCTTGAGGGCGACGTCCACCGCGGACCAGCCCCTCAGGGTGGTGAAAGTGAGTCCGAACGGGGTGGTGATCACGAGCTTCGCGGCATAGAGGTGCGCCTGCGCGTTCGTCACCGAGACTCCGTCCTGTACCAGGATCGCGTCCCGGTTCGTGAAACTCGCCTGTTCGGTGGCGCTGATCGGCAGCGTGGTGGTGCCGGTGTCGTCGACCGCGGCGGCCCGGTAGTGGAGACCCGCCCTGCGCAGCTCGCGGAGCAGGATGTCCAGGAAGTCGTAAGTGGTGTGGAGGCGACCGCCCAGCGGGCCCTTCTTCCACAGGGCCACCTCCTGCAGGCCGATGACCTCGGGGCGCTCGCTCCTGAGCAGGCGCGAGATGGCCCGGGCGCGGGAGGGGAAGTCGGTGGCGACCACCTGGTCGTAGGCGATCCCGGCTCGCGCGACGAGCTCCTGCGGAGTCTGCGCAAGGGCCAGGGGGGCGAGGTCGGCGCCCAGATAGATGTTGTACGTGGCGACCTTGAGCTGCCGCGTTCCGGCCTGAGCCGGCGCGGCCAGGCCCAGTGCCGCGGCAACCAGCCCCACGACGGCCAGAAGTGCCGCCCATCTGCGTGCCATGCGCTTCTCCTCTCACCGCCCAGGTCAGATCACGCCGTCCCGGATCCGCTCATACTGTCCTGAACAGTCCAATAACATCGCGTACTCGTATGATTACGCGGACGTGCGTGCGAGAGGCCGTGGGTGAGACAGCGCCGCTCAAAATCACCCGTAAGCGCCGCAGCTGATGGAGCGTGCGGCCCCAGGGCGGTACCTCGCCCCCGCCGCCCTCCCGAACCGGCGGCGGGAGCCAGGGCCGCTACCAGGCGAGCGCGTCCTGGGCGTTGTCCTGCCAGTAGGTGACGGTGGCGGCGCTGTTGAAGAAGATTCCGTCGTTCGGCAGCTTCAGGGTCTTCTCCTTGTTGATCGCGTTGCCGTTCCTGTCGGTGAAGAAGACGCCCAGGGTCTTCTCCTTGGCTCCGCCTTCGCCTTCGGGGGTGGACGTCGTGATGCCCGCGTACGCCGACTGGCCGGGCTTGAGCGTCACCACGGCCTGCGGCGTGGTCTCCTCGGCCCACGGCAGCGGGGCCTGGGCGTCGGCGCCGGCCCTCAGGAAGGGGGCGATGTAGGCGTAGCAGGCCTTGGTGCCGGTGTTGGTGGCCTTGAGCAGCAGGTGGTTGATCGGGCGGGACACCTCGGTGACGGTCAGCTTGGTGTTCGCCGTGGTGCAGGTGACGACCGAGGGGGCCGCCTTGGTGGTGGCGGAGGCGGTCTGCTCGGTGGCCTGGAGGCCGACGAGCGCGAGGGCCGCGGCGACGACCATGGAGGAGGCGGCCGAGCGGGAGACGAAGCGAGTGGCGATACGCATGAGTGGACTGCCTGCTTTCTCTGAATCGGGAAGATGATCTTCTGCTTGTGGGCTGTGCCGGTCGGGCTTGCGCCGGAAGTGCGGCCCGGGAACGCGGAGTTGAGCGGGTCCGCTCACCGTGTCCGGCGGGGCGCCGCGTTCGGATGACCCAAGCCTGTGCCGTGCGGCGTTCCGCCCGCCATTCCCGCCGGGAGTTCCGGGACGCTGGAACGCTCGCACCGGCTCTGAACTGCGAAGACGTGGCCTTCATGGGATGTCGAATGGGATGGATGACCCATCGCACGGCCTTCGGGGCGGCAGGCTCTACGCTGACCCCGTGAGGCAGGCAGGCGCTGGGAAGGACGATCGGCGATGACGCCCCTGAGCACCGGGGACCCGGAATCCATAGGCGGGTACACCCTTCTCGGTCGGCTCGGGACGGGCGGCATGGGAGTCGTCTACCTGGGAGTCTCCGCCTCGGGACGCCAGGTCGCGGTCAAGCTGGTGCACGCGCCGTATGCCCAGGAGGAGGAGTTCCGGACGCGCTTCAGGCAGGAGATCGCGGCAGCGCGCAGAGTCAGCGGCGCCTTCACCGCGCCTGTCGTGGACGCCGACCCGGACGCCGAGCGGCCGTGGATGGCGACGCTCTACGTGCCGGGGCTCAACCTCGCCGAAGTCGTGGAGCAGGACGGCCCGCTGAGCCGGCGGGAGCTGCGCGCGCTGGGGCTGGGGCTCACCGAGGCGCTGCGCGACATCCACCGGGCGGGCCTGGTGCACCGGGACCTCAAACCGGGCAACGTCCTGATGACCGGGGACGGCCCGCGCGTCATCGACTTCGGCATATCGCGCGCCTCCGACAACCAGAGACTCACCACGACCGGGCGGATGATCGGCACTCCGCCCTTCATGTCGCCGGAACAACTGGCCTCTCCCCGAGACGTCACCCCGGCCTCGGACGTGTTCTCGCTGGGGTCGCTGCTGGTGTTCGCGGCCGTCGGCACGGGACCGTTCGACGCCGACAGCCCGTACATCACCGGCTATCAGGTGGTGTTCGGGACGCCGGACCTCGACGGGGTGCCCGAGGCGCTCCTCGGCATCGTCGAGCGCTGCCTGGACAAGGACCCGGCCGCACGGCCGGATCTGACGGACGTACACCGCATGCTCCAGGCCCTGCCGGAATCCGACGCCACCGCCGCACCGAAGACCGGGCGGTCCGCGAAACCCCGGCGCCGCCCCACTTCTCGGACCGCGGCCACCACCTCCACGGGCGCCGCGACCGGCACCGACAAGCGACGCCGAGCCCGGCTGCTGCTCACCGGCCTCGGCGCGGCGCTGGCCGTCACGGGACTGGGTGTCGGGGTGGGTGTCTTCGGGTCCGATCCGGACGGCACCCCCGCCTCCGGGACCGCTGTCTCCGACGCCACGGCCACCGCCCGTACCGCGTCACTGCCCGCCGGCTGGCGGCCGTGGCAGAAGGAGCTGCGGTACGACGTGAAGGGTATTCCTCTCGACTACGACAGCCCCGGATGCGTGGCGAAGGCGAGCGCCCTGTTCTGCGGCGGTACGGGCTTCACGGCCGCCAGGATCGACGCGGCCTCCGGCCGCACCCTGTGGCGGACCGGCACCCGCCCGCAGGGGGTGCAGCCGATCGGCGTTCGCGACGGGCTGGTCTACATGTACGAGGAACCGGACGACAGGACCAGGCGCCTGGTGGCCCTCGACGTCGGTAACGGGCACCGGCGGTGGCAGCGCGACATCAGCCCGTCCGAGGACGCGGTCCTGTACGACGGCGGACTGCTGACCCTGTCTCCCGACGACTCGTCGTTCGTGGCTTACGGGTCGTCCGGCAAGGAACTGTGGCGGGCGGCCTCGCTGGACGAGTACTGCACTCCGTCGGCGCCGGGAGGCGTCCCCTACGCCCTGTGCTCGAAGGCCACCGAGCCCGGCCAGGCCCCGGTCGAGCTGATGAGGCTCGGACCCGGCAGCCTGACCGAGACCGCCACACTGCCCAAGAAGGCGCTGGCGCTCGGCGCGGTCGGCGGACAGCCCCTGTTCCTCGCCCCGCAGACGGCGAAGGACGTGTACGACGCCGGGTACGAACGGCCGTACAACGCGCTGCTGCGGGTGGCCTCGGAAACCGGGCAGGTCAGACGGATACCGCTGGCACATGCGCTGACCGGCGCGGCCACCCTGGTGGACGGCGTCGTCTACTTCGTCCGGTCCGACGGGTCGGTCACCGCGGTGTCGGCGGACAGCGGCAGACAGCTCTGGCAGCGGGTGACGGACGTGGAGAGCCTGTCCGCGCCCGCGGTGTCGGCGGCGTACAAGCGGGTCTATTTCTCCAACCGCTTCGGCCGTCTGCTGGCACTGGACAGCCGCACCGGAGCGGAGGCCTGGCGCACGTCCGCACTGGACGACCCCGGGGACAAGACGCAGGCCTACCCGCCGCGGATCCTGCTCGTCAAGGACGCGATCATGGCGATGGCCGGCGACACGGCCTTCTCCCGGAGCCCGGACGGGCCTACCTGACACGGGTGACCTGATCGGCCCCTACCCGCCTACCGCGGGAACGGGGGTGTCGCCGACGCCGGTCCCGTACCGGCCAGAGCAGGACGTACGCGGTGGAGGCGATGACGAAGCCCAGGCGGATCAGGCCGCGGGCCGCGTCGCCGGGAACGACGAAGACCGTGCCGTACAGGGTGATCAGGCCGATCCAGCTCCACCACGGCACCAGGCGCCGCTGTCCGATCACGTCCCACAGCAGTGTGCCCAGCAGGACGGAGGCGGTGTAGTACGTGTAGACGCTGGGGTCCAGGGCGATCCGGGCGTTGGCGCCGAGCAGGACGACGGCGGGCCAGCGGCCTCGCCAGACCGCGACGCAACCCAGCGCCAGCCCCAGCGCGGCCTGAGCGGGCCGGTCCCAGGGAGGGGTCCGCGGATCGTCGACGCCGAGCCAGTGCAGCGCGGACGCGGGCTGGTTGGGGATGGTGAACTCGGCCGCGGTCAACGACTGCGGGGCACTGAGGAGGAACGGCAGCCAGGCGAGCGCGACCAGAGCCGCGCACCACAGACCCGCGCGCAGCCACTGCTTCCTCGGCAGTGCGAGCAGCAGCGGCAGGAAGGCGAGCGCGGTCGGTTTGGAGTCCATGGCCAGGGCCAGGAAGACGCCCGTCATAGCGGGGTTGCCGCGGGTGAGAGCGCATACGGCAAGGGCGGTGAAGAACAGTGCCAGTACGTCGTCGAGGTGGCCGAAGCGGACGGCGACCTCGATCCACATCGGGATGAAGGCCAGGCCCGCGATCAGCACCCGCTGCCGCAGTCGCTGGTGATTGGTGCCCGTGCCCAGGAGATGCCAGGCGGCGCTGCGTCCGGCCACCACCAGGATCAGCAGACCGAGCAGGGACATCACAGCGGCGGCCAGGAACTGCCCGTCCGACTCGGGAAGAGGGTTGAACAGGCCCGCCGCCAGGAAGCTGACGGGACCCATCTGGAGTTCGGGGTGGTGGGCGTACAGATTCAGACCGCCGTCCGCCCTGCCCGAGCCCGCGTAGAGCAACTCCCCACCCGTACGCAGGTAGTGCCAGGAGAACCCACCGTGCGGCTGGACCACGGCGAACCAGAGGGCTGTCCAGGCGGCAAGCAGCACCAGGTGTAACCGCTGGCTGATGGCCGACACGCTGTCTCACTTTCGGTTCTCGTCGCCTCGCTCGGTTCCCCCCACGTCATGCGCCCCTCTTAGAGATGGCCGGAAAGCAGGGCAGGTTCTCGGTGTGAGGTAAGAAGCGGCCGCATGGTCCGCGGAGCCGGACAGGCCGGGTGGCGCGAGAACGCGGCCGGAATCGGCGGGAGTTGCTGCGGAGCGACGAAGAACCCCCAGGCCACAGGCCCGGGGGTTCTTCGTCGTCCAGCCCGGCGATGCGGAGGCGGGGCCTCAGCTCGTGAAGGTGAAGTACTTCCAGGTGCCGTACGTCGTCGTGTTCACGCTGTCGCCCGAGCCGCTGATGTACGAGTCGCGGACCCGGAAGCGGTAGCCGGTGGGCGGGGTGCCCGTGAGCGTGACGACGGACTTGCCCGCGGAGTCGAGCGCGAAGTACTGCTTCGCCGTGGTCTGCCAGATACCGCCGGCGTAGACCTGGATCTGCAGCAGCTGCTTGCGGCCCGGGTACGGCGTCATCGTGGTCGTGACGACCGGATCCTTGGACTGGTGGAAGTAGTAATAGGTGTGGCTCCACGCGTACTTGGTCTTGTAGGCGCCGCCGAGCGCCGTGGAGGTCTTCACCCGCGCGCCGACCGTGCTCGTCGTCGTCTTCGGCGCGTAGCGCGCGTCGCCCGCGAACTTCGCCGTGAGCACGGTCTTCCGCTTCAGGGTGAGGGTGACCGAGAGGTTGCCGCTGGAGTTGACCGTGCCGGACTTCACCAGGGTGTTGGGCTTGTCGCCGCCGTACGGGTTGGCCCAGATCTCGACCGTGCGGTTCTTGTAGGTCGTGCCGAGGTGCGCCGTGAACGTGACGGACTTGGCGTAGTCGTACACCTTGCCGTTGTTGTTCAGCGTCAGTGCGGGGGCGGCGCGCGAGACGTCGACGGTGTCCGAGGCCGTCGCCGCGGTGTGCGTGGTGTCACCGGCGTACGTCACCGTGTACTTCACCTTGCCGCCGGCCGGCGGGGTGTCCGTGAAGGAGTACGCGCCGCCCGTGCCGAGGGGCTTGGTGCCGAGGGACTTGCCGTTCGGCGAGTCCAGGTCGGTGCGGGTGACCTGCAGCGGGGTGCCCGCGGGCAGCGCCAGGTTCGCGGTCAGCTTGCCCTTGACGGTGAGGGACTTGGCGCGGGTGGCCTTCGACGGGGCGTCGGCCGTCAGGGTGGGGGCGTACTTGCGGGGCGCGTCGACGGTCTGGAACTGCATGGAATCGCTGGAGCCGGTCAGCACGAACAACTGCGAGCCGTCGGGCGACCAGTTGGTGGAGTGTCCGCCCCCGGGCATCCAGGTGTGCGACAGGTTGCGGATGCTGGTCGGCTGGGCGGGGTCGGTGCCGAAGACATAGGTGTCGCCGACGTCGTCGGTGTCGAGGACGGTGGCCGCGACCGTGCCGTCCGGGGCGACACTGACCGTCTCCGGTTCCGAAACGGTCGGGAAGGTGCGCACCTCGGACAGGTCGGAGAGGCGGTACTCGGTGAGTGCCCGCGTCCCGGGGCCGGCGACGACGACGTTCTGGCCGTCCGCAGTGAGGGCGGCGTCGTGGTAGAAACCGCCCTTCTCGGCGGAGACGCGGATCGCCGGGGTGCCGGAGGAGATGTCGTAGACGACGATCGGGCCGGAGCTGATGTTCGCGTCGAGCGCGAGCAGCGTGCCGGGGTTGTCGGGGTCGGCATAGAGCTTGGGCGGGCTGGAGAAGTCGTGGCCGGCCGCCAGGTCGAGGGTGACCGTGGGCGTCTCGGCGGTCAGGTCGACCTCGCCGAGCCCGGAGTCCCACTGGTCGCCGTAGCCGAACCACAGCTTGCCGTCGGCGTAGGCGAGCCGGGAGGGGATCGTCTGGTCGCCCGTCGGGTACTCGGCGCTCTGCGTGAGCTGCGCGGTGTCGATGGCGACGATCTTGTCGGCGCCGGGGACCGCGGCGTACAGCGTGCCGGAGTCCGGGCTCAGCTCCAGGTCGCGGACCTGGGACAGGCCGGTGAGCTTGGTGACGACCTTGCCGGTGAAGTCGGTGACGACGATCTGGTTGTCGTAGCTGTCACTGATGAAGACCCGCTGGTGGACGCCGTCCACCACGGTGTCGGACACGCCCCACACCGGTATGGACGTGCTGGAGTCGGCGGACGCCGGTGCGGCGAGCACCACCGAGCTGAACAGGGCCGCCAGGGCAGCGGCGGCCGGAAGAGTGCGCAGGCGCACGGTGTCGAACCTCCCGGAACGAAGGTGAGCGCAAGTGGGTGCCACCCGTGCGTACGGTGTGTACGAACCCGTGGGCCGTGTGTGGCGAGTGAGCGAAGACTAGGTGATGTTGCGGATAACCACAGCACGGGGGTCCCTCCGCCATCCACGGTCTTCCGACCTCGCCCTCCCCGGTCTTCCGACTCGACCGTTCCCGGTATTCCGACTCCGCCGTTCCCGGTATTCCGACTCGCCCTCAGGTCCTCCGGGACGCGTCACAGAGGTCGAGGGTCTTGGTGAACGGCCTGCGGAGCACCACGGACACAGGCCCTGTGTCGTCCTTGGCGTACCGGGCCAGTTCGGCGCGAGCGGCGTCCGTGTCCTCGCGGGGATCCCGCCTCGCGAGGAGAGCCTCCAGGGCGCGCCCGGTGGCCTCGGCGACCGGGAGCAGACATGTCCGGGCCCGGGAGAGAACCGGGGTGGGCCCATCGCGTACGGAGTAGAACTCGGCCTCGACGGCCAGGGCCACGAGATGGGTCGCCGCGTGGACGGCGCGGCCGATCCTCTCGCCCAGTTCGGTCACCTCGTTCCGGTGACGCCGCCGCAGCGGATTGAACCGCATGGCCTTCTCGGACGGGTCCACCGAGCCGATGGCGCCCTGGCCTTCGGCCGTGTATCCGTACCAGCCCCGGCCGCCCGCCACGGCGACGGAGGCCGAGGCGCTGGCGGTGCCGGTGGACCAGCGGGCGGACTCGGTGAGCGTCGGCGGACAGCGCCAGACCGGTGGCGCCCGGCTCGTCGGCGAGGGTGCTGACGGGGGTGCCGTCCAGGTCGGTCACCGGGATGCCGGTCGAGCGGGGCCCTGACTGAAGAAGAGGTGCTGGTGCGCGGCGTCGACCAGCAGGTGCGAGTAGTGGGACAGCGGCAGAGCCGCCGTGCTGTCGGCCAGGGCGACGGAGCCGGTGAGGCCGACGGTGGCGGTGGTCAGCCCGGCGACGAGCGATATGGCCGCCGTGAGCGAGACCCGCTTGAGGCGCATGGCGCCCCCGAGGAAGGCCGAACAAGCAACGAGGACGATAGCGCCCGCCACCGACACGGTGGTCGGCGCGGGTGCCGTTCGCGTCCGCCGGACGGCCCTCGGTCCGGGGGAAGCAAGCAGGACGCCGGCCCTCCCGGTGGTTCACGGACCGGGGAGGCCGGCGTCCGGCTGGGGTCGGGCAGGGAGCTACTTGAGGTAGACGAGGCCGTCCGTGGTGACCGTGGGACGGCCCGTGGTGCCGACCACGACGATCTTGACGGTGTGCTTGGCGCTGGTGGACCAGGTCTTGGTCCACAGGGCCTGGCGGTACTGGGTGGTGGCGGACTTCAGGTCGACGGTGCTCACCTTGGTGCCGTCGACGTAGACGTACGCCTGGCCGGAGGTGGTGGCGCGGGAGACCACCCAGGCGGCGGAGCGGCCCGTGAAGGTCCAGGTGAGGCTCGCGCCCTTCGAGCCGCTGGAGTACGAGGCGCCGCCGAGGTAGCTGCTGGAGGAACGGCTGGTCCAGGTACCGGTCTTGACGGCCGCGCTCTCCTGGAGGATCACCGGTGTGAAGACGGGCGAGGACGTGCGGTAGTTGCCGGCGACGTCATAGGCGCGCAGCGACCAGGTCGTGGCCGCACCGGACTTGGCGGTGACGGCGGCGCTCGTGGCGGTCGGGCCGTACGTCGCCGTGGTCGGGGCCAGCAGCTTCACGGAGCCGAGCACCGTGTTGTCGGTGGCCTTCCAGCCGAGCGTGGCCGGGACGGCGGTGGTGTTGACGGTGCCGGTGCGCAGGGAGAGCGTCGGGGCGGTGGTGAAGGTCGGTGCGGTGGTCTCCGCCACGACGGTCAGCGCGGCGCTCGTCGCGGTCTTGCCGGACTGGTGTACGGCCCGCACGGCGACGGTGTGGCTGCCCAGCGGCAGGGTGGTGCCGGCGGACGTGGCGCTGCCCGGGGCTGTGGCCACGGACTTGCCGTCGACCAGCAGCTCGAACTTGGAGATCAGCGCGGCCGGCGTGGTGGCCGTCCAGTGCAGCGTGACGGCGCCCTTGGTGTAGTACGTCGAGCCCGACAGGCCCGCGCCGCCGACCGAGGTGGTCTTCAGGCCCTGGACCGGACCGGCCGCCCAGGCGCGGATGGTGGGCAGCTGGGCGTAGAGGGAGTCACCGGGGCACTGGGTGTTGTAGCCGTCGCGGTGGCCGGAGATCCGCTGGAAGGGGTAGCTGCTGCCGGAGGTGAAGCTGGTGCCGGCGTAGTTCTTCTGCGTGGCGCCCGCCGTGAGCTGGGTGGTCCCGGTGGGGGCGACGCCGTACTGGCCGAGCTTCCAGGCGGCGACGCGGGCGATGGCGGCCAGCGTGGCGTTGGGGGCGCTGGTGGTGGTGTAGTCGCCGAGGACGGCGATGCCGGCGGCCTCCCGGTTCCAGCCGTAGGTGTGGGCGCCGAGCACCGGCAGGTCGACCCCGCCCTTGCGGCCCTCGAAGACGGTGCCGCACTTGTCGACGAGGAAGTTGTAGCCGATGTCCTTCCAGCCGTTGACCTGCACGTGGTACGCGTAGATGCCCCGGACGATCGACGCCGAGTCCGCGCACGCGTAGTCGTTGGCGCCGTCGGTGTGGTGGACGAAGACGGCCTTGACGTCCGTGTTGTACTCCGGCGCGTCGGGGCTGATCGACTCGTCGGCGCCCCAGCCGGCGCGCGAGGTGATGGGCGGTTCGGGCACGGTCGACGGCGGCGCGGTGGGCACGGTGGCCGAGGCGCTCGCCGACGGGGACGAGGACGCCGGCGCCGACTCCGACGCGGATGCCGTGTCGGAGGGGGTGGCCGCCGGTGTGCTGTCGGTCGGGGCCGGGGGCTCGGTGCTCTGGCCGTCCGTCGGCGCGACGGTGGTGCCGTCGGTCGGTGCGGCGGAGTCGGAGGGCGTGTCGGTCGCGGCGCCGGGGCCGGTCTCGGCGGCGAAGGCGGCCGGTTCGGTGCCGCCGTCCGTATGCGCGGCCTCGGCGTCGGTCACCACGCCCGGGTCGACCAGGTTGACCTCAAGGCCCTTGGGCAGCGGGCCGGTGCTGCCGTTCTTGCGGACGACCTGCGCCTGGACGCCGTCGGAGGGGCCGACCCACAGCGGTTCGGAGGAACCGCGCACACCGGCGTCCGGGTGCTCCAGCGGGTCGACGTTCACTTCGAGGTCCCGCCAGTCGCCCCACGCGCCGGTGTCCAGGGCGCGGGTGCGCACCTGCGCCGTCCCGCCGAGCCGCTTGGTGGCGCCCGTCCAGGAGACGCCGAGCATCGAGAACTGCTCGGTGTCCGTGCGGGGCAGGTCCCGTCTGTCGCTCGCGGTGCCCTTCAGTGTGAGGTCGTAGACCTTCACCGGCCGCTTGGGCCGGCCCGCCGCGCCGGAGTCGTGGGAGGGGTCGGCGAGCGCGTAGCTCGCCAGTCCCCCACCGCCCAGGACCACCGCGCCGAGCGTCAGCCACGCCCGGCGCTTGAGGCTCAACGGTCTGTACGCATGCGCCGTTCGACGACTCACGGCGTTTCCACCCCCACAGAGGGCCCGGTAAGGCCACGGAAGAAGTCACAGGAGGCGCACCCGTCACAGAGGTACGCCCTTGATCCCAGCGCAGACCGTCCGACGATCATCACGGGGAGAGGGAAGGTGTGACGCAGGCCACTACCGGTGGGTAGGGGTGTATGCCGCGCCCGCCCGGGCGCCCCGCCGCACCCACCCCGACCGTCCGGGGGTTTCACCCGGGCTGGGGAACGAGGGCCGGGAGAGGCGGGGCGGGACGGTGGGGTTCGGATGACACCATGCACGGCAACGGCCGTGTCCGACACGGCATCCGGCGCGGCGTCAGCCCTGTCCGACGCGGCGTCGGACACGGCACCTGACACGCCCTACGGCCCGGGAGTCCCAGCATGAGCGCCACCTCGCCGAGCGGGAGCCCCGAGCGGCCCGCGAGTCCCGGTTCGGCGTGGGCTCCGCTCGTCTCGCCGGTCTTCCGGGCCCTGTGGATCGCGCAGTTCGTGTCCCATGTCGGCACCTGGATGCAGACCGTCGGCGCCCAGTGGCTGCTGCTCGGGCACGGGGCGACGCTGGTCACCCTCGTCCAGACGGCCTCCAGCCTGCCCGTGGTCCTGCTGGCCCTGCCCTCCGGCGTGCTCGCGGACCGCTTCGACCGGGGCGGGCTGCTCATCGTCGCGCAGCTCACCATGGCCGGCGTGGCCGCGGTGCTGGCCGCGCTGGCCTTCGCCGCCGCGCTCTCCCCCGTGGTCCTGCTCGTGCTGACCTTCCTACTGGGATGCGGCACCGCGCTCATGGGCCCGGCCTGGCAGGCGATCCAGCCCGAACTCGTCGACCGCGCCCAGCTCGGAGAGGCCTCCGCCCTGGGCGCGGTCAACATGAACCTGGCCCGCGCCATCGGGCCGGCCATCGGCGGTGTGCTGGTCGCCGCGGCCGGCGCGGGCTGGACCTTCGCCTTCAACGCCGTCTCGTACGTGGGCATCGTGGCCGTCCTGCTGCTGTGGCGCCGTCCGCCGGTCGCGCCCGTGCCGGCCGCCGAGCGTGAGCGGTTCCTGACCGCGCTGCTCGCGGCCCGCCGGTACGTGTGGAACGCGCCCGGCATCCGCCGCGTCCTCCTGCGCACCGCGCTGTTCATACCGGGCGCCGCCGCCGTGTGGTCCCTGCTGCCGCTGGTCGCAGGTGATGCGCTCGGCCTCGGTTCCGGCGGATACGGCCTGCTGCTGGCCGCCGTCGGTCTCGGCGCGGTCAGCGGCGCCTTCCTGCTGCCGCGTCTTCGCGAACTGCTGGGGGCCAACGGCATCCTGGCGGCCGGCGCGGCCGCCTTCGCCGTGGCCCTCGTCGTCCTGGCCACGGTCCACGTCACCTGGGTCGTCGCGCTCGCGCTGCTGCCCGCCGGACTGGCCTGGATCGGCGTCCTGTCCACGCTGAGCGCGGCGACCCAGACGCGGCTGCCGGGCTGGGTGCGGGCCCGCGGGCTGGCCGTCTATCTGCTGGTCTTCCAGGGCTGCCAAGCCCTCGCCGCACCGCTGTGGGGCGGGCTGGCGCAGTGGCTGGGCCTCACGGTCGCGCTGCTGATCGCCGCGGGGCTGCTCGGCCTCGCCGCCGCCAGCGTCCGGCCGTGGCCGCTGTACGACGCCGCCCGCATCGACCCCACACCGTCCGACCACTGGCCCGCACCGCCGCTGGTCTTCGAACCGGGCCCGGCCGACGGCCCCGTGCTGGTCTCCGTCGTCTACCGGGTCGCCCCCGGCAACCGCCCGGCCTTCGCCGACGCCATGCGGCACGTCGCCCGCTCCCGGCGCCGTACCGGAGCCCTCACCTGGGGCATGTACGAGGACGGCAACGAACCCGGCCGCTACATCGAGAACTACCTCGTCGGCTCCTGGGCGGAGCACCTCGCGCAGCACCACACGCGATTGACCGCCACCGACCGCCACTCCGAGGAGCGGGCCCGCGCCCTGCTCCTGCCCGGCACCGATGCCGAGGTCACGCACGCCTTCGACGTGTGCACCGGGCCCATCACCCACACCGGTTGAGGGCCGAGCGGGGCCCGCGGGGGGGCCCCCACGGGCCCCCCCCCGCCGCGGGGGGGGCCGCCCCCGGCCGCAAAAAAAAAAAAGACCGGGTACCCGGGAATGGGGGGTTAAATTGGGGGGAGGGCCCGCCACGGAAAAAG
>NZ_JBSHAQ010000096.1:0-19885 GCF_053611585.1 Streptomyces sp. NPDC054794 | reverse complement strand
GCCCCTGGCGAGATGCCGGGAGCCGAGCGCGCGTGCCGCTGCCGCCGATTCAGCCGGCGGTCGGCGAATCAGCCGACGGTCAGGGAGATCGGCCCGGCCAGCACCGAGTAGCCGTCGTTGGCGAGGTAGTACACGTCGTACGCGCCCGCGCCGTTGAGCTTGCCGGTGGAGAAGGTCAGCGCGCCGCTCGCGTCGGGCGCGTACGCCCAGGCCTGCGAGGACTGCCGGCCGGGGACGACACCCGCCGGGTAGATGCCGATCCAGTTCTTCGCACTCACCTGCGCGGCGGAGGGCACCGCGTACCGGAAGGTGACGTTGCCGCCGTTCGCGACCGCCTTCTGGCCGCCGGTGAGCGTCGGCTTCGTGGCGGTGGACGGTGCGAAGGCCGCGTTCAGCGGCGTCGCGTAGGTGTCGTTGGCCGTCAGGCCGGGCAGGCCGAGGGCCCCCTCGATGGTGCGGGCGATGCCGTAGTGGTCGTAGTGGGCCGGGCTGCTGGTGCCGGCCGGGACGGTGCCCTGTGAGCCGACGACCGTGGTGACGATGTGGTTGTAGGCCTCACTGTTGCTCTCGTCCCAGGTCAGGATGAGCAGCGAGCGCTGCTGGGTCCAGGCGGGAGAGGTCAGCACCGGGGCGAGCGTCTGCTTCAGCCAGCCGTCCTGCGTCTTCAGGCTGGTGGGAGAGCCGTTGCCGGAGGCCTCGCCGTCGTAGTAGTCGTCGGCGGCGATCCAGGAGAAGTTCGGCGTGGTCGCGGCCGACTGGAGGTCGGTGGTCAGCTGCGAGGTGTCGAACAGGTGCGCTGCGCAGCGGGAGGCGTTGCCGCTGATGTCGGTGTAGTTGATGAACGGTGCGTCGTCGGGCTCGTAGTAGCGGTCGAAGTTGTTGCTGGTGTTGCAGGGCGTGCCCATGCCCTGTTCGTAGGCCTTCCAGCTCTTGCCGGCCGCCTCGATGGTGTCGCCCAGGTTGCGCTGCGGGGAATTGATGTTGGGCCAGTAGGTGGCGCCCTTGGCGTAGGTGTCGCCGCCCGCGACGGCGAGGTAGTTCTCGTCGCTCGGGTGGTAGACGCCGTGGAAGTCGGTCAGCGTCGCGCCCTGCCCCATCAGGCTGTGCATGAAGGGCGTGTCCGCCGGATCGTTCATGATCGCGGAGTAGTCGGTGTTCTCCATCATGACCATGAACACGTGGTCGTAGCCGGGCACTTTGGTGGCCGGCGGGGTGAGTGCGGCCGGGGCGGTGACCGGTGTGTTCAGGGTGAGCGAGAGGTTGTCGAGGTAGCCCGTCTCGTGGGACGTCGACAGGAACTGCACCTCGACCTGGATGGACCGGGTGCCGGTGGGGACCGAACCGGTGGTGGTGCGCGAGAGGAACTTGGTGGCCAGGCCCCGGTCGCTCGCGGAGACGGTGGGCAGCTTGGCGGTCGCGCCGATCGGGCGGCCGTTCGCGTCCTGGAAGTGCAGGCCGACCCCGACGTAGCCGCTGTAGGCGGTCCAGCCGCCGAGCCAGCCGGAGAGGTCGTAGTCGACGCCGCCGCCGTCGATGGCGGCGGCGGCCGAGGAGACGTCGACGGTTTGTGTCATCGCGCCGTCGCCGAAGTTGCCGGGCCCGAAGAAGGCCTTGCCGGGCGCCTTGCCGTCGCTCGGCAGCCCGAAGGAGCCGGCGGTGTGGCACATGACGTCCGGGCCGCCGGCCTCGGTACTCCAGCCGGGCACGGTGGAGGCGCTGCTCCAGTCGTCGGTGCAGTAGCCGCCGGCCTCCGCGTCGCCGTTGACGATCAGGTTGCCGCTGCCGCCCGCCGCCTGGGCGGGGGCGGGAGCGGAGACGATCAGTGCGCCGAGGAGGGTGAGTAGCCCGCCGTGGGATCTCCAGCGCAGTCGCATGCGTATACCTCGTCCCGTTGCTGTGGGTGCCATGAGGATGGTGCGTGTCAAGGCCTGGCTGTGCGCCATGAACGGGACATAGGTACCGGCCGCCCTTGTCGGGCGGAAGAACCGCGACCAAACTTGTTCAGACAAGTTCGGGTCGCATCAGCGGGACGTCGGAGATCACCACCCCTGCTCGCACGCCTCGGACGCTTCCGTCCGCAGCCGGAACCAGATCGTCTTGCCGGTGGCCGTACGCGTGGTGCCCCACGCCTCGGCGAGCAGGTCGAGCAGCTCGGTGCCGCGCCCGCCCTCCGCCTCGGGGTCGACGACATGCCGTACGGGAGCGGCGTCCCGGGTGTCCTCGACCTCGCACAGCAGGCGGTCGCCACGCAGCTGGAGGTTGAGCCGCACGGAGCCGGAGGTGTGGCACAGGGCGTTGGTGACGACCTCGCTGACCAGCAGTTCGGCGGTGTCGACCAGATCCCGCACGCCCCAGTCGGCCAGTTGCGCGGTCACCAGTCGCCGGGCCTGACGAACCGAGGTCAGGTCCCGCCGCAGGGGCCAGGAGGCGTCCCAGGCGGTGGCGCGGGCGCGCGGCGCGTCGAGCGGCCGCAACGGCTCGAAGACACGGGACCACATCGCCCGCTGCCGGGCCAGACGCGACGCCACCTTCCCGAGGGGGCGGTGTTCTGCGAGGGGGTTGGTGGTGCGACCCAGAGCCCGGGCGGCCATGGGAATCAGTCCCTTCGGGGGTACGAGCTGCCTGCGCCATTTCCGTAGCAGCTGCTACAGCTATAAGGTACACGTAGCGGACGCTACAGTAAATACTTGTACAAAAAATGATGAATCGGACAGAGCGGAGAGGAGCGCGCATGCCGCGTCCACCCGACCCGGCCAAACGTCGTGACCTGCTCGAACGCGTTCGGTCGTACGTCATCCACAACGGCCTGGCGGACCTGTCCCTGCGCCCGATGGCCCGGGCACTGGGCACCAGCGACCGCATGCTGCTGTACTACTTCGGCACCAAGGAGCGCATGGTCGCCGAGGCGCTCGCGCTGTACGAGGCGCGCCCGCTCCTGCGCGTCCGCGGCCTGCTCGACACCATGGGCACCCCCCGGGACGCCGCGGCGCTGCGCCGGTTCGCGGAGGAGATCTGGCGGCAGTTCAGCGGCCCCGACATGCGCGCAACGCTGCCCCTCTATCTGGAGGTGATGAGCGCCAGCGTGCTGCATCCCGAGCGGTACGGCCCCGTCATGCGCGACCTCCTCGGCGAGTGGACGGGCTTGGTGACCTCCCTCTTCCGTGGCCTGGGCATGACCGAGCCGCACGCCCGGACGGAGGCCACCCTGCTGGTCGACGCGATGTTCGGCCTGCTGACCGCACCCCTGGCCGACGGGGACTGGGACCGGGCGGGTGCGGCCTGCCACGCCCTGCTCGACCGCCTCGAACCCGGCTGGCGCGTCGGAGATCCCGTATGACGTCCCGGAACCTGCCGCACCCTCACGCTCCGTGCGGCGAGGGCGGTTTCACGCCCGCCGGCACATACACCGACGTCACCGGGTGACGACACAGCGAATCGGTTCGCATCAAGTACCGGAAACCGCAATCCCTCCGCCGCCGCCTTCCGTATGCACTCCAGGGGACACAAACCCGACCACCACCCGGAACACCCGCTCTCCGGAGCCTCGTTGCCCAGCGATTCGATGCCCCTGAACACCTGGAGTCAGGATGAACTCCACGCATGCCGCCGAAGCCGGCCTGACGGGACTGGCCGCGGGCTGCGCCATCGGCAACACGGTGCTGCACACGCTCCTCGTCCCCGACCACCTGGCGGAGATGTTCTACATCGGCGTCCTGTTCGCCGTGGGCAGCGCCGTCATGCTCGCCGTGGCGGTGGCGCTGATCGTCATGAAACGTCCGCTGATCGCCTGGCTGACCGGCACGCTCGTCAGCCTCGGCATGATCATCGCCTTCGCGTTCTCCCGCACAGTGGGCCTCCCGGGCGGCTATTACGAGCCCGGTTGGGAGTCGCCGTACGGCCCGCTGTCCCTGCTCGTCGAGGGGCTCTTCGTCGTGGCGTTCCTCGCCTGGCTCGGTGTCCTGACCGCGCGGGGCGCCGCCCCCGGACTGCCGTACAGGGCGGCGCACGAGCAGGTCCCGGTGGGGCCCGGCGCGGCCCGCCGATGACGGCGCATTCGATGAAATCTGCAGGTTTTCTTCGGAAACGCCATCTAATTCCCGTTCTGCACCGTATGTGATACAAGGCATGTTTCAACTGGAGGAACCTCATGGCGATTTTCAGTCGGCTGTTCCCGGCCAGCCATCGTGACCACGGTGACAACACGTCGCACCACGGCCACGGAGGAGACAGGGACAACCACCACGACCACGACCGGCACGGCCACGGGCACGACCACGGCGAGGGGCACCACGACCACGGTCACGGCCACTCCGGCCACAACTACTGACACCAGACCGAGCGGACCGGTGACCGGGGGAACCGGTCCGTTCCGCCGTCGGTGCGCGACGGAGCCGAACCATGGTGCGTGTCCCCTGGCAGATCCCTCGCCGTGCCCTGCGGCGACTGCTGGCCGTGGGCGCGGATCCCGACGCCGCGAGCACCGTGGTCACGGCGGCGCCGCCGGTGCCGCCGCGCGAGGTGTTCCGGCGCTTTTGGCCCTACACCCGGGGCCGCCGGCCCTGGCTGGTGCCACTCGTGCTGTTCAGCCTGGTCGGGCCCCTGGCCGACGCCGCCGAACTGTGGCTGTTCAAGATCGTGGTGGACGACGTGCTCGTCCCCCGCGATCTGAGACCGTTCGTCTGGATCGCGCCGACCTATCTGGCGCTCGTCGTCGGCTCGGGCGTGCTCGGCTTCGCCGACGACATGACGTCCACCTGGGTCGGCGAGCGGTTCCTGCTGGCCCTGCGCTCCGACGTCTTCCGGCACGTCCAGGGGCTGTCGCTCGGGTTCTTCGAGCGCCGAAGGCTCGGGGACGTGCTCTCCCGTGTCACGGGTGACGTGGACTCCGTCGAGACGTTCATGCTCTCCGGGGTCGCGGACGGCCTGTACCACCTGGTCCGGCTGGGCGTCTTCCTCGGGCTGCTCTTCTACCTCCGTTGGGACCTGACGCTGCTGGCGCTCGCCATCGTCCCGCTGTTCTGGCGTTCCGCCCGGCACTTCTCCCGGCTGATCAAGGAAGCGTCCCGGGAGCGCAGGCGCCGCAGCGGCTCGCTGAGCGCCGTGGCCGAGGAGTCGCTGGGCAATGTCGTGCTGGTCCAGGCGTACAACCGGCAGGACTGGGAGGAGCGCCGCTTCGAGCGGGAGAGCCTCGGCACGTTCCACGCGACGATGGCCTCCACCCGCATCCACGCCGTCTACGGCTCGCTCGTCGAGGTCATCGAGGTGGCGGGCGGCCTCGCCGTCATGGGCCTCGGCACCTGGAAGCTGGCCCAGGGCCAACTCACCCTCGGCGGCCTGCTGGTCTTCCTCGCGCTGATCGGCAAGCTGTACAGCCCGATCCGCGGCCTGTCCCATCTGGGCAACACCTTCTACGCCGCGTCGGCGTCCGCGGAACGGATCATCGAGCTGCTCGACCAGCGGCCCCAGGTCACCGAGGTCCCCGACGCCCGCCGGATCGGCCGGGCCCGGGGCGCCGTCGAGTTCGACGCCGTGTCCTTCCGCTACCCCGGCACCGCGCGCCGGGCCCTGTCCGACGTGTCGTTCCACGTCGCCCCCGGCGAGGTCCTGGCGCTGGTCGGGGCCAGCGGGGCCGGCAAGTCCACGGCCGCCAAGCTGCTGCTGCGCTTCTACGACCCCGACCGGGGCGCGCTCCGGCTCGACGGCGCGGATCTGCGGAGCCTGCGCGTGTGCGACGTACGCGAGAACGTCGCGGTGGTCCTGCAGGAGACGTTCGTCTTCCAGGGCACGGTCCGGGAGAACATCGCCTACGGCCGGCCCGGGGCGAGCGAGGCGGAGATCGTCGCAGCGGCGCGCGCCGCGGATGCCCACGAGTTCATCGAGCGTCTCCCGGCGGGCTACGACACGGTGGTCGGCCAGCGCGGCCGGACCCTGTCCGGCGGACAGCGCCAGCGCCTGGCCATCGCACGCGCGATGATCAGGGACGCGCCCGTCCTCCTCCTCGACGAGCCGACCACCAGCCTCGACGCACCGTCCGGCCTGAAGATCATGGAGCCACTGCGCCGTCTGATGGCGGGTCGGGCCACCGTCGTCATCTCCCACGACCTGCTCACCGTCCGCGACGCCACCCGGATCGTGGTGCTCGACGGCGGCCGGGTCGCCGAGTCCGGGACCCACGACGAACTGCTGGCCCGGGACGGCGCCTACGCCCGTCTGCACCGGCTCGGCGCCGCGACCGGCCACCCGGCTCGGATGCCCGCCACACGACCGGGGACGGTGCTGTCATGACAGGCGGAGCGGAGGGATCGGGCGGACCGGGTGGATCCGGCGAGCCGGAGGGCGTGGGCGGAGCCGACCGCCCGAGCGGACCGGAGCGACCGCCCCTCGCGCGGGCACCGGGCACCCGCCCGGTCCCGGGCTACGAGTTCCTCGGCCATCTCGTGCGCACCGGCTGGCTGGACGTGTACGACGCCTGGAGCGAGGAGCGGGCCTGCCGCTGTGTGATCAAGGTGGTCCGTCCGGACCGCCGCGACAAGGCGGACCTGGGCGACCGGCTCCTGCGGGAGGGCCGGTGGCTGCGGGTATTCACGCATCCGCACCTGGTCCGCGCGTACGAGCTCTTCACCTCCCCGGAGCCACTCGTCGTCCTGGAGACCCTGACCGGGGAGACGCTGTCCCACCTCGTCCGCCGGTTGCGGCGCCGGCTGTCCGCCGGGGACGTGGCCATCCTCGGCGTGCAGCTGTGCTCCGCGGTCCACTATCTGCACGGCCAGGGCCTGCTGCACCTGGACCTCAAACCGTCCAACGTCGTGGTGGACTGCGGGCACGCGAAGGTGTTCGACCTCAGCGTGGCCCGGCCGCCCGGCCCCGCGCCCGCCGGATTCGGCACGTACGGCTACATGGCACCGGAGCAGGTGCGCGGCGGACGGCTGTCGGCGTCGGCCGACGTCTGGGGCATCGGCATGACCTTGTACGAGGTGGCCAGTGGTGTCGTGCCCGTCGCCGGGGCGCCGATCGCCACGCGCCGCCGCCTGCCCCGCGCGCTCGCCGCGGCCGTCGACGCCTGCCTGCGGGCGGACCCGGCGGCCCGGCCGACGGTCTCCGAGCTGACCAGGGCCCTCGGCGCGGCGCTCCCGGGCGAGGGGATCCGCCGTGCGGGGTCCGGCGGTGAGGGACCCGGCATCGTCCTGAGCTGAGGGAGCGCGCTCCTTCGCGGACCCGGCGAACCGTACCTACGCGCCGACGGCCAGCGGACCCGTCGCGAGCACGGTGCCGTCGGGCGTCGTCACGCGAGCGCCCGAGACCGCCGAGGGGTCGACGGAGGTGGGGGCGCCCCAGGAGCCGCTGCCGCTGCGCAGAGTGAACGTGCCCACGCGCACCGTGGAGCCGTCCTTGTGCTCCAGCACGCAGTTGATCTTGCCGTTGTACGGGCTGCCGGCCTGGGCGAGGTTGACGGTCATGAAGACCCAGCCCTCGGGATCGGTGTGCGCGTAGACCTCGCCGACCGGCTTTCCCCCGGCGGCGGTCGCGGTCAGGTCGCCGGACAGCATCTCGGCATTGACGGCGGAGCTGCGGGAAGGCCCGGCCAGGACGTGCTCGACCGCCGTACCGGCCGCCCAGCCGCCGAACCCGATCGCGACGACGCACGCGGCCGCGACGGAGGCGAACCGCAGCCGTGCCCGGCGGAAGGAGCCCTTGCGCGCGGCGGACGCGCGGGCGTGCCCTCGCCCCTCGTGCGCCGGCGCCTGCCGGGTCAGCGCCTGTGCCACCCGGGCCTCGAACCCGACCGGCGGTTCACTGCCGGGGAGCAGGCCGATCAGCCCGTCGCCCACGAGGGTCAACTGCTCGATGTACTCGCGGCAGTCCGCGCAGCCGTCCAGATGGGCGAGCGCACCGGCGCGTTCCCGTCCGGGCAGCACACCGAGCGCGAGCTCGGCGCCGATCTCCCGCAGCTTCTCGCAGGTCATGTCATTGGACATGGTCGCCTCGTTTCGGAGACGCGAGCGTGGTCCGCAACTTGCCCATCGCCGTCCTGACCCGGGTCTTGGCGGTGCCGAGCGGGATCTTCTCGGAGTCGGCGATCTGCTGGGCGGTCATGCCGTAGATACCCGCCATCACCAGGGCACGGCCCTGTTCGGGCGGCAGCTCGGCCACGGCCGCCCGCAGCCGGGTGGACGCCTCGTCGGCCAGCGCCTGCTGCTCCGGCGTCTCGCTGACCTCCCCGAGGATCGCTTCGAGATCCTCGGGCGCCACCGGCTCCGGCCGCCGGGAACGGACGGCGTCGATGGCGAGGTTGTGGGCGATGGCCGTCAGCCAGGTCCGCACCGACCCCCGGCGCGCGTCGTAGATCTGCGCATGACGCCAGGCGCGTTCGAACGTCTGCTGGGCAATGTCCTCGGCGAGCTGTGGATCCCCGATGACCGCGAGGGCGACACCGAAGACCGTGTGCTGGAACCTCCGTACGAAGGTGACGGCGAGCTCCGGATCGCCTGTGGCCAGCCCGGACAGCAGAGCTTCGTCCGAGAGTCGGCCCACTGGAAACCGGAATCTCGACATACCTGTATATACGGCCCATCCACCCCGGGGGATTGCCCATCCACCAGGAATACGGAAGTCCATATTCCGATTTTCCCTCGTCCGCGCCTCGCGCGCCCCCACTGCGCGCCCGACATGGGGCACGGCCGTGGCGGGTCACTCGTGCTTCGGCGGTCTCATCCACCCCAGCGACCGTTCGACGGCCCGTTGCCAGTTCTCGTACTCCGACTCCCTCCGCTCGGGATCCATGTCCGGCAGCCACTGCCCGGCCCGGTGCCAGTGCCGCCTGAGGACCTCCAGGTCCGCCCAGAAGCCCGCGGCGAGCCCGGCGGCATAGGCGGCGCCCAGGGAGACCGTCTCGGCGACCATCGGCCGCACCACGGGCACGTCGAGCACATCGGCGACGAACTGCATGAGCAGGTTGTTCGCCGTCATGCCGCCGTCGACCCTCAGCTGCTTCAGCGGGACCGGGAAGTCGGCGTTCATGGCGTCGACGACCTCCCGGGTCTGCCAGCCGGTCGCCTCCAGGACGGCCCGGGCCAGGTGCCCCTTGGTGATGTACGAGGTCAGGCCGACGATGACGCCGCGCGCGTCGCTGCGCCAGTGCGGAGCGAACAGCCCCGAGAACGCGGGGACGATGTAGCAGCCGCCGTTGTCCTCGACCGTCCGCGCGAGGGTCTCGATCTCCGGCGCGCTGCTGATCAGCCCCAGCCGGTCGCGGAACCACTGGACCAGGGAGCCGGTGACGGCGATCGACCCCTCCAGGGCGTAGACCGGGGGCTGGTCCCCGATCTTGTAGCCCACGGTGGTGAGGAGTCCGTGCCGGGACCGCACGACCTCGGACCCGGTGTTGAGCAGCAGGAAGCTGCCCGTTCCGTACGTGCACTTCGCCTCGCCCGGGGAGAAGCAGGTCTGGCCGAACAGGGCGGCCTGCTGGTCCCCGAGAGCGGCCGTGATGCGGACGCCGGGGACGACCGAGCGGGCCTCGCCGTAGCTCTCGGCGGAGGAGCGGATCTCGGGCAGCATGGGGCGGGGCACCCCGAAGAACGCCAGCAGCTCTTCGTCCCAGGTGAGCGTGCGGATGTTCATCAGCATCGTGCGGCTGGCGTTGGTGGCGTCGGTGACGTGCAGACCCCCGTCCACGCCCCCGGTGAGGTTCCAGATCAGCCAGCTCTCGATCGTGCCGAACAGCACCTCCCCGGCCATGGCCCGCTGCTCCAGACCGCCGACGTGGTCGAACAGCCAGCGGATCCGCAGCGCCGAGAAATAGGTCGAGGGGGGCAGACAGCACCGGTCGAGGAAGTACTCGTCCCCGGGCCGGCGCCTGAGGTCCTCGACCAGCGGTGCCGTACGCGTGTCCTGCCAGACGATCGCCCTGCCCAGCGGAACACCCGTGTGCCGGTCCCAGAGCACGGTCGTCTCGCGCTGGTTCGCGATGCCGATGGCGGCGACCTGGTCCACGCCGATGCCGGCCTCGGACAGGGCGTCGGGGACGACGCGCTGCAGGGCGCGCCAGATCTCGACGGCGTCGTGCTCGACCCAGCCCGGTCTGGGGAAGTGCTGCTGGTGCTCCCGCTGCGCGACCGCAGCCAGCCGCCCCTGATGGTCGAACAGAATGCATCGGGTGGAGTTGGTGCCCTGATCGACGGACATTACGTACCGTTCCACCATGATCGGATCTGCCTTCCGATGTGTCGACAAGGCGGTGGGGGATTACCAGCGAGCAGCCCCCAGGTCTCGGGAGATCGCCCGCGCGGCCTCGCGGAGCAGAGTGATCAGGTTCGGCCGGGGCCGGCCGTGGCTGTCACAGATCCTCTCGACCGGCCCGGACAGCCCCAGCGCACCCACCACGAGACCGCCCTGTCCCCGGATCGGGGAGGCGACGCCGGCCTCGCCCATGCTCATCTCCTGGACCTCGACGGCCCAGCCCTGCTCCCGGACCTCGGCGAGGGCCTCGGTGAGCCGCTCCGGGGCGATCAGGGTGTGCCGGGTGTACATCTCCAGGCCGACATCCAGGGCCGCCTCCACGGGCGCCGTTCCGTAGGCCAGCAGGACCTTGCCGAGCGAGGAGGCGTGCAGCGGCAGCAGCGTGCCCACGTCCAGGGTCTGGAGGGTGTCGTCGGGCCGGAACACATGGTGGACGACGAGGACCTTGCCCTCCAGGGGGGTGCCGAGGCGGACCGCTTCCCCGCTGCGGGCGGCCAGGGCGTCGGCCCAGTTGATCGAGCGCGAGCGCAGCTCGTTGACGTCGAGATAGCTGGTGCCGAGATGCAGCAGGGCGGCCCCGAGCTGGTACTTTCCCGTCGCGGCGTCCTGTTCCACGAAGTCCACGTGCTGGAGCGTGCGCAGGATCCCGTGGGCGGTGCCCTTCGCCAGCCCGAGCGAGGCCGCCACCTCACCGAGCCCGAGTCGACGGGGTCCACCGGCGAGCAGACGCAATATCGCCGCCGCCCGTTCGATCGACTGGACTGGGCCGGTCATGAAGCGAGCCTAGTACCGCGCCGCCGTGTCCGCTTTACGTGCAGTCGGCCGGTTCGGTGCCGGGTTGTAAGGAGCCGTTCGGTAATGCCGACCGGTGTTCATTGACCCCGTTCGTCCCACTCCATAACGTGCACTGAGGCCCGGTAGAAGCGCACGGGGCCCGGCATCAGGCCGACAGCGCTCACCCGAGGAGAGCAGATGGCGGTACAGCTGGACATGGTGCCTTGGGAAGCAGTCGAGTACGTCGCTCCGCTGCCACATGTCCCGGGCGCCGTCTCGGCCCTACGACGACAGGTAAGGGCGCTCCTCGACGACTGGCGGGTGTCGCCGGAGATCGTCGACGACTCACTTCTGGTGGTGTCGGAGCTGCTCACCAACGCGCTCGTGCACGCCGTGCCCCCTGCGGAGCTGCGGCTCTCGTGGGACCGGCGCGACGGACTCAGCACCCTGCGGATCGAGGTCACCGACGGTGGTCCCGTCCTGGCGCCGGGGCAGTGGCCCCTGGGGATCGACCCGGACGAGCACGGCCGCGGCGAGAGCATCGTGCACGCCCTGGCCTCGCGCCACGGCATACGCGTGCATCCGGGCGGGGTGACCCGATGGGCGGATCTCGTAGCCCTGTGACAGCACACAAGACGCGAAACTTCTTCTCCGCTCCGCGCCGAGTCC
The DNA here is from genome assembly GCF_053611585.1 of Streptomyces sp. NPDC054794. Lineage (NCBI taxonomy): Bacteria > Bacillati > Actinomycetota > Actinomycetes > Kitasatosporales > Streptomycetaceae > Streptomyces > Streptomyces sp. NPDC054794. Next base: position 8,203 of record NZ_JBSHAQ010000096.1, on the reverse strand, counting down.
CCGCATCGCGGACCGTATCTGTCCGCAACGGCCCATAGGTTCGTCTCATCAACCGCAGGGTCGGCAGAAGGCGGCAGACATGGCGAACATGCAGGGCATCTCCGTTCTCACGCGTGCGCACGACTATCTGCGCGAGGTGGTCGCCGCCGTTCCGGAGGGCGCCTGGGGCGTACCGACGCCGTGCAGCGAGTGGACGGCGCGGCAGGTCCTCAATCACGCACGGATCGACCAGCAGGCCTACGGCCTCGCCCTGACCGGCGGTCGCCCGGACAGCGACCCCTTCCAGCCGGCCGACGCCCTCGACGGCGACCCGGCGGCCGAGCTGGACAAGACACTGGGCGCGGTGGCGGACGCGTACACGCGGCTGCCCGCCGACGCCGACCAGGTCCCCACCCCGCTGGGCCCGATGCCGCTCGCCCTGGCCGCCGCGACGGCCGCGATGGATGCGGGCGTCCACGCCTGGGACATCGCCGTCGCCACCGGCCAGGACCGGAGGCTCGACGACGCCCTGGCCGACGGCATCCGGCCGGCCGCGGACCGGCTCGTCGACCACCTGCGCGACGCCTACCGCGTCTTCGCGCCGGCCCGGCAGCCGCGCGCCGACCACACCAGCGCCGAGGCACTCCTCGCCCACCTGGGCCGCGACCCGCACTGGACAGCCGAGGTGCGCTAGACATCCGCGCGCGGGTCGGCCGCTAGGAACCGGCGTAGTGCGCCGTGTCCTCGGGCGGCCCCGGCCCACGGCGTCGGGCCAGGGCCGCCGCGCGTCGGTGAGGGGCCGACCGCCCGAGCACGTGTCCGAGACCGGCGGACAGGCCCGCGAGGAGGAGAAGGACGAGCAGCTCGCAGACGCTCAGGATCCGGTCCGACAACCGGCTGGATTCGGGACGATGACCCAGGCGCGGGGCCGCTCGGTCCTGAGGGTCGACGGTGACCAGCACCCGTGCGCCGACGGTCAGCCGTGTGGTCCCGGCGTCCAGCGTGCGGTGGGGTACGCCGGGGGGCGGGGCCAAGTCGTAGGTGTACGTCGGATCGGTCTCCTCGCCCAGGTCGGTGTAGTTCCGGTGCACGTGCTCCCGCTGCACCACGGCCGTCACCCCCACTTCGTGCCGACGGGGAACGCCGTCACTCCCGGCGCGACCGCCCCGATCTTCTCCACCGCGTAGTCGGCCGCCGCGCGCAGGGTACGCACGGTGGCGGCCGGTGCCGGGCCGTCGGCCGCCCGCGCGGTCCGCGCCGAGGAAGCACCTGCGGCCGTGGCACCGGCCGCCGTGGCCAGCACCGTACGCCGGGAAACACTCATGACCGCCTGCCCCCAACTGCTCGCTGTCGCAAGGAAGTTGGCGTGAGCCTCGCACAGGGGCCACCGGCATGTACACCCACGTGATCGACGTTCATCCCCATGAACGAGCCGGGTCTTGTCGCGGGCCGCCCCAGGCACTTCAATGCTCCCTACCTCCCACAGGAGAACGCCTGTCCCACACACCCAGTGAAGGGGTTCTTCTTGACCGCCCTACGCGCCACCGCCGTCACCGCAGCGGCCTGTGCCACCGTGCTCGCCACCGCGCTGCCCTCGTCCGCGATCAACTCGTACAACGCCACACCCGCGCCCGAACGCACCGAGGTGGGCGCGCTCGTGGCCACCTGGGACAACGACGACGACCCGGCCACGCCGGACCGGGTCGACTGGGTCTGCTCGGGCACGATGATCGACGCGAACACGTTTCTGACGGCGGCCCACTGCACCACCGACTGGCCGGACGACGTGCGGTTCTACGTCTCGCTCGACCAGGACGTCCAGGCCGCACTGGACGCCGCCGCGAAGCAGTACCCGGGCGACCCGGCCGCCCAGGCGAGCGCCGTCGCCGTCGAGGGCACCGCACACAGTCACCCCGACTACCCGGGCCCGGCCTCGGACCCGCACGACATCTCGGTGATCGAGCTGCCCGCCGCGAAGGTCGCCGCCCGCTGGTCCTTCACCCCGGCCGCCCTGCCGACCGCCGACCAGCTGGACTCACTGGCACCACAGGGACTGAACTCCGCCGCCTGGACGGTCGCCGGGTACGGCACGCAGGAGGCGGTCAACGGCCCGGGCGGCCACACCCACCCGGGCGGCGGCGTCCGCATGAAGGCGCCCGTGACCTTCAACGCCCTCAACAAGGCCTGGGTACGCCTCGGCATGACCGCGCCCCAGGGCAACGGCGGCGCCTGCTACGGGGACTCCGGCGGCCCCGACTTCGCCGTCCTCGGCACAAAGCGCGTCCTCGTGGCCACGACCATCACCGGGGACACCCCCTGCTACGCGACCAACGTCGCGTACCGGCTCGACACACCGGGGCCCCGTTCCTTCCTGTCCCCCTTCGTGCAACTGCCGTAGCCGATCCCGAGGGACCGCCGACCGTGCGGCGCCGGTCGCGGTGCGCCCGAGGGCGCCCGCGTACCGGCGTTCGGCGACCTCTTGCGTGCACTCCCGCCAGGCCCGTTACAGTCGGGCCAGTGCTTGGGGAAACAGGCACCCGACCGCAGGACGATGCGTCTGTCATCCAGCGAAAGGAAGTGGCCTGATGAGCCAGGAGCCGGAAGGCAAGGTGATTCCCCTGCACGACTCGTCATCCGACCGGGAGGAGCACGAGCGGCTGCGGCAGCAGAACGCCGGACTGCGCAACCGGATGCTGGCGCGCACCTCCATATCCGCGGCCCAGGGCGTACTGCTGGAGCGCTACCGACTGCCCTCCCTGGGCGAGGCGTTCGACCTGCTGCGCCACACGTCCCAGCGGCACAACGTCAAGCTGCACACCCTCGCCGACGCCGTGCTCCGCACCCCCGGGCCCGACCGGGACGCGCACGCCTGGTTCCCCCGTCGCGTCCGCACCGCCCCTCCCCCGCTCACCGGCCTGGCACCGGCCGACCACAACGACGCCGCGGGCCCGGCCGGCGCCGTCCTCGGTGCCGCGCTGGACCGGGTCCTCGACATCACGCAGACCCCGATGGGCAACGTACAGCTCGCCGAGAACGGCCTGTTGCGGATGGAGAAGCACACGGGTCTGAACCGGCGGTTCGTCGACCACTTCACCTTCGTCGACGGCCCCGGAACCTCCTGCGGCCGGGCGGCGGAGAACCGGCGGCAGGTCACCGTCCGCGACGTGGCCACCGCCACCGTCTTCGACGAGGAGTCCCGGCGGGTGATCCTGCACGCCGGCAGCCGCGCCTGCCACAGCGTCCCGCTGCTCGACGAGCGCGGCGCGCCGCTCGGGGTGATCTCCTCCCACCACCCGCGCCCCCTGGGCGGCTTCACGCGCGCCCAGCTCGACGCCCTGGAGACCACCGGAGCCGTGGTGGGCCGCTGGCTCTCCTGGCACCGCCGCACCGTCATCCGCGACGCGCTGGAGGACCTGCACGCCACCGCACAGCCCGCCTGACGGCACGCGCGCGAGGACCCGGCCCCCACGGCCACCGGACTCCGCCATGTCCGGTTCGTCGGATTTTGGCGCCCGCCGTTACAGTCGGCGGGTGAGCCATTTCGAGGAGCACGCCGAAGGGGCCGGGCCCTTCATCACGCGGCTGACCTGGAAACCCGCCGAGGACATCATCGCGGTGTGGGAGTCGCGTCCGGCTCGCAAACGCGGGGTGCTCACCTTCCGCACCGCGGGACGGCGGGAAGCCGAGGCGCGGAGCGCGGACGCCGTCGCGCTCCGCCGACTGAGCAGGCTCAACACGATCGCCGCCCTCGCCTTCACCGTCGGAGGCGCGCTGTTCGCCCTCGGTGCCGGCGTCAGCCAGTTCGGCTCGGACACCTCGGCGAGTGCCACGATCTACTTCGTCGGCGGCCTGTTCTTCAACACCGGCGGATACGCGTCCTTCCTCCAGGCGGTCAACTCCCCGCGCCGGGACAGCGCAACCGGCGCGCTGGAAACGCCGCGCTGGAGGTGGTGGAGCTACGAACCCGTCCGCATCGACTGGCTGAGCACCTTCATCCTGTTCGCGGGAACCCTGGTGTTCGGCATCAACCTTCTGGACTCGTTCCTGAAGGGCCTCTCGGTCAAGGAGCTGAACAGGCTGATCTGGGCCCCCGACATGGTCGGTTGCTTCCTGTTCCTGGCCTCGGGACATCTGGCGCTGGTCGAGGTCTGCCACGGCCGACCGGGTCTGCGCGTGCGCGACCTCGGCTGGTGGATCGTCGCGATCAACCAGCTCGGGTCGGTGCTCTTCCTGCTCGCCGCGCTCGCCGCGTTCACCCGCCCCGCGACCGGAAGCCTCGTCAACGTGAACATCGCCAACTGGGGCACGCTCACCGGCGCGCTGTGCTTCTCCGTCGGCGGTGTGCTCCAGTTCTACGAGCGCCCCGACAAACCGTGACCGACCACGAGCAGGAGGCCCACCACGGCGGCCACGGCACACACCGAGGCGGCGACGACGCTCCGGGAGGGCCCCACGCAGGCCCGGGGCCGAGCGTGCCGCAGCTGTGCCCAGAGGCGTACGGCCTCCCGCGCCTCGCGCCTGCGCTGCGCGGCCGAGCGCAGGCGCACGGCGCCCGTGCAGGCGGCCGCGGTGACGGCCGCGGCGCCCGGCGTCCACCAGGTCTCGGCCACCAGCAGCAGCACGGCTAGGACACCGGCACTGCCCCATCCGGTCACACAGGCCACGGCGGCGGTACGCCGGGAGTCCGGCCGGTCCGCGCCGGCGCGCAGGTCGGCCACGGCCGGCAGGTACCAGACACAGCCGGCGGCGGTGACCAGCGCGGTCCCCAGGGCGGCAACGGGATGGGACACGGCCTACCTCGCGCCCGATTCGAGCGCGGCGATCTCCGGGTGGTGCAGGTCGAACGCCGGGGACTCGCTGCGGATACGGGGCAGGGAGGCGAAGTTGTGCCGCGGTGGCGGGCAGGACGTCGCCCACTCCAGCGAACGGCCGTAGCCCCAGGGGTCGTCGACCTTCACGGGCTCGCCGTACTTGGCGGTCTTCCACACGTTGTAGAAGAACGGCAGGATCGACAGGCCCAGCAGGAACGCCCCGATCGTGGACAGGGTGTTGAGGGCGGTGAAGCCGTCGGCCGCGAGGTAGTCGGCGTACCGGCGGGGCATGCCCTCGGCGCCCAGCCAGTGCTGCACCAGGAACGTGAGGTGGAAGCCGATGGTGAGCGTCCAGAAGGTGATCTTGCCCAGGCGCTCGTCGAGCATCTTGCCGGTGAACTTCGGCCACCAGAAGTGGAATCCGGCGAACATCGCGTACACGACCGTACCGAACACGGTGTAGTGGAAGTGGGCCACCACGAAGTACGAGTCGGACAGGTGGAAGTCCATCGGCGGTGAGGCCAGGATGACACCGGTCAGGCCGCCGAAGACGAACGTGATCAGGAATCCGGTCGTCCAGAGCATCGGCGTCTCGAAGGACAGCGAGCCCTTCCACATGGTGCCGATCCAGTTGAAGAACTTCACACCGGTCGGCACCGCGATCAGGAAGGTCATGAAGGAGAAGAACGGCAGCAGGACCCCGCCGGTGACGTACATGTGGTGGGCCCACACCGTCACGGACAGACCGGCGATCGCGATCGTCGCGGCGACCAGACCCATGTAGCCGAACATCGGCTTGCGGGAGAAGACCGGGATCACCTCGGAGACGATCCCGAAGAACGGCAGCGCCAGGATGTACACCTCGGGATGGCCGAAGAACCAGAACAGGTGCTGCCACAGCAGCGCCCCGCCGTTGGCCGCGTCGAAGACATGGCTGCCGAACTTGCGATCGCACTCCAGGGCGAACAGCGCCGCCGCGAGCACCGGGAAGACGATCAGGACGAGGACCGCGGTCAGCAGCACGTTCCACACGAAGATCGGCATCCGGAACATCGTCATGCCGGGTGCCCGCATGCAGACGATCGTGGTGATGAAGTTGACCGCGCCGAGGATGCTGCCGAAGCCGGACAGCGCCACGCCCATGATCCACAGGTCGGCGCCGAGCCCCGGGGAGTGAACGGCGTCCGAGAGCGGGGCGTACAGGAACCAGCCGAAGTCGGCGGCCCCGTCCGGGGTGAGGAAGCCGAACGCGGCGATCGAGGAGCCGAACAGGAACAGCCAGAAGGCGAGCATGTTCAGCCGGGGGAAGGCGACGTCCGGGGCGCCGATCTGCAGCGGCATGATCCAGTTGGCGAAGCCGGTGAACAGCGGCATCGCGAACATCAGCAGCATGATCGAGCCGTGCATGGTGAACGCCTGGTTGAACTGCTCGCTCGACATGATCTGCAGGCCCGGCCGGGCGAGCTCGGCCCGCATCATCAGCGCCATCACGCCGCCGACGAGGAAGAACACGAAGGCGGCGACGAGGTACATCGTCCCGATCTTCTTGTGGTCGGTGGTCGTCAGCCACTCCGTCCAGGACGGGCGCGCGGCACCGCGCTCGGCCCGTCCGCCCTCGGCCCCGGCTCCGTCCCCGGCCCCGACCCCGGACACCGCCGTGACCTCGGCTTCCGGCCGCGTGGCCCCCACCTGCTGTATGCGCACCTCGTCCACTGGACGGCGCCCTCCCCATCTTCACGATTCATCGACATGTCGACGCGCCGAAAGACGCACGGGGCCGGTCGACGGACCCGGCCCCTCCGGACCGCCGCCCCATGATCGCCGCAGGGGCACCGGCCCCGGATAGGGCCGAACGGGCCCCGACCGGGTCGCGGCATGGGGACCATCAGCCCACCCCGACCGGCCGCGGCGGGACCCGGCAGCGGGCGCGGGCCCAGCGGAGCCCGGGGGACGCACCACCCGACGGACACGTCGAGGCGGCGCCCACCACCACGAGGCCGAGGCACCCGCGGCCACCGGACCGAAAAGCGGAAGCAATGGTTCCGTGACATCCCTCACAGGGGCGCCGCGAAGTAGCCGGGCCGGATAGTAGATGCCGCTCTATCGACATATGGGATTTGTCCGTCTTGGCCCAGGCGGCGAACGTGCCCGACTTGGCGGCATTCCCAGCACTCGGCACTTTCGCCCGTTCTTCACACGCACAAGGCTTCTGACGGGGCATCAGGAGGCGGCGAAGTGCGTGTACGCCGGACACGCATGCACCCACGCCCGTGGCAAGGGCCGCCCAGGCCTACGAAGCGAGGTAGTACGAAGGGCCTTTGCGTGCCCTGTCAAGCGGTCCTAAGAATGACGACCGCACTACGTCTCCGCAGTTCAGGAGTGGAGTCGGCGCAGAGCCAGCCGCACCAGAGGCGCTCGGCGACTACCGAGTGAGGTCACGCATGGGGAAGCACCGCAAGAAGCAGCACTACCGGCGGATGGTCATCGCAACCGTCGCCACGGGCATCGTGGGCGTACCGTCCGTCGCCCTGGCCTGTTCGGAATGGCCGGGCGGAGGAGATCAGCTCCAGCCCGGACGGAACTCCGCGGCCGGGCAATGGTGGAGCAAGGGCGACTGGGGCCGCCAGTGGAACCTCCAGTGGGACCACGTCCGGAACACCGGCGGGCACGGCGGGCACCGGCACACGGCGCCGAAGGCTCCGGCCGCGTCCCCGAGCGCTCCGCACACCACCGCACCGAAGCCGGCCGCTCCGCACACCGCCGCACCCAAGCCGGCCGCGCCCAAACCTGCCGCGCCGAAGCCCGCGCCGCCGAAGCCGAGCCCCACCGCGTCGCACAGCGCCGCTCCCAAGCCCGCCGCCACCCCCTCCGCGCCCCCCGCGGCGCCGAGCACCCCGAAGCCCGCCGCCACGGCGTCCGGGACCGTCGCCCGCATCGTGCAGCTCGTCAACGCCGAACGCAGCAAGGTCGGCTGCTCGGCCCTGAAGCTGAACGCGACCCTGACCAAGGCCGCCCAGGCACACAGCGCGGACATGGCGTCGCACCAGAACATGTCGCACACCGGGTCCGACGGCTCCTCGCCGGGCGACCGCATCACGCGGGCCGGCTACGACTGGAGCGCCTACGGAGAGAACGTCGCCTACGGCTACTCCACCCCGGAGCAGGTCATGGCGGGCTGGATGTCCAGCCCCGGCCACAAGGCGAACATCCTCAACTGCACGTTCAAGGAGATAGGCGTCGGCCTGGCCCAGCCCAACAGCTACTGGACCCAGGACTTCGGCACCGCGCGCTAGGTGCTTCGACCGGGGTGACCTGACCGCCCCGGACGTCGCCGAGCCACCGGTCTCGGTTCACCGGTGTCGCCACCGAGCGCCGGGCTCCCCGGCCGAGCCTGCCTCTGCGGAGGCAGGCTC
>NZ_JBSHAQ010000095.1:0-20082 GCF_053611585.1 Streptomyces sp. NPDC054794 | reverse complement strand
GGGGGGCCCCCCCGCGGGCGCCCCCCCCCCCCCCGACACGGTCGTACGGCCGATTACTCCTGCTTCTTGCGTCGCGTGCCGAAGACGATCTCGTCCCAGCTCGGGACGGCCGCCCGGCGGCCCGGACGGACGCCGTCCGCCTCGGCCTGCCGGTCGGTGGCACCGACCAGCCGGTCGCGGTGGCTGCCCACGGAGCGGGGCATGAGGACGTCCGCGTAGGCGGAACCGGCCGAGGCCGCCGGGGCGGGAGGCTCTTCCGCCACCGGTTCGGCCGGGGGCTCCTCCGGCGTCTCCGCGGGGCGCTCGGGCACCACCATGTCGCCGCGGAAGCTCGGTACCGCCTCCAACAGGCTGGTCAGCGAGTCGCGTTCGCCGGTGCTCTCCTCGGCGGGCTCGCTCGCCTGCGTCGGCAGGGCGGCCCGCTCGCGGTCGGGGGAACGGTCCAGCGGGCGGTCGCGGGGCAGCCGGGCGATGCGCGGCACGAACGGGAAGCTCGGCTCCGGGGCGGCGAGGTCGTCGGACTCGCCGATCAGCGAGCGCGCCTCGTCGTCGACGGCCTGCACGAGCCGCCGGGGCGGGTCGTACGTCCAGCTCGCCGAGTGCGGTTCGCCCGCGACCCGGTAGACCAGCAGGACCTCCCAGGTGCCGTCGTCGCGGCGCCAGGAGTCCCACTGCACGGTGTCCTTCTCCGCGCCGCGCAGCAGCAGTCGCTCCTGGACGGCCTCGCCGAGCAGCGGACCGGAGTTCTCGCCGGGTCTGCGGACCGGGGTCTTGCGGGCCCGCTCGGCCATGAAGGCACGCTCGGCGAGGACCGGGCCCTCGAACCGGCGTACGCGGTCGACGGGGATGCCGGCGAGCTGTGCGACCTCTTCCGCGGTCGCGCCCGCACGTATCCGCGCCTGGATGTCACGGGGGCGGAGATGGCTCTCCACCTCGATCTCGATCTGGCCGAGGCGGGGGCGGTCGCCCCGGACGGCGGCACGCAGCCGTTCGTCGATCGGAAGCGTGTATTCCGTTGCGTCGGCAGCCTTCAGCACCAGCCGTGTGCCGTCATTCGAGACGGCCACGACACGCAGTTCGGGCATGGGGACCTCCCGGGTGGTGCCTGCCGACGTCACGTGCGTCGCTGCTTCCGCTAGTCGAGTGTGGCCTGCCCGGGTGCAGCCTGCCACAACCTTGCCGAGTTGCCCGGCGTGTCGGGCATGGGCCCTGGGCCGCCGTTATGGCACGGTTACCTATTCGCAACGCTAAGTGACCAACTCCGTCACCCTGTGCAACTGGCCCCCTCCCGGCGGTCCTGCGAGGCCACGGACACCCTGGCGGGAGGCCGGACCCAGGGCTCGCAACAGTACTCCATTTGGACCACGTGCGTGGATTGGCGCGCCGCCCAACTTCTGGCAAGGAACGCGACTTGGCCGTCCGCAAGCGGTTTTCGCGATCATGGGCGTGGTGTAGTTCACGAAATCACCGGATATGGAACCGGGGGTTCTTGGCGTGCGTCCGCGCGCTATTCGCCCAGCACTCTGCGCAGGTAGTCGTTCTGGAAGAGCCGGTCGGGGTCGAGTCGGTCCCGCAGGGCGGTGAACTCCCCGAAGCGCGGGTAGACCTCGGCGAAGTACGCCGCGTCGCGGGTGTGCACCTTGCCCCAGTGCGGCCGTCCCTCGTGCGCCGTGAAGATGCGCTCGGCGGCGGTGAAGTACGCCTGATAGGGCGTCCCCTTGAACATGTGGACGGCGATGTAGGCGCTGTCCCGGGCGGAGGCGGTGGAGAGGGTGATGTCGTCGGCCGGGGCGGTGCGGACCTCGACCGGGAAGCTGATCCTGAACCGCGAACGGTCCACCATGGCCCTGAGTTCGCGCAGCGTGTCCGCCAGCGCCTCGCGCGGGACGGCGTACTCCATCTCCACGAAGCGCACCCGGCGCGGCGATGTGAAGACCTTGTACGGGATGTCCGTGTACGTCCGCGCGGACAGTGCCCGGCTGGAGACCCTGGCGATCGTGGGGATGGCGGCGGGCGCCGTGCGGCCGACCCAGTTGGCCGCCTGGAAGACGCCGTTGGAGAGGAACTCGTCCTCGAACCAGCCGGCCAGCCGTCCCACCGGCTGCTCCGGTCCGGCGCTGCGGTTGTTGCGCTTGGTGTTGGTGTTCCCGGTGTGCGGGAACCAGTAGAACTCGAAGTGCTCGTTCTCGGCCCACAGTTGGTCGAACTCGGCCAGCACCCGGTCGAACGGCATCGGCTCTTCGCGGGCCGTGAGCAGGAAGACCGGCTCCACCGCGAAGGTGATCGCGGTGATGACGCCCAGGGCGCCCAGCCCGACGCGGGCGGCCGCGAAGACGGCGCGTTCTTCTTCGGTCCCCTTCTCGGAACAGGTCAGCAGTGAACCGTCGCCCGTCACGAGTTCGAGACCCTTGATCTGGGCGGCTATGGAGGCGGATTCGCGGCCGGTGCCGTGCGTGCCGGTGCTGGTGGCCCCGGAGACCGTCTGCTCCATGATGTCGCCCATATTGGTGAGCGAGAGGCCCTCGCGGGCCAGGGCCATGTTGAGCCGCTTGAGCGGGGTGCCGGCCTCGACCGTGACGGTCATGGCGTCGCGGTCGATGGAGCGGATGCCCGTCAGCAGCTGAGGGCGGATCAGGACGCCGCCGGTGGCGGCGATGGAGGTGAAGGAGTGCCCGCTGCCGACGGCCTTCACCGTCAGCCCGTCCTCGGCGGCCTTGCGCACGGCCGCGGACAGTTCCTCCACGGAGGCCGGCGTGACCTCCCGGACGGGGCGCGCGGCGACGTTGCCCCCCCAGTTACGCCACGTGCCGTTCTTCCCGCTCGCTGTGGTGCTCAACGGTGCCTCCCCGACCCGCGGCCGGCCTGTTGAGCCGGCGGTACCCGAGGAAACCGACCGCGACCGCGACGGTTCCGGACACCACCGGAACCCCGTACCCGGCCCGCGCGCCGGCTGCGTCGATCACCCAGCCGGCCACGGAGGAGCCGAGCGCGACGCCGACCGCGAGGCCGGTGCTCACCCAGGACATGCCCTCGGTGAGCTGTGCGCGAGGTACGTGCTCTTCGATGAGGGACATCGTCGTGATCATCGTCGGTGCGATGGTCAGGCCCGCAACGAACAGCGCCACGGCCAGAAGCGGCAAGTTTCCGACCAGTAGGAGGGGGATCATACTCACGGCCATCGCGCATATGCCCAGCAACCACCGGCGTTCCGGTGCCCCCGCGAAGCGCAGCAGTCCGAACACCAGGCCGGCGAGGCAGGAGCCCGCCGCGTACAGCGCCAGGACGACGCTCGCGGCGCCCTTGTGGCCCCGCTCGTCGGCGAACGCGACGGTGACCACGTCGACGGCCCCGAAGATCGCCCCGGTCGCCACGAAGGTGCCCACCAGCACCTGGAGGCCACCGGAGCGCAGCGCGCTGCCGCCGCCGCGGTGCTCGCACGGGTGCGGCACCGGCTCGGTGGCCCGCTGGGCGGTCAGCCAGAAGACGCCGGCGGCCAGGAAGCACGCCGCGAGCAGCGGCCCCGCCTCCGGGAACCAGGCCGTGGACAGTCCGATGGAGATGATCGGCCCGAAGATGAAGCAGACCTCGTCGACCACCGATTCGAACGAGTAGGCGGTGTGCAGCTTCGGGGTGCCCCGGTAGATGGCCGCCCAGCGGGCCCGGATCATCGCGCCGAGGCTCGGCACGGAGCCGATCCCGGCCGCGCAGACGAACAGGGTCCAGTCCGGCCACCCGAAGTGCGCGGCCAGCAGCAGTCCGGCCGCCGCCGCGAGCGCCACCAGCGTGGCGGGGCGCAGCACCCGGCTCTGCCCGTGCTGGTCCACCAGCCGGGAGATCTGCGGCCCGATCGCGGCGGCGGCCAGCGCGATGGTGGCCGACAGCGCGCCCGCGAGCCCGTACCGCCCGGTGAGCTGGGAGATCATCGTGACCACACCGATGCCCATCATCGACAGCGGCATCCGGCCGAGGAAGCCCGCGGCGGAGAAGCCCTTGGTGCCGGGGGCGTCGAACAGGGCGCGATAGGGGCTGGGCACGCAGGGCTCCGTAAGGTGTGAAGAGAGTCGTTACAGCTTACGGGTTAGGCAACCCTAACGCACCTGGGAATTCCGGCCGGAACCGGACTCGTCACCCCGCTGTTTCCCGGCCGTCAGTGGCGGGTGGCAGGATCGGACCCATGCCAGACGCGCTCGATGCCACCCCCTACGACGCCCTGCTCCTGCTCTCCTTCGGCGGCCCGGAAGGCCCGGACGACGTGGTTCCGTTCCTGGAGAACGTGACGCGCGGGCGCGGCATCCCGAAGGAACGCCTCAAGGAAGTCGGGCAGCACTACTTCCTGTTCGGCGGGGTCAGCCCGATCAACGACCAGAACCGCGCCCTGCTGGACGCCCTCCGCAAGGACTTCGCGGAGCACGGCCTGGACCTGCCGGTCTACTGGGGCAACCGCAACTGGGCCCCGTACCTGACGGACACCCTGCGGGAGATGGTCGCCGACGGGCGCCGCCGCATCCTGGTCCTGGCCACCAGCGCGTACGCCTCCTACTCGGGCTGCCGCCAGTACCGCGAGAACCTCGCCGACTCGCTGGCCGCCCTGGAGGCCGAGGGCCTGGAACTGCCCAGGATCGACAAGCTGCGGCACTACTTCAACCACCCCGGCTTCGTGGAGCCCATGATCGACGGGGTGGTCGCCTCCCTCGCCGATCTGCCCGAGGAGGTCCGCGGCGGCGCCCACATCGCCTTCACGACCCACTCCATCCCGGACTCCGCCGCGGACACCTCCGGCCCGGTCGAGGCCCACGGGGAGGGCGGCGCGTACGTCGAGCAGCACCTGGACGTGGCCGAGCTGATCGCCGACGCCGTCCGCGAGCGCACCGGCGTCGACCACCCCTGGCGGCTCGTCTACCAGTCCCGCTCCGGCGCCCCGCACATCCCGTGGCTGGAGCCCGACATCTGCGACCACCTGGAGGAGCTGCACGGCGCCGGGGTCCCGGCCGTCGTCATGGCCCCCATCGGCTTCGTCTCCGACCACATGGAGGTCCTCTACGACCTCGACACCGAGGCGAAGGCCAAGGCCGAGGAGCTGGGCCTGCCGGTGCGGCGCGCCGCCACCGTCGGCGACGACCCCAGGTTCGCCGCCGCGGTCCGCGAACTCGTCCTGGAGCGCGCCGCCGTGGAGAGCGGACGGGACGTCACGCCGTGCGCGCTGGGCGCACTCGGCGCGAGCCACAACGTGTGCCCGGTCGGCTGCTGCCCGGCCCGCGCCCCCCGCCCGGCCGCCGCGGGCGCCGACAGCCCCTACGCGTGAGGACTCCGGTGACCGACCCCCTGCACACGGAACTGCTCGCCCTCGCCCAGGACGCCGCCCGCCGCGCGGGCGAGCTGCTGCGCGACGGCCGCCCGGCCGACCTGGCGGTCGCCGCCACCAAGTCCAGCCCGATCGACGTCGTCACCGAGATGGACATCGCGGCCGAGAAGCTGATCACCGACCTGATCGCGGGCCGGCGCCCCGACGACGGCTTCCTCGGCGAGGAGGGCGCCTCCATCGAGGGCACGAGCGGCATCCGCTGGGTGATCGACCCGCTCGACGGCACGGTCAACTACCTGTACGGGCTGCCCACCTGGGCGGTGTCCATCGCCGCCGAGCAGGACGGGGAGACCGTCGTCGGGGTCGTCGCCGCCCCGATGCGCGGCGAGACGTACCACGCGGTGCGCGGCGGCGGGGCGTGGGCCACCGGCGCCTGGGACGGCGAGCGCCGCCTGTCCTGCCGGCCCGCGCCGCCCCTGGACCAGGCGCTGGTCTCCACCGGCTTCAACTACGTCTCCGAGGTCCGCGCCCACCAGGCCGCGGTGGCCGCACGGATGATCCCGCTGCTGCGCGACATCCGGCGCGGGGGCTCCGCCGCGGTCGACCTGTGCGACGTGGCCGCGGGCCGACTCGACGGCTACTACGAGCGCGGCCTGAACGCCTGGGACTACGGCGCGGGCGACCTGATCGCCCGGGAGGCGGGCGCCCTGACCGGAGGACGCCCCGGAGACCGCCCGTCACCCGCCCTGACGGTCGCGGGCACCCCGGGAGTCTTCGAGCCCCTCCAGCGCCTTCTGGAGGACTTGGGCGCCTGGCACGACTAGATTGCTCGTTCGCCTACGGGGGCGCCTGAGCCGGTGCCGGGACGGCGAACGCGCGGAGGCCCGAAGGGTCGAGCACGATCGGTGGCTCGACACCGGCTTCGGCGCCCCGCAGGCGAACGAGTAGAACAACGAGCAAAACACCAAGCCCCCGGCGCTGGATTCGCCGGGGGCCCGCTGTGTGCTTATGCGCGATCAGACGCTAGGCGCTGACCTCCACACCGTGTTCGGCGGCGAGGCGGCGCAGGTCGTCGAGCTCTGCCTGCTCCACCTCGACGAGGAAATCGTCGCCCTCGTCGCGAGCCCGCGTGAGGTCGGACTCGGTCGCCCTTATGCGCTGCAGAAGTCCTGCGGTGAATGCGTCCATGCTGCGCCCCCTCGTCCTGGGTCGTGGGTCGGTGGCACCGGGGTGTGCCATTGGGAAGGGGCGATCACGTCTCTTGCGGGTGCCCAGCGCTGCCCGAGCCGGGCGGCGACGGTGCCGGACACCCACGCCCACTCTGCAGAAGCGGATCGCGGTGTACCGCTTGGAGTGCGGCACATGCAGAGCGTGATCGCGGGGTGTAAAGCCGTCCTCCCCCCGCTCCCTTCCACGGAAACCTCAACCGGCGGAGAAAATCTCGCATTCCCGCGCCACCGCCCGGTCTCTGCGGCCGTGCCCCCGTCTTACAGCCGACTTATGGCGGAAAAGGGCAGGATGGAGTCACACCCCACGATGGCCCCTGCCCGCGCGCGCCCACGGTGCGCTACGCGGGTGGACACAGGAAGGACAAGACGTGCGCGTACTCGTCGTCGAGGACGAGCAACTGCTCGCGGATGCGGTGGCCACCGGACTGCGCCGGGAGGCCATGGCCGTCGACGTCGTGTACGACGGTGCGGCCGCCCTGGAGCGCATCGGCGTCAACGACTACGACGTGGTCGTCCTCGACCGCGACCTCCCGCTCGTGCACGGCGACGACGTGTGTCGCAAGGTCGTCGAGCTCGGCATGCCCACGCGCGTGCTGATGCTCACCGCTGCTGGCGACGTGAGCGACCGCGTCGAGGGCCTGGAGATCGGCGCCGACGACTATCTTCCCAAGCCGTTCGCGTTCAGTGAGCTCATCGCGCGCGTGCGTGCCCTCGGCCGGCGCACCAGCGTGCCGCTGCCGCCGGTCCTGGAGCGTGCCGGCATCAAGCTCGACCCCAACCGCCGCGAGGTCTTCCGCGACGGCAAGGAGGTCCAGCTCGCGCCGAAGGAGTTCGCGGTCCTGGAGGTGCTGATGCGCAGCGAGGGCGCCGTCGTCTCCGCCGAGCAGCTGCTGGAGAAGGCCTGGGACGAGAACACCGACCCCTTCACCAACGTCGTACGCGTGACGGTCATGACCCTGCGCCGCAAGCTGGGCGAGCCGCCCGTCATCGTCACCGTGCCCGGCTCCGGCTACCGGATCTGATCCGCCGTGGCCGCCGCTCCCGCGCCACCCCAGGCGCCACCGAAACCCACCTGGGACCCCAGGAGGCCGCAGCCCCCGTACCCGTGGCTGCGCCCGACCATCCGGATACGGCTCACGCTGCTGTACGGCGGCATGTTCCTGATCGCCGGCATCCTGCTGCTGTCGATCATCTACCTGCTGGCCGCGCAGGCGATCAGCACCGGCAACCAGCCCCCGTTCAAGATCATCGACTTCAGCAAGCTCCAGGTGAGCAGCGCCGACTGCCCGACGATCAAGAACAGCCTGCAGCTGGACGACTTCAACCGGGCGATCAGCGCGTGCATCGAGCACCAGCGCCAGGTCGCGCTGGACAACCTGCTCAGCCGCTCGCTGCTGGCCCTGCTGGGTCTCGCCGTCATCGCCTTCGCGTTCGGCTACGCGATGGCGGGCCGGGTGCTGACCCCGCTCGGCCGGATCACCCGCACCGCCCGCGCGGTAGCGGGCTCGGACCTGTCCCGCCGGATCGAGCTGGACGGCCCGGACGACGAGCTCAAGGAGCTCGCCGACACCCTCGACGACATGCTGGACCGGCTGCAGCGCGCCTTCACCGCCCAGCAGCGCTTCGTCGGGAACGCCTCGCACGAGCTGCGCACCCCGCTCGCGATCAACCGCACGCTCCTCGAAGTGCATCTGTCCGACCCGGGCGCACCGCCGGAGCTCCAGCAGCTAGGCAAGACGCTGCTGGCCACCAATGAGCGCAGTGAGCAGCTCGTGGAGGGCCTGCTGCTGCTCGCCCGCAGCGAGAACGAGATCGTCGAGCGCAAGCCCGTCGATCTCGCCGAGGTCGCCTCGCAGGCGGTCGACCAGGTGCACGCCGAGGCGGAGGCCAAGGGCGTGCGGATCGAGGGCGAGCGGGGGCCGGCGGTCGTCCAGGGCAATGGCGTCCTGCTGGAGCGCATCGCGCTGAACCTGGTGCAGAACGCCGTGCGCTACAACGTCCCCGAGGACGGCTGGGTCCGGGTCACCACCGAGGTCCAGCACGGCCAGGCGGTGCTGACCGTGTCGAACACCGGCCCGATCGTTCCCGCGTATGAGATCGACAACCTCTTCGAGCCCTTCACCCGGCTCCGTACGGAGCGCACGGGCAGCGACAAGGGTGTGGGCCTCGGCCTGTCGATCGCACGGTCCGTGGCCCGCGCCCACGGCGGCCACATCTCGGCGGAACCGCGTGAAGGGGGCGGGCTCGTGATGCGGGTCACTCTGCCGGTGTGAATCGGGTGAGAGCCGCAATCAGGCGATTCGGCGACACACGCGGGGATGTTCGCTTTGCGCTGAATTTTCAGGAGGCGCGGCGGGGCTCCCCGTGTGTGATCGATCACATGAGCGGTTTTCCGGCCATCTACTCTCCGTGATCATGCGACCTGGTGGAAAGCCGGGAAAATCCGGGTTTTCGGGGGTCCTGATCACGGGAAGTACTCGTGGAGACGCCTTTGAGGTGCGGCATTCGGACCGTGTACGGTCCCCATCGCCATCCAAGCCGATCACTCTTGAGGAGTCCGGTTGGGTGTCGATTGAGTAACAGACCTTGATGTGAGGCAAAATCTCCGCCTCGGGTCGGGCACAAGTCCGGCCTCTCACGCGTTACGTGCGCTGGAGACACCGCAGACACCCAGAGGGGGAGAGCGACATGGCAACCGATTACGACACTCCACGCAAGACCGACGACGACGTCGACTCGGACAGCCTTGAAGAGCTGAAGGCCCGGCGCAACGACAAGTCCACCGCGGCGGTGGACGTCGACGAGTTCGAGGCCGCCGAGGGACTCGAACTGCCCGGGGCGGACCTCTCGAACGAGGAGCTGGCCGTCCGGGTGCTGCCGAAGCAGCAGGACGAGTTCACCTGCATGAGCTGCTTCCTGGTCCACCACCGCAGCCAGCTGGCCCGGGAGAAGAACGGTCAGCCGATCTGCCGCGACTGCGACTGAGGACGGGTCGGCCGTGACTGGCTCGACCCCTCCCCGGAAGCGCCGCTTCTCCCTGGGGGGAGCGGACCAGGGGCCGTCCGACGGCCCGCACGGCGCACGTGAGGTCGAGCGGGGCTCATCCGGCAGGGGAGCCCCGCTCGAACCGGCCGACCGGGCTGACCTCCCGGCGTCGGCGGAGCTGCCCGTGCCCGTCGCCGACGAGGGGCCACCCGCCGCTCGACCGGAGTCGCGAGCGCGGGACAGGGCCGTGGCCATCGGGGGCAAGGCCCGGGACTTGGCCCGGGACGGCCTGCGCAAGGGCGGTAGCCGCGCTCGGGCGGCTCTCGCCCACCTCGCGGACCGGATCATCGATATCGCCCCGCGTATCGCCGTACGTGACCTCGCCACGCTGCGCAGGCAGTTCCCGGGCCTCGGGCCCGAGGAACTCGCCGACAAGCTCGTGGCGGGCGCCGCGAACGCCACCTCGACGGTCGGTGCCGGGATCGGCGCGGCGGCGATGCTGCCCGTGCCGCCCGCGATGCCGACCGAGCTGGCCGCGGAGATCACCGGCGTCGCGGCGATCGAGCTGAAGCTCATCGCCGAACTCCACGAGGTCTACGGCGTACGACCGCCGGGCGCCCTCAAGGACCGCAGCACCGCGTATCTGTCCTCCTGGTCGGGGGAGCGCGGGATCGACGTGCGCAAGCCGTCGACGATCACCGCCTTCGGCGGCCGGATGCACCACGAACTGCGCCAGCAGGTCATGAAACGCACGGTGCGCGACCTGCCCAACCTGATGCCGTTCATGGTCGGTGCCGCGGTCGGCGCGGTCATGAACCGCCGCGACACCAAGAAGCTCGCGGCCCGCATCCGCGCGGACCTCCGCAAGATCCAGGTGCCCTGGGACGAGCTGCCCGAGCTGCCCCCGCTGGAGCCGCCGGCGGATCCACTGACGTTGGGCGAGATCACCAAGGACCTCGGCCACTGACGCCCCGCCGCCGAGCCACGCCTCCTTCGGCCGGGCTCGCCCCGACCGGTCGAGCCGCCCTTGCCGGTCGGACCGCGCCTACCGCTCGTCCCGCTCCGCCGCGGAGCCCCGGGCCGCGTCGATCGCCGCGGCCAGACCCTGGGGGTCCCGCGTCGACAGGTACAGGTACGGCGTCGGGTCGGCCGGGTCGGTGACCTCGACCCGCAGGGCCGTCGGGATGTACGAGCGCAGGAGCAGGAAGGCGCGGGTGTCGGCCTTGTAGGTGCGCCAGGCGCGCGCCTCCTCGGCGTCCAGGATCTCCCACTCGCCCAGGGCCGACACCGGGATCTTCGCCTCGCCCGCGATCAGGGAATCGCCCACGACGCGGATGCGCGGGGAGCCGTACGAGCTGCCGACCACCGCCGCGGCCGCCGTGCCGCCGACCAGGCCGCCCAGCATGGGGAGCGTGCCGAACGGCAGCAGGATCAGAGCCAGGGAGACCCCGATCAGGAAGCTGATCAGCCACCAGGAGCGGGGGGCGGTGAGGCGTTCTTCGTACGGGGTGGCGGAGAGCTGCATGCGGCCAAGCTTGGCACGGTGTCGGGATACCGCCGACGCGCGGGTAAGGTCTGCGCCTGTGAGTCGTAGTTCCGCAGCTCTTCAGCCTCCCGCCGACGCCGTGACACCGGTGCGGCACCCCGACGCTCCCGCGCCCGGTGAGCTCCTCGGCTCGCACTACGCGCACTGTTTCGGGTGCGGTCGCGAGCAGGCGCACGGGCTGCTTCTGGAGGCGCGGGCCGGCGAGGGGGTCTCCCTCACGGCCGAGTTCACCGTGCAGCCCGCCCACCAGGGCGCCCCCGGCCTCGCGCACGGCGGGGTGCTGGCCACCGCGCTCGACGAGACCGTCGGCTCGCTGAACTGGCTGCTGCGCACCGTCGCCGTCACCGGGCGGCTGGAGACCGACTACCTGCGGCCCGTACCGGTGGGGACCACCCTGCATCTGGAGGCCGAGGTGACCGCGGTCGCCGGGCGGAAGATCTACTCCACGGCCACCGGCCGGATCGGCGGTCCGGACGGGCCCGTCGCCGTCCGCGCCGACGCCCTCTTCATCGAGGTCAAGGTCGACCACTTCGTCAACAACGGCCGCGACGAGGAGATCCAGGCAGCGATGAGCGACCCGGACCAGATCCGCCGCGCCCGCGCCTTCGAGGTGAACCCGTGAGTCCCGAGACCCCCGTGAGCCCCGAGAATCCGGCGACCCCCTTGCCGTACCCGCCCTTCGCCCGCCGCGAGCCCCTGAACGTGCTGATCCGGCGTGTCGACCCCGACGTACCGCTTCCGGCGTACGAGCACCCCGGCGATGCGGGGGCCGATCTGCGGACGACCCAGGCGTGCGAGCTCAAGCCCGGTGAGCGTGCCGTTCTGCCCACGGGAGTGTCGATCGCCCTCCCGGAGGGGTACGCGGCCTTCGTGCACCCTCGATCCGGTCTCGCCGCCCGCTGTGGTGTCGCCCTGGTGAATGCCCCAGGGACGGTTGATGCCGGGTACCGTGGGGAGATCAAGGTGATCGTGGTGAATCTCGATCCGCGCGAGGCCGTGCGGTTCGAGCGCTTCGACCGGATCGCCCAACTGGTCGTCCAGCAGGTCGAGAGGGTCCGCTTCCGGGAGGTGGCGGAACTTCCCGACTCGGCGCGGGCCGAGGGGGGCTTCGGGTCCACCGGTGGCCACGCCGCGGTGGGCGACGAGAGCGGCACAAGCGGTCAGGTCGCCGAGGGCGGCCAGACGGGTGGGAATCGATACGCTTCGGTCGTATCCGACCGGGAAGGACAGTGACGTGTTCGGACGTCGCAACAAGAAGGGTGCCGCCGAGGACGCGGCCGGCGAGGCCGAGCAGGTCGTCGACAGCGTCGACACCGAGGCGGACGAGGAAGTGGAAGAGGCCGAGCGCGAGCGCGTCCGGCTGGAGCCCGAGCCGCGGCCCGACGGGCCCTGGGACAGCACCGAGGTGCGCGATCCTGCCGAGGGTCGCGTGGATCTCGGTGGTCTGTTCGTGCCGGGCGTCGACGGCATGGAGCTGCGGGTCGAGGTCGCGGGCGACGCGATCGTGGCGGCGACCGTCGTGCTGGGCGACAGCGCCATCCAGCTGCAGGCCTTCGCCGCGCCCAAGCGCGAGGGCATCTGGAGCGAGGTGCGCGAGGAGATCGGGAGCGGCATCACCCAGCAGGGCGGCATCATCGACGAGGTCGAGGGTCCGCTGGGCTGGGAGCTGCGCGCCCAGGTGCCGGTGCAGCTGCCGGACGGCACCGGCGGCTTCCAGGTCGTGCGGTTCGTCGGTGTGGACGGCCCGCGCTGGTTCCTGCGCGGTGTGATCTCGGGCCAGGGCGCGGTGCAGCCGCAGGCGGCCGGGCTCCTGGAGCAGATCTTCCGGGACACGGTCGTCGTACGCGGTGAGGGCCCGATGGCGCCCCGCGACCCGATCGTCCTGAAGCTGCCGAACGACGCCCAGATGGTCCCCGAGGGCGTACAGCAGGAGGAGGGCGGTTCCCGCTTCTCCGGCGGCATGGGCCAGCTGCAGCGCGGACCGGAGATCACCGAGGTCCGGTAACGGCACAGGCATATACACGAGAAGGGCCGCACCCTCACCGGTGCGGCCCTTTGTCGTGCCTTGTGCCCTGTTGTGCCGGGGCTGAGTGCGCCGCCTTCCTTCATCCCTTGACGGAAGTCTGGTCCATACCTATGGTCCGGACCAGTGTGCGTTCAGAAACCCAAGCGTCGTTCACGTACAGGAACGGACTGTCATGTCAGACGCCCCCACCCGACACCGCCACCGAGCACGTCCCGCCCTCTTCCTCGCCGCCGTCGGCGCCCTCGTGGCCGGCCTGGTCGCCTGGCCGGCCGCCGACCGTTCCGAGGCCGCCCCCACCGCCTTCGTCCACCCCGGAGTCACCGTCTCCAAGGGGCAGCTGGACTTCGCCCGCGGGAAGGTCCTGGCCGGCGCCCAGCCCTGGAAGGGCGCCTACGACCAGATGACGGCGAGCAGGTACGCCGACCTGAACCGCACCCCGAAGCCCAGGGCGACGGTCGAGTGCGGCTCGTACTCGAACCCCGACCGCGGCTGCACCGACGAGCGCGAGGACGCGATCGCCGCCTACACCGACGCCCTCGCCTGGTACGTCACCCGGGACGCGCGCTACGCGCACAAGGCCATCCAGCTCATGGACGCCTGGTCGGCCACGATCACCAGCCACACCAACTCCAACGCGCCCCTGCAGACCGGCTGGGCGGGCTCCTCCTGGCCCCGGGCCGCCGAGATCATCAAGTACACGTACACCGGGAGCTGGGCCAACTCCGGCCGCTTCGCGACCATGCTCCGCAACGTCTACCTGCCGGTGGTCATCAAGGGCTCCAACTCCAACGGCAACTGGGAGCTGTCGATGACGGAGGCCGCCGTCGGCATCTCCGTCTTCCTGGAGGACAAGGCGTCGTACGACACGGCCATGGCGAAGTTCCGCACCCGCACGGCCGCCTACGTCTACCTCGCCTCCGACGGCTCCGTGCCGAAGACCGTGCCCAGCCAGCACCTGGACACCACCGCCAAGATCGTCTCCTACTGGCAGGGCCAGTCGACCTTCGTCACCGGGCTCACCCAGGAGACCTGCCGGGACTTCACCCACACGGGGTACGGCATCTCCGCGATCTCGCACGTCGCCGAGACCAGCCGGATCCAGGGCCAGGACCTGTACGGCACGGACGTCGGGGAACGGCTGCGGCAGGCCCTCGGCTTGCAGTCGAAGTACCAGCTCGGCACCGCCGTCCCGAGCTGGCTGTGCGGCGGCTCGCTCAAGCTCGGCCTCGGGCCGGTCACGGAGGTCGGCTACAACGCCCTGCACAACCGCCTGGGCATCGCCATGACCAACACCCAGACGCTGACCCGGAACAACCGCCCCGCCGGCAGCAACAACCTCTTCGTCGCCTGGGAGACCCTCACCCACGGCGACAACCCGGGCTGACCCGTTGCCCGACCGGGCGCCGCTCGCGATACTGGCGCCCGGTCCACGGGGGAGGCGTCATGAGTCGAGTGGTCACCGAGACCATGGTGCGCGTCGAGAACGTCCACAAGTCGTACGGCCACGGAGCCGCCGCCGTGCACGCGCTGCGCGGAGTGTCCTTCGAGGTCCCGCGCGGCGAGCTCGTCGCCCTCAAGGGGCGCTCGGGATCCGGCAAGACCACACTCCTGAACATCGTCGGCGGACTCGACACGCCCGATCGGGGGACGGTCGCCGTCGAGGGCCGGGAGCTCGCGGAGCTCGGCGAGAACGGCCTGCTGGAGCTGCGCCGGGACCGCATCGGCTTCGTCTTCCAGTCCTTCGGGCTCATCCCGATCCTCACGGCCGCCGAGAACGTCGGCGTACCGCTGCGGCTGCGCCGGGCCGACCCGCGCGAGCGCGAGGAGCGCGTCGAGCTGCTGCTCTCCCTGGTGGGCCTCGCCGACCACACGGCCCAGCGGCCGGGCGAGCTGTCCGGCGGCCAGCAGCAGCGCGTCGCCATCGCCCGCGCCCTCGCCAACCGCCCCGCGCTGCTCATCGCCGACGAACCGACCGGCCGGCTCGACGCGGAGACCGGGCACGCCGTGATGGAGCTGCTGCGCGCCGTCGTCCACAGCGAACAGGTCACCGCGCTGGTCGCCACGCACGACGCGACCCTGCTCGACCTGGCCGACCGGGTGCTGGAGCTGAGCGACGGGGAGATCGCCGAGTACTGAGCCCCGGCACGCCGCCGGGCGCCCCATCAGGGTTGTGTCAAAGATGCCCGCTGCCGGTCCCCGTGCCCCATTTGCCGAGATTGTTGGCCGTAAGGTCGACGCTGCGTACGCAGCAGTCAGCGGAAGACAATGGGGCCATGGCACGCGGCAAGCTTCGGATCTACGTCGGTGCGGCACCGGGCGTGGGCAAGACCTACGCGATGCTGTCCGAGGCGCACCGCCGAGTGGAGCGGGGCACCGACTGCGTGGTGGCCTTCGTGGAGCACCACGACCGGCCGCGCACCGAGGTGATGCTGCACGGCCTGGAGCAGATCGCGCGCAAGGACCTGGAGTACCGCGGCGCCGTCTTCACCGAGATGGACGTGGACGCCGTACTGCTCCGCGCCCCGGCCGTCGCCCTCGTGGACGAACTCGCCCACACGAACATCCCGGGCTCCCGCAACGCCAAGCGCTGGCAGGACGTGGAGGAGCTGCTGGCGGCGGGGATCGACGTGATCTCGACCGTCAACATCCAGCACCTGGAGTCGCTGGGTGACGTGGTCGAGTCGATCACCGGGGTGCGCCAGCAGGAGACCGTCCCGGACGAGGTCGTACGCCGTGCGGACCAGATAGAGCTGGTCGACATGTCGCCACAGGCGCTGCGCCGCCGCATGGCCCACGGCAACATCTACAAGCCCGACAAGGTCGACGCCGCTCTCTCCAACTACTTCCGGCCCGGCAACCTCACCGCCCTGCGCGAGCTGGCGCTGCTGTGGGTGGCGGACCGGGTCGACGAGTACCTGAAGGCCTACCGCAGTGAGCACCGGGTCTCGGCGATCTGGGGTTCGCGCGAGCGGATCGTGGTCGGTCTGACCGGCGGCCCGGAGGGCCGGACGCTGATACGGCGGGCCGCGCGCCTCGCGGAGAAGGGCGCCGGCGGCGAGGTGCTCGCCGTCTACATAGCCCGCAGCGACGGTCTGACCTCCGCCTCCCCGAAGGAACTCGCCGTCCAGCGCACCCTCGTCGAGGACCTGGGCGGCACCTTCCACCACGTCGTCGGCGACGACATACCCGCCGCCCTCCTCGACTTCGCGCGCGGCGTGAACGCCACCCAGATCGTCCTCGGCTCCTCGCGGCGCAAGGCGTGGCAGTACGTCTTCGGGCCCGGCGTCGGCGCCACCGTCGCCCGGGAGTCGGGGCCCGACCTCGACGTGCACATCGTCACCCACGAAGAGGTCGCCAAGGGGCGCGGACTGCCCGTGGCGCGGGGCGCCCGGCTCGGCCGCGCCCGGATCATCTGGGGCTGGCTGGTCGGCCTGGTCGGCCCGGTGGTCCTGGCGCTGCTGCTGAACACCGTCGACCTCGGCCTCGCCAACGACATGCTGCTGTTCCTGGCCGTCACGGTCGCGGCGGCCCTGCTCGGCGGGCTCTTCCCGGCGCTGGCCTCGGCGGCCTTCGGATCGCTGCTGCTGAACTACTTCTACACCCCGCCACTGCACCGGTTGACCATCGCCGACCCCAAGAACATCGTCGCCATCGTGATCTTCGTCGGGGTCGCGCTCTCCGTGGCCTCCGTGGTGGACCTCGCGGCCCGGCGCACCCACCAGGCCGCCCGGCTGCGCGCCGAGTCGGAGATCCTCTCGTTCCTCGCCGGCAACGTCCTGCGCGGCGAGACCAGCCTGGAGGAGCTGCTGGAGCGGGTCCGGGAGACCTTCGGGATGGAGTCGGCGGCCATGCTGGAACGCGCCGGTGAGGTCGAGCCGTGGACCTGCGCGGGCCGCGCCGGGTTCGGGCCCCCGCTGGACCGGCCCGAGGACGCGGACGTCGACGTGCCGGTCGGGGACCACCTGGCGCTCGCGCTGACGGGCCGGGTGCTGCCCGCCGAGGACCGCCGGGTGCTGGCCGCCTTCGCCGCCCAGGCCGCCGTCGTCCTGGACCGCAGGCGCCTGAAGGAGGAGGCCGACCAGGCCAAGGAGCTCGCCGAGGGCAACCGCATCCGCACGGCGCTGCTCGCCGCCGTCAGCCACGACCTGCGCACCCCGCTCGCCGGGATCAAGGCGGCGGTCACCTCGCTGCGCTCCGACGACGTCGAATGGTCCGAGGAGGACCGGGCCGAGCTCCTGGAGGGCATCGAGGAGGGCGCCGACCGCCTCGACCACCTGGTCGGCAACCTGCTCGACATGTCCCGCCTGCAGACCGGCACCGTCACCCCGCTCATCCGGGAGATCGACGTCGACGAGGTGGTCCCCATGGCGCTGGGCGGGGTGCCCGAGGACAGCGTGGACCTGGACATCCCGGAGAGCCTGCCGATGGTCGCCGTCGACCCCGGCCTGCTGGAGCGGTCGGTGGCCAACCTGGTGGAGAACGCGGTCAAGTACAGCCCGGAGCACCGGCGCGTGCTGGTCGCCGGCAGCGCCATCGCCGACCGGGTCGAGGTGCGCGTCGTGGACCAGGGGCCGGGCGTCCCGGACGACGCCAAGGACCGCATCTTCGAGCCCTTCCAGCGCTACGGCGACTCCCCGCGCGGCGCCGGCGTCGGCCTCGGCCTCGCGGTCGCCCGGGGCTTCGCCGAGGCCATGGGCGGCACCCTCAACGCCGAGGACACGCCCGGCGGCGGCCTCACGATGGTCCTCAGCCTCCGCGCGGCAGGATCGCGTCCCGTACAGCTCACCCCCGCACAACCGGAAAGGCAGGCCCCATGACCCGGGTGCTCGTGGTCGACGACGAGCCGCAGATCGTGCGCGCCCTCGTGATCAACCTCAAGGCTCGCAAGTACGAGGTGGACGCGGCCGCGGACGGCCGTACCGCGCTCGAACTCGCCGCCTCCCGCCACCCCGACGTGATCGTGCTCGACCTGGGTCTGCCCGACATGGACGGCGTGGAGGTGATCAAGGGTCTGCGCGGCTGGACCCGGGTGCCGATCCTGGTCCTGTCGGCCCGGCACTCCTCCGACGAGAAGGTCGAGGCGCTCGACGCGGGCGCCGACGACTACGTCACCAAGCCCTTCGGCATGGACGAGCTGCTGGCCCGGCTGCGGGCCGCCGTGCGCCGCGCCGAGCCCACCGGGGGCGGCGAGGACGACGTCCTCGTGGAGACCGACGGGTTCACCGTCGACCTGGCCGCGAAGAAGGTCGACCGCGCCGGACGGGACGTACGGCTCACCCCGACCGAGTGGCATCTGCTGGAGGTGCTGGTGCGCAACACCGGCCGCCTGGTCAGCCAGAAGCAGCTGCTGCAGGAGGTGTGGGGGCCCTCGTACGGGACCGAGACGAACTACCTGCGCGTCTACATGGCCCAGCTCCGCCGCAAGCTGGAGGCGGACCCCTCACACCCGAAGCACTTCATCACGGAGCCGGGGATGGGGTACCGGTTCGAGAAGTGAGCTGCAGGGCGGCCGGGGGTCCGGGGGTTGTCCCCCGGGGGATGCAGCATCACGGAGCCGGGGATGGGGTACCGGTTCGAGCGGTAGCCCCGGCGGTACTTCGAGCGGTGGCCCCACCGGTACGTCGCCGTCGGTGCTCCCCGGTACGCTTCAGATATGAGTGCTGTTCCTCGTTCCGAAAAGCCGGCCGGCCGGTTCCGGCGCATGCTCGACCGGCTCTCCTCGTCGCAGGAGGACCTGGAGTCCGAGGAACTGCGCGAGGACACCGAGAACGCGGGATGTACGCGCATCGGTGACTGTCAGGACCGCCAGATCGTCACGGTTACTGGTACCTTGCGCACGGTCACCCTGCGGCCGCGGGCCGGAGTCCCGGCCCTGGAGGCCGAGCTGTTCGACGGCTCCGCCGCGCTGGACGTGGTGTGGCTCGGCAGGCGCTCCATCGTGGGCATAGAACCGGGGCGCCGCTTGATCGCATCGGGCCGGATCTCCATGAGCCGGGGCCGCCGGGTGCTGTTCAATCCGAAGTACGAACTGAGACCCCTCGGACGGGAGTAGCCGGTGACGTCACTCGACAAGCCGACCGAAGACACCACTCAGCAGCAGGACGCCCGGGCGGTGACCGAGGCCGCGCTGTTCGAGGCGTTCGGCGGTGTGCGGGGCATGGTCGAGACGGTCGTGCCGGGCCTGCTCTTCGTCACGATCTTCACGATCAACAAGGACCTGCACTGGTCGGCGATCGCCGCACTGGCCGTCTCGCTGGTGCTGGTCGTGGTCCGGCTGGCGATGAAGGACACCGTCAAGCACGCCTTCAGCGGCGTCTTCGGCGTGGCGTTCGGTGTCGTGTTCGCGATGTTCACGGGCAACGCCAAGGACTTCTACCTCCCCGGCATGCTCTACACGCTGGGCCTGGCCATCGCGTACATCGTCACGACCCTCGCCGGGGTGCCCCTGATCGGTCTCATCCTGGGCCCGGTCTTCAAGGAGAACCTCTCCTGGCGCACCCGCAATCCCGGCCGCAAGAAGGCCTACGCCAAGGCCAGTTGGGCCTGGGGCCTGATCCTGCTCGCCAAGTGCGCGATCCTCTTCCCGCTCTACTGGTGGGCCGACACCACCCAGCTCGGCTGGGTCCTGGTCACCCTGAAGATCCCGCCCTTCCTGCTCGCGGTCTGGCTGACCTGGGTCTTCCTCGCGAAGGCGCCCGCGCCGATCGACGTCTTCGCCGAGATGGAGGCGGAGGAGAAGGCCGAGCAGGAGCGGAAGGCCGCGGCGGCCGCCGCGGCCGGGGAGCACGGCGAGAGCGCCGGCGGACGTCACCGCCGGGACGGCTAGCCGAGGCTCGGCCGAGTCGGCCGACTCAGGCGCTATACGTGGAGGGGGGGGCCCGGAATTACGGGGGCCCCCCCCCCCCCCCGCGGGGAAATAAAAACGGGTGTGGCCGCCCCCCCCCCACCCGTGGACCACCAGCGCAACGCCGGGCCGGCCCGCCCCCACAAGGAG
>NZ_JBSHAQ010000094.1:0-20363 GCF_053611585.1 Streptomyces sp. NPDC054794 | reverse complement strand
CCGCTACGAACGCAAAGCCGAGCACTTCCTGGCCTTCACCAGCATCGCCTGCACCCTCATCTGCTACCGCCGACTCGCCAAATGAGACGACGTCTTAAGCGCTGAGGCCGGCATGGACCTCACCCACGCCGACGTCGGCCTGCCGGGAGAAGCAGGGCCGGCCGGCATCCGCAGCCCGTGGACCCGCACGGGTGCCATTGCCGCACTCAGCCAGATCATCCGGAGCGAACTCATGCTGCCCGACACACGAACCGACCCCGAGGCTGCCGACGTTCACACCGGCCGCGAGCTACTGGACCCGCTGCAGGAGTGGACCCTGTCCCGCCCGAACGAGACCGAAGGGGCGGCGCCGACGGGCAGGCGGCGAGTCGGGATGTCCGACGTGGAAGGCATCCGGCAGATCACCAGCACGTTCCGGGACCTGGACAACCGGCACGGCGGGGTCCTGTCACGCTCGGCGGTACTCGCCCAGATCGAGTCTGTCCTGTCGTTGCTAAGGACCTGCACGTACACCGAAGCCGTGGGCCGACAGCTGTTCTCGGCCGCCGCTGACCTCGGCAGTGTCGCGGGCTGGATGACGTTCGACGCCGGGAGGCACACTGCTGCGCAGAGGACTTTCGTGTCGGCCCTGCACGCTGCTGCCGAGGGTGACGACCGGCGCATTGGAGCGCACATCCTTCAGTGCATGGCCCGTCAGATGTCGCACCTCGGGCACGCGGACGATGCCCTCGACCTGGTCGCGCTCGCCCAGTACGGAGCGCGCCGGCACCTGACACCGGCCGCGGCGTCCATGCTTGCCGCGCTGGAGGCCCGGTTTCAGGCGATCCTCGGCCACACCAGAGACGGTGAGGCTGCCGCCGGACGCGCCCTGGATGCGTACGAGCGCGTGGGGCCGGGCGCCGAAGAGCCGCACTTGGCGTTCTTCGACCTGCCCGAGCTGCAGGCCACGCTGGGCATGGCGCACCAGATCGCCGCCAAGCACGTGGACGGCAACGCCCGCGCCCGCCATGTCCGGCGGTCGACGGATCTGGTGGTGGCAGCTCTGGCCGACCGCCCCGAGCACCGTCAGCGGAGCAAGGCCTTCGATCATCTCGGTCTCGCCCGTACCTACCTGGCGGGCGGCGAGGTCGAGGGTGCCGCCCAGGAGACGGGGCGCTGTCTGGAGATGCTCGGAACGGTCCAGTCTCTGCGCGTCTCCGACCGGCTCGGTGAGCTGTATCGGGAGGCCGAGCCATACGCCGGAACCGCAGCAGGCCGTGAACTGCGCGAGCAGATCCACGACCAACTGACCTCAGCAGGATGAACACGTCTCGCGCTGGCCGCCCTTGCCCGCGTCCTACGTGACCTGATCCCCCTGCGCATGCTGCTCCGCGACACCGACCCCGACCAGCACACGGCACTCCTCGACGCCGCGCCCCCGCCCCACCTCCGTGCCGCGCGGCTGACCGACTGCGCCCACTCGCCTCGAACCGGCCACAGCGCAAGCCCGGTCGAGCGTGGAGATCATCAAGCTTCTGCTCATGGGCCCATCCTCAGCGGGAGGCCGCCACTGCTCCGGATGGCTCACCGGCACGATCGGGTGACACCGGCCGGCCCATGGACGCTAACTCCGCCCGATACTTCAGGGCTGCTGGACGCGGCGCTCCGCGTCCTGTCCGCCTAGCCTGAACCGGTGTGAGGTGACGCGTCAGCGCGCTCTGGCAGGGCGTCACCTCACTCATTGGTATCGCCGCTGTCCTGGTTGTGCCCCGGGTGGCCCTTGCGGCCGATCCAGGCGGCGACGACCATTCCGGCGGCCGTGATGATGGCCGAGAGGCCGGCAGAGACGATGGTTTCCATGGGGTCCCCCCTTGTTATGTTCGTGCGCGCTGCGCACAGGACGGCAGATTGCCCGGCGGAGCACAGCAAAGCAAGCCGCCGAAATGCGGCTTGACCTGCAGGTTTTCAGTGAGAGGGGTTCGGGATTCCCCATAGAATCGGGTGCGGTTTCCGTGTAGGAATCCGCCGGATTTCCGCAGACGAGCCGCCGGCAGGGACGCGCGACCGGGACCAACGCGTCCGGGCCCACACGACCCGCATCGTTCGTGCCAATTTGGTTCTGCCTGGGGCGCCTACGCACTTTCGAAGCCGGCCCTCACCCGGAGTCTCGACGAGTGGCGTGTGTCACCTGCACGTTGCACCACGTGTTGCCACCGTGCGTAGGCAGTTCGCCGAGCTCACGGCCACGGGCAGCCCAGCCGGGGCCCCTCGCAGTGGGGCGGCCGGACACCTCGCCGGAAGGCGCCCGGCCGCGTGGCGGCGACCGTGGCAGCGTCAGTAGTTGCGGCGCTCGTGCTGCAGACGCTTCGGCAGGCTCATCCCTCCAACATCCAGTTTGGCCGGCGCCGGGGCCGTCGTCCTCGTTCGACGGATGCGGACGCAGTCGAGGGCAACGACGGCGACGAAGGCCGAGGCAGCGGAGCGGAAGCCGTACTGGTGGTGGAGCGCGTAGAACTGGATGGCGGAGAGGAGGACGATGGCGGGGGTGGGGTACCGCCACTCGACCCCCAGGGGCCGCCAGACTTGTGGTTGCATTGGCATGTCCTTCCGGATGGCTTCGACGTTTTTCGATGCAGGACACCAGCGGGGGCCGCCGTGCATGGCGGCCCCCGCACCTGCGTGGGATGCGCCCGAATGCCTTTCCGGCGCGGCGCGTGACCCCTGTGTCCGTTGACCGTAGGCGATGAAATCCGGCCTTGATGCCGTCAGGGTTTTTCATCGGCCACTTCCGCGGGCCGAGGTCAGCATGGGAAGCTGATCTGCGTCGATCGACGCCAACAAACTAGCAGGTCAGAGGCACTATAGCTTTTCCTGCAGACTCTAACGGCTGTTCAAACGCCCAGGTGGAAAATAGCCCATCGCGATCTTGCACCTATATGGCTGAAAGCAATCCTTCTTCCCTCGCGATTGCGAGACCAAGTCGGGCGCCAGCGGGCCAACCCTGCACACGGAGCCCGCGCAGCGGCCATCCCGCGTTCCTCTCATTCACCGTCGACCGGGTCCAGGCGCTGCGTGAAAACGGCCGCGTCCCTGTGCCGGACGGACGCTTGGCCCTCACCCGGGCGGCGCGGCGCAGAACATAGCGGCCACCGCTTCCACTCGTAGGAAGACCAGGCCGGCCCGGCACCCCGTCCGCACCGAGGTCCGGAGAGCACTCCGCGCGCCGAGCGATGTCCGGCCCCACCGCGGGGCCAGTTGGGAGTCGGGCGGCAGCCAACTACCCGGACCACGCCCCTGGTCGCCGACTGCCAGGGGCTGATGGACCGTCAACACGAATTCGCGAGCAGACGACAGCAACGGGCCCAGGGCGGTTCATTGACCACCGGTTCGACCACATCCTCTGGCTCACGGAGAACATCGTCATGCCCATCACCACCCCGGACGCGGCCGCCGAGGCCGCCCGCTCCTTCGGCGAGCTCACCGGACCGCTCGCCACACTGGCCGCGGGCACCGTCCCGCAGTGCTTCGGCCGGCTCCGGATCCGCCTCGCCGATCTCCGCACTGACGCTATCGCCACCACGGCCGGTCTCAACCTCTCGGACGAGCCCGACGAGCCCGACGAGCCCGACGAGCCCTTGGAGGAGCTCGGCAGGCGGGAGATGGCTGACGTCACCAGCCGCGTCGCCGATCTGAAGTCCTGGGTGCGGGCCCAGCAGTGCCAGGCGGCGGTGTGCGAATGCCGAGCTGACCGGCTGCTGCGCGCCCTTCTCGAAGACCAGCTCATCGACGTGCAGTCTGGCTACCGGCCCGCCGATCGGCGCCGCTCGCACCCGGTCGCGCTCATGGCCGGGTACAGCGCGCCCTCCGCCGACGGCACGCAGCCGCCGTACGTCCTCATCGACTACCCCAATACTGACTTCAGCTGGTCAGGGTGATGTTGGATCGTCGAGGGTCAGGCCGGTACCCGCTATGAAGCCGTCGAGGGTGTCGGGCCGGTACTGAAGTCGTTTGAGCCGGTTGCGGACGAGGGCCTAGAGCCGGTCGAGGGCGACCACGGCGAGGTTGGCCAGGCTGCGCTTGACGTGCGCCCATACCCACTCGACGGGGTTGAGGTCGGGCGAGTAGGCGGGCAGCAGGAACACCGTCAGCCATGCACGCTCGGCGATCAGCTCACGCATGGCGTGGGAGACATGGGTGTTCAAGCGGTCCCACACCAGCACGATCGGCGCTTTGACGAGCTGGTGAGTGCCGTCGATCAGCGCAATGAAGTCGCGTTCTCCCATGCTGCGGCGGTTGCCCTTGCCGGCGGGGTGGGTGCGCAGGCGGTGGCACAGCCGGGTCCGGGAGCCGGGCCGCATGGCGATCAGCCCGGCCACGGAGAGCCGTCCCGAACGTCGGCCGCTCACCGTCACCTGCGGAGTCACTCCGCGTCGGCCCCAGGTGCGTCCTTTGGGCGGCCGACGGGTGAAGCCTGCCTCGTCCTCGAAGCAAATGTAGCCTCCGCGGGCCGCCCGGGCTCTCTTACCTCGGCCCAGGTCGCCTCTTTCCAGACGGTGACGGCCTGCTCGTCGCGCTCGGCGACCCGCCGCGCGGGGACCTGTGGGCTGAAGCCGAGCCGGTGCATCAGCCTCGTCGCGCCAAAGACGCTGTAGGAGACGTGGAACTTCCTGCCGATCAGCGTGGCCACCCGCGCCGCGGTCCACACCTGCTCCTCCACCCAGCCGTGCGCGGCCGGACCCTCATCGAGGTACGCGGCCAGCTTTTCCAGACAGCGCGGGGACAGGCGGCATCGCGATCCGCTCGGGCCACGGGAGGCCAGAGCCTGCACGCCGCCGTTCCGCCACAGCTGGTGCCACTGGTAGGCCCACTTCGGGCTCACCCGCAGGCGCCGTGCGACCTCCAGCGGCTTGATCTTCTGTTCGAACAGCTCGGCCGCCCGCATCCGTACCGTCTCCCGGCGCTGACGTCCCGCAGGGGTCAGCCCGCCCCCATCCGCATACCTCACACACCACGGAATACATCCGCTACCCCAGGCCCAGCAGGGACTTCAGGAAAGATCACCCTGACGAGCCGAAGTCAGTAACGGAGCCCTACCGCCGCCGATCACCGAGCCCGCCCCTTCGGCGCTCACTTGCCGAGGCGACCAAGTCGGCATGTGCGCGGGCTGCCAGCGGAAGACCCATCGTTACGGTTCCGGGGGCGCGCCGCTGTGTCAGTGGCGTGCGGGTCCGGTCATGGAGAAGTGGGGTCCAAACGTCCGCTACACCAGCACCCGTATCCAGGGACGAGACGACAGTCGTCGCTATCTAGTGGTCGCCGGACATTTTTGCAGTTCAGCGATGGTCTCGGTCGTGAGGCACGTTAGGCAGGTCCCTCTTGCCGTCCGAGGCGAACCGTGGGCGAGGCCCGGGGCTATAGTCTGCCGCGAGAAAGCGGGAGCGCGAGAGATCGCGTCGGCAGTGGGGGGCTCATGATCTTCGACCACGGACGGGCCGCGGGCACCGCCGCAGTGGCATTCGCAGCCTGTTTGGGCCTGGCGGCCTGCAACGACGGTTCCGGCTCGGCAGCGAGTGCGAGCGCCGCGCCTACGGCTGCCCGGAGTGCATCGGGATCCGCGACGTCCTCGGCCTCGCCCACACCGACGGACTCGCAGGCGGTCATGGCATCCGTCAGCCCGAGCGCGGTGGCGAGCACCTCTCTGGCCCCCACCGCCAAAGCGAAGGCCGGCGCCTCCCGGCCGACGGCAGCGCCGAGCGCCGCCGCCGCTGCCGTCCCCGCCGTGTGCAAGAACCTCGCGGTCCCCGCCGACGTGAAGTCTGCAGTAACCCAAACCTGGGAGCACGCCAAGAGGGTCAGCCACATCCAGCCGAAGCCCGGCAACTTCTATTACGGCAGCTGCGGCACCACGCTATATGCAGCCGTCCGCTTCGAAGCTGGTGCTGGCGCGGCAGGCGAGGACCGGGTCCAACTCCAGGACGAGGGCTCGGGCCTGCAGTTCTTCCGGTTCACCCCCAGCACCGGGTGGTGGTTCGTCGGCTCCGACGCTTATCCGGCCACCGATGACTGCTCGCGGTTCGCGCCCGTCGCCCTGGCACGCCAGTGGAACTGCTCCTGAGCGGAGCCTCACCCGGCGGCCGAGCAGTGCGGCCCTGGCGGCGGTGTGCGGGCGCATTGGCCATGCGCAGGAGTCAGCCCAGACGATCACGACCTCGGGATGCTTGAGGCGGAGCCGGCGCAGCGGCTGGCGCCCGCGTGCCGAACCAGTCCCCTCCCCCGATCCTGAAGCTTCCCCTTGATCATGGACACCTGGAGACTGGGACATGAAGGTTCCAGAGGAAGTAGCACCAGGTGGGAAGCAAGTACTCGAAGCGGTACACCGAGGAGTTCAAGCGGGACGCCATCGCGCTCGTCGACTCCTCGGGGAAGACGGTGACCACGGTCGCCCGGGAACTCGGGATCAGCTCCGAGTCCTTGCGCGGCTGGTACCGCCGGGCCAAGGCAGACCGAGGCGAGGGGCAGCCCGGCGAGCTGTCCGGCGCCGAGCGTGAGGAATTGCGGCGACTGCGCAGGGAGAACCGCGAACAGTAGCAGACGATCGAGATCCTGAAGAAAGCGACGGCCTTCTTCGTGAAGGAGAACGACCGGTGAGTGAGTTGTGCCGGTTGATCCATGCGGAGAAGGCGAACTATCCGATCGTCCTGCTGTGCCGGGTGCTGCATGTGGCCCGCTCCTCCTACTACGCCTGGTGCGAGAGAGAGGCTGCCCGCCGCGCCCGCCAGGCGGCCGACGACCTGCTCGCGCACGAGATCACCGTGCTCCACCTGGCCTCCCGAAAGACCTACGGCGTCCCGCGTATCCACGCCGAGCTGCGCCGCCTGGGGCGGCAGGTGAACCGCGCGTCGCCCGCCTGATGCGCGAGCACAAGATCCGCGGCGCCAGCCGACGCAAGAGGTGTTCGCTGACCCGGTCGGACACGAAGGCGAAGCCGGCCCCGGACCTGATCGGCCGCGACTTCCACGCCAAGCGTCCCGGAATCAAGCTGGTCGGCGACATCACCTACCTGCCCACTGCCGAGGGCTGGCTCTACCTCGCCTGCTGGCTGGACCTGGCCACCCGCGAGGTGGTCGGCTATGCCATGGCCGACCATCATCGCGCCGAACTCGTCGTGGACGCCCTCGACATGGCCCACGGCAGGGCCGGTCTGGAGCCCGGCTGCGTCATACACAGTGATCGCGGCAGCGAGTACACGTCGGCCCGATTCCGCGACCAGATAAGGGAGTTGGGCCTGCGGCAGAGCTGCGGGCGCACCGGATCATGCTTCGACAACGCCGCCGCGGAGAGTTTCTGGGCTCTGCTCAAGGAAGATATCGGCACCCGCACCTGGCCCGACCGGGCCACCGCCCGGGCCGAGGTCTTCAACTTCATCGAAACCTTCTACAACCGCCGCCGCCTACGCAAGCACAAGATCTTCGGCTACCTCACCCCAGCCGAGGCCAGACAGCGGCATCAACACGCCCTCGCGGCATAACCATCGAGTGTCCAAGATCACGGAGAAACTTCACAGGAGGGCCTACACCCGTCCCACGATCAAGAACTAGCAGAAGCCTTTGGCCTCAACAAGCAGAAAGGGTCCGTCAGCAAGCTGACGGACCCTTATGCAAGATCGAGGTTAGAGTCCCCGGGACCCTTCTCCATGTCGGGCGATGGTGCCCCATCGAAAGCCATCGATCACTTTAAGGCGGCAGCGAAACCATATATCGTCGGAGTCGAACCGAAGGGCAACACCTTTGACGCACAATTCCTTGCCGGATCCCCGAAGGGAAAAACTAAGGAGAGCCGTCACGCCCACTAACCGATATAACCCTAGCCCCGCTTTTCTCTACGAGCCACTCTATCGCCTGTACAGGTATGTAATCGTCGGCAGCGGAAAGCAATATAACCATCCCCCCGCTTTCACTCCGAGAAAAATCGGCAATGCGCCAGAACTCGTTGCCGGAAGAGAACCAGTAGAGCCAGTCCAGGAGCTCCCAGCCAGCCTCATCTTCCATCTCACGTTGCTTTGTCGTAGACACCCAGCGCCACCGGCGCAACCACGACCGCGACTCTGACATGCTCGATTCAGGAGCGAAATGCCCGACCAGCCAACCAGGCAGTCTACGGCGCCAATCGAG
Source organism: Streptomyces sp. NPDC054794 (assembly GCF_053611585.1). Lineage (NCBI taxonomy): Bacteria > Bacillati > Actinomycetota > Actinomycetes > Kitasatosporales > Streptomycetaceae > Streptomyces > Streptomyces sp. NPDC054794. Next base: position 12,213 of record NZ_JBSHAQ010000094.1, on the reverse strand, counting down.
TTCGCATGCTTCGTCAAGTTCTCCACCGGGGGGAGCCTTCATAAGCTCCTCCAATACGTCTGCCAGGCGAGCCAGGGACGCCCTCTCGCCCTCCACAGACACATTGACACGTGAATCCAACGCTCACTCCTCTCGCGGCACGATTCCAGGGATACCAGCTACTTCTCCTGCGCGGTTCCCGGGATTATGTAGTCAAACATCATTTTTGTTTGTTCCGGGCGGAGGCCGTACTGATCTGAGTACTTCCTGTCAACGACTAGCGGGCTGTCAGGATACTTCCTCGCCATGCGCTCAGGCACCGCATTATTCCTGAGATAGTTCAAGTATTCCCGATCAACCTGAAAAGTGATCATTCGATGACTACCGCCCCCATACTGATCGACTCGCCTGGCCAGGTATGAGGTTGCCCGCTGATCGTTACCGAAATTCAGGAATATCACCTGTTTGTCTGCATTTTTGATCAGAGGATATCCATTCCTGATCTTGATGCGAGCGTACTTGCCCTCCCCGTCTGCACGATAAACCTTAACAACGCCGGGCTCCACGCCCGGGGCTCCACGGAGACCAATCAAGGGGCCGAATAGGGAAATAGTGCGACCCCAACTCCTGCGCGCCTCACACTGCCAATGGGCGTCACCCGCGGCACAAGGCAAATTGTTCCAGAAGTCAGCTGCAGCCTGTCGCTCCGCTGCCTCGGCAGCCTTGATTCCGGAAGGGTCCCACGCAGGGTTCGTTCCCATCGCATAGATGTTGCGATCGGGGGCCGACTCGTCGTCCGGTCCTGCTATGAGAGAGACGGTTACGCCTCGACCACTTGAGGTATTGCCGTTACTGCTGGTGTGTGAGGTGCCGGTCCTGTTGTAGTGGACCTTGCCGCAGTGACCGTGATGGCAGCTCCCGGCGCTAGGGTTCTGCGGGTCGATCGGACCGTCGGTGATGATCTCGCCGGAGCCGTCGCCCTTAGGCGTGCCGACACCGCATGAGTCCGCCGGGCATAGGCCGGTCGGGTCGGACTCGGTGACCGGGGTGTTGCCAGCGTAGCTGTAGCCGTTGAGGGACTGGTGCTGGTCGACTGAGAGGACCGGGTCGACGCTGATGAACTGGCCGATGGCGGGGTCGTATTCGCGTGCCCCGACGTGTGTCAGGCCGGTCGAGTCGTCCGCGGTCTTGCCCAGGAATGCCTTGTCGTCTGGCCACGCTGTGGCCTTGTTGCCGCGCGGGGCTCCGAACGGCGTGCTGTAGCGCTTCGTCACCGCGTAGGTGCTGGCGTCCAGGGCGATGCTGGAGGTGCCGTGGTGGTCGGCGGCCAGGAAGCTCAGCTTCGTGCCGGAGACTCCGGATGTCGCCGTGCGGACCGCGATGGTCTGGCCGTTCGCGGTGTAGTAGCGGGTACCGGAGGCGGTCTTCGTCGTGCCCTTGGTCGTCAGGCGGAGTTCCGTGCCGGCGCCCAGGTAGAGGATCGTGTCCCCGTCGCCCTTGGCCCTGCGGATCAGAAGTTCGCCGTTGGCGTCGTAGAGGTAGCTGGTCTCCTTCTTGCTTTCCGTGAGCTTGGTCAGGTCACCCTCGGTGTTCCAGGCCAGGGTTTGCTGGGCCGTGGGTCCGGGGCGGGAGGTGGTGTTGCCGCTGCTGTCGTAAGAGTAGGTGGCCGGGCGGGCGCCGGTCGTCTTGTCCAGCGTGTGCGGCTTGGTGTCCGTCGTGTCGTCGTACGTGTATGTGGTGGTCTTGTCCCCCGACGCCGTGTGCTGAGCCTCCGTCTTGCGCTGACCCGCCTCGTTGTACGTGTACGACGTCCAGTACGGGGCGGCTCCGTCGAGGTTGGAGACGGTGCGGCCGGAGGTCGCGCAGTCCGCGGTCTTCGGAGTCCAGGCCTCGGTCATGCGGCGGTTGCCGTCATAGGCGAAGCACTGGTAGTCGGCCTTGGCCGTGCCGCCTTGCGTGGTGGCGTCGAAGATGGAGGTGACGTTGCCGGCGTCGTCCTGGGTGAACTTCAGCTCCTGGGGCATGTAGCCGTGCACGTCATCGGTGACGTAGGAGCGGGTCAGGCGGCGGGTGCCCTCCTCGTAGTCCCAGTTGAGGTACGCCTTCTTCGCCGAGGACGCGCCGTCCATGCCCAGCGTGAGCTGGCGCAGGTCGCCCTGTGGGGAGAAGGCGGCACCCTGCAGGTAGCCGGTGGTGCCCTTCGCGGTGAGTTGCTGGCCCAGGGCTCCGAAGGTGTAGGAGACGGTTTCGGCGGCCAGGCCGCCTGCAGCCGGTGCGGAGTACTGGCTGATCGCGCCGTCCAGGTTGTAGCCCGTGCTGAACGACAGCGTCTTCGGCACGTATCCGCCCGAGACCAGAGGCTCCGTGTCGGGCAGGATCAGCTGGCTGCCGGTCACGTGGTACATCGCGTCGAAGGCCGTGACCTTCTCGGTGTACGCCTTGCCGGTCACACCGCCGTCATACCGGGTGGCAGTGTCCTGCTGTCCCTTGGCCACGGAGTCGAAGCCCCAGGCTGCGAGCTTGTTGGCGTCACTCTTGTCGACCTGCCACATGCCCGTCTTGCGGCCCAGGTCGTCATACTCGAACAGCAGCTTCTTCGTGGCGTCGTCGTTCGGAGTGGTACTCACGACCTGGTCCAGGTCGTTGTACTCGCTGCCGCTCTTGCCCTTGTCGGGGTCGGTCGCCGTGATCTGCCGGCCGAACAGGTCGTAGGTGTATGACCACTTGGTCTGGTCGGGACCGGTGACCGTCTCCTGCTGCCCGGCAGGGGTGTAGGTGTAGTCGGTCGTGGTGTAGTGCGTCCCCGTCGGCGCCGGGCCGGGATACTCACGGCGCTGCGTCGTCTGACCCAGTGCATTGGTGACCACGGCTGTCGCCTGGCCGCCGGTCGGCGCGGTGGTCGCGACGGTGTCACCGGTGTAGGTGGTGTCGGTCGTCCAGCGGGTGACGCCGTGGATCTTCGTCACCGCCCTGGTGGCGCGGCCTGCCCCGTCGTACGTCGTGTCGGTCTGGATGGGCGCCTGGCCCTCGGAGATTTCCGCGGCCTTGGAGCTGGGCAGTGACGCGCTGTCCCAGATGTCGGACTGCTGGCTGACTGCCAGGCCTCGTGCGTCGTAGAGCGTCAGGGAGATGAGCCGGCCGCCCTGCGGCGTCGGCGTCTGGACCTGGCGCGAGCGCAGGAGGGAGTCGTAGAACTCGTAGCTGGTGTTGTAGCCGGAGCCGTCGTTCTTGAGGGTCCCGGTGGAGACCCAGGACATGTCCGAGCTGGTGACCTTGTAGTCGTAGACGTAGTTCGGGGTCTTGCCCAGCACCTTGGAGCGGTTGGGCAGCCACATCTTGGTGATGCGGCCGAGGCTGTCGTACTCGCTCTCGGTGACCTTGTTGTTGGGGTCCGTGCCCTTCAGCGTCGCACCGGTGGCGAAGTCGAAGGCCGTGGTGGTCTTGTACGACTTCGCGTCGCTGACCGCAGTCGATGTCAGCGGGCCCACCCCCGTGGGGGTGTAGGCGGTGGAGGCGACCGTCAGGTCCTTGGTGTTCTTGACGACCGTCGGACGGCCAAGGGTGTCATACGTCGTCGTGGACGCCTTCTGCCAGACCGGGGCGTTGTCGCTGCCGTACCCCTTGGCACGGCCGGTCCAGCCGGCGTCGCCCTTGGTGGGCTTCTGCGAGGCCGACCAAGTCGTGGCCGTCGCGTCGTCGTAGACCGTGGCGGTGTCGGATATGACGTCTCCGGCCTGCTTGGAGTCGGCGGGCAGGTCGAGTGCCGACTCCGTGGTCGAGCAGCTGGCAGCTACCGTGCGGGAGCGGGAGACGAGGCTGTTGATGCCTTTGTCGTCATTGCGCGCGTACCAGGTGCGTGTGCACTTCTCGTCGCCCTTGACCGCGTCGTCGCCCTGGTCCTCGACAGTCTCGGCCATGCCGTAGTCGTCGTAGGTCGTCTTCACGCTGTGCACGCGGTCGTACGGTGCAATTGTGCTGGTGACGTTGGTGCGGCTGTGGGTGGCGGCGGTGCGCACGTAGTACGCCTCGGTGTCCGCGTACGACTTGTGCTGGGTCGCCGTCCGCTTCGACCACGGGTCGCTGACCGTGCCGCCGACTTCCGCATCCCCGTTGTAGGTCACCGACTCGCGGGTGTAGCCCGCGTACTGCTCGGAGTCGGTGATCTTGTCGGCCTTGATGCCGGTGACCTCGACGCTCTTGCGCTTGTCGGCATCGGGGGTCTTGCCGTCCGAGCCGAGGACGCGGTCACCGTTCATGCCCCGCAGGTAGACCGTGACCTCCTTGCTCTGCGTCTGCCCGGAGACGCCGGTGACATGGGTGACCTGCTGGTAGCCGCGCCAGACAGACCAGGTGCGCTCCTTGGCCGGGGTCAGCGGATCCTCGTCGTAGTGCCAGGCACTGCCGCCCGTGTACCGGTAGGTGTGCTGTACCTCTTCCGAGCCACCGAGGGGGTCGGTGGTGGACACCGCGCTGACCGGATACTTCTGGAACCAGTCGCGGATCGGGTCCTTCTCGCCATTGGGCGACCAGTACACGGGGTAGCAGCGCTTGGTGTTCTCGTCCACCTTCGGCTTGGCGCCTGCTGCGGTGCAGTCGGCGTCCAGGTAGGTGACGATCGTCTGCGCGCCGGTCTCGGACGTGACGGTCTTCAGGCGGGGCTTGTTGAGCGGCAGGATGTCGTCGGCCGTGCCGTCGACGCGGTTGGGCAGCATCACGTGGCTGAACTTGACCGGGTCGAGCGAGAGGTCGGTTCCGCGCTTGCCGGTGTGCTTGATCTCGTCCAGCCATAGCGACTGGTCGGTCGAGTCACCGGTGTCGCCCGGGTCGAGGTACAGCTGCTTGAGCGCCCAGGTGTCCACTGCCTCAAAGGCGGGCGTGGAGGCAGCCGCGTTCCACGCGTAGGTGGTGATGGCCGTCAGCCGTTTACGGGTGAAGAAGGACGGGCCGACGTTGCCGGTGCACTTGTCGCCGTCCTTGCAGATCGCGTCGAACGGCACGTCCGGCCAGTTGTCCCGGGTGTCCTTGGTCAGGGAGTCGCAGCCGGTGCCGGAGGCCAGGCAGCGCTCGTCGTAGGAGAAGACCACCTTGTCTGATGCGGCCGGGGATCCCGAGAAGAGGGCGTCGGCGCGCTGGCCGTACCGGATCTCCTTCAGGTAGCCGCCGCGGACGTAGTCGGTGCCGGTGTTGTCGTCGCCGAGCTTGTCGTAGTTGTTGTGCTCGGCCGTGTACCAATACGACATGGCGTTGCCGTGGGTGTCCTCGACGTAGTCGAGATTCCACCGCCACGCCTGGTTCTTGGCACGTTCGGCAAACGTGTCGCCGGCGGTGAAGCCGGGCTCGACCGGGTCGTCGCCGAAGACGGGCACGGTCCACACCGAGTTGGTGCGGTCGCCCGCTCCGGCGCCGTCGAGCTTGTTCAGGCCGAAGACGTACTTCGTGCCCTCCCCCGTGACGACCGTCCAGTACTCCCCGTCACCGTCAAGGCCGGTCGAGCCTTCATCGCCGTTGTCGGCGCCGGTGGAGTGAGTGACGGTGGAGGCGTCGTCGTCCTTCAGCCGCCACTTGCCTGTGGTGTCGTCCTTGACGAGTTCGGTGGCGTGGCCGTTGAGGACGAGTGAGGCATTGTCGTACTTCCAGCACAGGTCGTACTTGCCGTCCTGGCCGTCGTCGTCACACGAGCCGTACTTGCGCTCAATGTAGGACGAGGTGAGATCGAAGCCCGTGCCGACCTGGCTGCCCTGGTTGTTCGAGTTCGCCGTCTGACCGTCGACAGCACCGGAATCGTACGAGATCGACAAATCCGGCTGGGGGCCAGCCGCGGGCGGCACACGCAGAGGGTAGGACCAGGTGAACGAGCCGGAGGAGCCGCCAGCCTCCCAGGTCGAAGAAGCGGACAGCGGTGTTGCCTTGTATGTACCGGCGCCGGACTTCGCACCCGCTGCCACGGCCAGCATCATCGTCTGCCCGCCGGAGGCGAAGCTGACGGGAGCCGTGATGCTGTCCATCTCGCGGTTGTTGACCGAATTCAGTGCAACGCGCTTGCGGCACTTCGCGGCCGACGGGTCCTTCAGGGCGCAGTCGGGCAAGCGCATCAGTTGAAGGCGACCGGCCCAGTCACCGCCGTACGCGGAGGCGAACGCGGAATAGTTGATACCGAGTCGGGCCTTGCCCCCGGCGCCGAGCCCCGTGAGCTTGACTACCACTCCCCTGACACCGAGTTTGGCAGCCGCCTTCTGGTCCAGGACCTGGACTGCGACGGACTCGGCCGCCTTGCCCTTGCCGGGTGCGGTGACGGTGACGGGCAGCGAGCCCGGCTTGGCCTGGCGGGTTCCCGTGCGGGGGACGCTGAGCGATGCTGTGCCGCCTGTCGGCCAGGTGACCTTGCGTCGCTGGTCGTGGCGGGCTCGGGCGGCTGCCACCCGGTCGGCCTCAGCGGCCTTCTTCACCTCGGCCGCAGCCTTCTTGTTCACCTTGGCGGTGAACGGGCTGACCTTGGTGGCATGCGGGGCTTTGAGGTGCGGACGTCCCAGCGGGTCGGTGTCAGCGGCGAAAGCGACGGGAGTCAGCAGCCCCGGCACAAGTGCCAGGCCGGTTGCTGCGGCGATACGCCGCAACCAGCGTTCTCTGGTCCCGGTCCCGCGACCTGCTGGAGGTCTGGGTATGTCAAAGGGGTTCATGAGGGGTCTTCCTACGAGGCGCCCGGGGGTGTGCCGACCGGGCGCGTGCCGTCGGGAACGAAGAATGCAGAGCGTCGAAGCAGCCGGTCGCGGCACGGCTGCCGGGGCGGCCCGCTCGGTGAGCGGGCCGCCCGTCGTCGCGTTTGTTCAGGCGCTGTCGGGGCTGCCCAGGACCTGGGAGCGCACCTGGTCGGCGTTCATGGCCCCCGTCCAGATCCTCAGCTCCTGCAGGCCACCGAGCAGGTAGTTGCCGGTCGTGCCGGTGGTGGTGCCGCGTCCCAGGCTCAGCTCGCCACTGCCCTGCTGCGGCGTGGTGAAGGTGGCCGCGTCGTCGGCCGGCTGGTCGATTTCACCGACGTAGAGGTGGAGCTTGCCGTAGCGGGTCTCGGTCTTCGTGGCATCGGACGGATCGGTCCACTCCCAGTTCTCCTGGGCATCGAACACGCCGGTGATCTGCACCCATGAGTCGGTGACGGCCACGTCCCCGGCGGGTACTTCCGCGTTCTGGGTCACCTTGCCAGCCGAGTCCACCGCGGTGCGGGTGAACTCCCACTGGTAGGTGTCGTCCGCGGGCTTGACCACCCACAGGGCCCAGGACGATTCACCGCCCATACGCTGTGCTGCCACCTGGGCCTTGTAGCCGACCGGCTTCGCCTTCAATGCCTGCGAGTCCAGACGGACGCTGGCGGAGACGGTGAACGATCCGGTTTCGTCGACCACCGGTCCCGTCGAAGCGGCGAACTGGCCGGTGCCGTCCAGGAACAGGGCGTTGTCGTCCTCGTTCACCGTGGTCCCACTCGGCGCCAGCTTCATCGACGGCACCGGGTAGCCGGTCGCCTCCGGGATCTCGCCGCCCTTGGCCGCGGTGGCGTCCCAGTACGCGACGAGTTCGTTGGCCGCTACGCCGTCCTGCACCAGCTGCGCATCCACGGCGATCTGCTCGGGATTGAGCGCGTACTGCCACACGCTGACCTCGTCGATGCGACCACGGAAGTTCTCGCCCCAGACACCACCGGCCAGCGAGCGGCCGAACTGCAGACCGGCCGTCGACGTCCACGGCTGGTAAGCGGTGGACAGCGCGTTCAGCACCACCGGGCTGCCCTGGGGGCGGCCGTTGACGAACAGCTGGATGGTGTCGTTCGTCTTGTCCGCGTCATCCTTGGTATCGAAGACGGCCGCCAGGTGTGTCCACACCTTCAGCGGCGGAGGTCCTGCGTCGGCGATCGACCGCAGATACACCGGGCTGTCCTTGACATCTCCGGCAGTGCGGTTGAAGACCCACTCCTTGTAGGACGCGGAGTAGTACAGCGTGAACGCCGACCCGTACGTGCCCGGCGCTGACAGCACCACGCGGTTCTGCGAAGCGTCCGTCAGATACACCCAGGCCGAGACCGTGAAGGAGTCCTTCGTATTCACCGCCGGGGTGGCAGTGGCGGCATAGCCCGAGCGCACGGTGTCGTCCGAACCGTCATTGAGCCACAACGAGTAGTCAGCATCACCGCGTCGGGCAAGGGAGGACCATCCCGCACCTGCCGTCTGCAGCGTGGCGTCATGCCGGGTGCCCTCCGTCGCGCTGTCCTTGGCCAACGTCGCCCCGGAGCCGGGTACCGCGTCGTCGAAGCGCCAGCGCCCCACAGCGCCAGGGGCCGGGGCTACCTTGAAAGCGAACTCCGCAGGTGTGCCCCACCGGTTGTGGACGTCCTTGGCCCGCACCGACAGCACCTGCGTTCCCGCCAACCGCGGTGTCACGTCCTTCACCTCGGCCTTCAGACTCCCCGAGACCGTCTTCGTGGGCGTGGACAACAGCCTGTACTCGTAGGCGGTGATGTCGGTGTGCCCGGCCGCGTCGATGTCAGCGCTGTTGGGCTGGAACGAGAACGATCCGGGAACGCCCAAACCGCCCTTGCCCTCGCACAGGTTCGCTGTGCACTCCGTATACGGAGAGCCGGGAGTGATCCGTGGTGCCTTCGGCGCCGACGAGTCGATCTTGAAGTAGCACCAGGGGCTGTAGGACGACCACAGGTCGCCACTCTTGCCGTCATAGGACCAATGCGACTGAGTGCGAGCCCTGTATCGGTACAAGCCCTTGTCGGCGCGGTCGCTGGTGGCCATCTTCTCGAGCGTCCCGTCCGGAGCCCAGCCCTTGTCCGGCCTGTATCCGGTCCACACCTGGTGCCAGTCCGCGTCATCACCGCGCTCGACGACGTACTCGGCCTGCAGCGCAGCTGCTGGGTCGCCCTTGTGCGGCTGCACCAGCGTCTGCACACGGCCCTGGACCATCGGAGTCTTGATCGTCACCACGAGCGGGTTCGACGAGGCCTTGTTGCAGTAGGCCGTCGTTCCCAGACCGGGAATGACACCGGCATCGGTGGGCACGCCCGGCTTGTAGGCGAAGTCCACCGACAACTCGGCGTTGTCGTTGAACCGCTTCCAGGCACGCGGGTCACCCTCATCCTTGGCACGCAGCATCAGCGTGAGCCGACTGATCTTGCCGTCCGCGAAGGAGCGGACGGTGCTCTTCAGGTTCTCGTCCGACTCCTTCGGATCATCATGGAACTCGATCCACTTGTCGGGCTGGTCCGGGCTGCACAGATCGCCGCGCCCCGCCGCGACATTGCGGTCGCCCATCAGGTCCAACTGCTTGGGGCCTGGCCACCGGGTGCCCTCTGAGATGTTGTCGGTGCGTACCAGGTCCACCCAGTGCGGGTCGCAGTTGAACGACCACGTCTCCTTCGCCCGGAAGGTGGCATCCAGGACGTACTTGCCGGCCAGCTTGGTGGGAGCGAACTCGAAGTACATGCGGTCGGTGTAGCCGCCGCCGCAGTAGTAGCCGTCAGCAACGCCGCACTTGCCGACGCCCTTGTCGCCGTCGAACATCCAGAACTTGTCGCCGTCGGAGGACAGCTTCGTGCGCTCCGAGACGCCGAGCCCGACGGAAGGATCGATGTAGACGGGGTAGACGGTGTCCTTGCCGCGCAACAGGTCCAGGTCCGGGTGCACCGCGATCTCACCGTCGTCGACCTTGACCGGCAGCACCGCCGTGGCGTCGCCCTTGTCCGGCTGCGACGGATCGTCCCGCGTTCGGCCGTCTGCGGGCACCGGAGTGTCGGTGCGCATCAGTTGAGTGCGGGATCCTGAATCACTGTCACCGGCGGAGTCCCACATCTGGCCTGCCGGACCGCGAAAGACGGCATTGCCGTCATCGTCAATGGCCCGCAAGCCTCCGCCGGCGCCCGGTGCCACGGACAGACCGTCCCCGGATGCACTGAGCCTGACCTGCTCCAGCGCGGGGTTCTGCGCCGCTGCGGGTGTCTTGACAACCAGGACTTCCCGGTAGCCCTCGGCAGTTGCCGTCAGCTGCAGGTCCACACCGTCAAAAACGTTCGCATAGGTGGCCGTTGCACCATCCAAAGACGGTTCCGGCAACTTCCCGGACCAGCCCAGAGTGATGGACCGTCCGTCCTTCCCCAGACGGATCAAGTCTGATCCCGAGCCGCCGCCGGAGAACGACAGGTCCACCACGGCACCCTTGGGAGCAAGCCGGCCGTCAGCACGGCGCTCCAGGACCGGATCGACCGCACCCCAGCCGCCCTCCGCTTCCTTGACCCGCTGAGGCGTCGTGGACTGCGTCAGGGTGAACGAGCCGTCCGGATTCGCCGTGGTCGTGGCGTACTCGGTCCGGTCCGCCGTCACCTCCACCGGCTCCCCCGACGCCTGCGCCCGAGCTGAGGCCGTCGGCTCGTCCAAGGGGCCAGTCGAGGTCTCAACTGCCACGGCTGGGGCCACTGCCCCTGTGGGCAATACAGGCAGCACGGACAGCGCCAGCGCAGCCGCTACGCCCCCAACGAACCTGCGCTTCGATCTTCGCAGCTTGTGCACGGGCGCCACGGATCCCCACTCCGGCTTCACGGAGTCTCCCCCACGTATGAAATTTGTAAAAATGGTCCCGCACAGTAAACGATCAACCAAGAGCAACGGTCAATCAAAAGTGACACAGGTCACTTACGGACCGTCAGAATATCAACAGCTTTGAATTGACTGGTTTCTGACGGTCAGCCAGATACAACAACACAAGAGGGCCGCGGCGACCGCCGTGACGCTCAAGATCGAGGACGGGGAGGGGGCGCGATGGATCGTCAACCCCCTTCCCAGCCGCCCCGAATACCGTGCTGCGCCGCGTCCGGGCCCTGCCGACCGAGCCGCCGCAGAAGAGGCCGCGAGTGCTGGGAGTGGACGACTTCGCATTCATGCGGGGCCATGTCTACGGCACCGTACTCATCGACGTCGAGGCCAGCTGCGTCGTGGACGTGCTGCCGCGGCCGGAGGGACAGAGAGAAACGGAGCGTGGTCGACCGCAGCCGGGCGGCTCGTCCCGCCCGGCGTGCTGCGCGAGCAACACCAGCCGCCCTGGTGAGGCGATAGCCGTGGCAACCCTCCAGGAGCAGGGCCGCGTCGTTCAGGTGATGTGTCCTGGTTGATCACATGATGCCGAGGGTGATCAGTGGACGGTTGGCGTCGCGGGTGTGGTGGCGGAGTCCAGCGGCGGTGTTCGTCTGGTTGGCGAATCGCAGAGCGCCGATCGATCTGGACGGCCTGCACCGCGTGTGGGAACGCGATCCCGGCGACGGCGGCGGCCTTGATCCGGCGGATCTCGTCGCGGCCGTGCGCGGTGGCCCGCGTCTTGTCCAGGAGTGGCACTTCCCGCCATGGCAGGGCCTTCAGCCACTGGTGCAGGGTGGGCTGATTGCCCTTGATCAGCGCGATGTAGTGGGCGTGCTTGTCCTCGACGAGGAAGCGCGCGTGGGCGGTCTGCGAGTGGAGGGCGTCGAAGGTGACCACCGTGCCGTGCAGGTTGAGTGGGGCAAGCAGGGGCTGGAAGACGGTGATCTCGTTGGTCGTGGCGTCCACCTCGCGCTGGGCGGTGACCAGGCCGGTCCCCGTCATCGCGGCGAGCAGATGAACCTGGGTGCCGTCGGTGCGGCGGGCACCGCGCACGGTCTTGCCGTCCACGGCGAGGGAGGGCAGGGGCCGCCGGTCGCTGTCGTTCTCCTCCTGGCCGGAGGCGCGTTCGCGCCCGGCGAGCCAACTTCCGACGGCTGTATCCAGCGCGTCGCCGTCGATGCGTTGGAGGACACGACGCACGGTGGCCTCGGCCGGGGCGACGGGGCCGCGGCCCGGCTCCCGGCATGGGCCACCGAGCCGGGCCAGGACGTTGGGCGGGGCGTCGGCGGCCCACTCCGCGATCGCGGCCAGGGACTTCGCTCCGGCCAGGACCGCGCACGCGGCCAGGGAGAGGACGAAGGCGAGCGGGTGGCGTCGGCCCTGGTCCCGGCGGGGATCGGGCACCTGAGCCAGGCAGGTCAGCAGGCCGGGGAGGTCATCGGGGACGGTCGGCGCGGTGTCGGCGAGTTGGCCCAGAGGGCGCGGGATGAGCGAGGATGAGCGGGCAGGCACGGTCTTCCGTCGTGGTGATCAGGGACTCGACACCTCATGATCACCGGAAGTCGTGCCTGCCTCCGCGTCAGCCCCCGCCGACCACCCCGCAGTCCTGCCGCAG
>NZ_JBSHAQ010000093.1:0-20635 GCF_053611585.1 Streptomyces sp. NPDC054794 | reverse complement strand
GCGCCCGAGCTGACCTGCTCCCCGGCGCGCTGCTTGTCACCGAGGCCGGCGGACAGATCTCCGACGCCGAGGGCCGTCCCTGGACCCCGCAGAGCGACAGCTTCCTGGCCGCCGCACCCGGCGTCCACGCCGAGGCCGTCGCCACGCTCTCACGCTGACCGCGCACCACAACCTGCACGCACGGAAGGACCAGATCATCATGACCACCGTCGCAGATCTCGGAAACGGCCGAGTCAGCGGCAATCTGGCCACAGCCGACAACCAGCTGGCCCACGACCTCGACGGCACGGGACCGATGCTCGTGGCCGTCCACGGCATCACCGAAAACCGGCGCTTCTGGGATCCCATCCACCTGCAACAGCACTTCCGTGTGCTGAGCGTCGACCTGCGTGGCCACGGTGACTCGCCTCGGGCCCGGCCGTACGGGATCGACGAGTCGGTGGAGGATATCCACCAGCTGATCGAGGCCCTGGGCGAGGACCAATCCCCGTTCATCGTCGGTCACTCCCTCGGCGGGGTGATTGCGACTGCCTACGCGGCCCGTTACCCGACTCGTGGCGTGGTCAATGTCGACCAGTCGCTGCGGGTCGGTCCACTTCCTGCGGAGATAGTCGCCGCCGTGCGGGGAGAGGGCTTCGCCGACTTCGTTCGTAGGGTTTTCGCCCAGCTGTACGGCGAGCTGGACCCTGCGCTGGTGGCCGACATCGAGCGCCGCCGCGCCCTCGACCAGGAAGTGTTCAGCGGGTTTTGGACCCCGTTGCTTGATTGGGACGCAGACACGCTGGCAGCGTGGTCTCGACGTACCACGAGTCTCCCGCCCGACGTTCCGTACCTGTCCTTGCACGGAACCCATCCCGGTGAGGACTACGCCCACTGGCTCACCGACCGTATTCCCGGGGCCGTGGCCGAACAGACACCGACCCGCACGCACTATCCACACCTGGCACAACCCGAATGGTTCGCCTCCCGCGTCCATCAGTTCTTCAGCTAGCTTGCTCTGCAACCTCGGGGAGGGAACGCCCGCCGTACCTGCGGGCCAACGCCCAGGGCCGCCCCTGGACCCCGCAGAGCGAAAGCTTCCCGGCCACCGCGCCCGGCGTCCACGCCCAGGCCGTCGCCACGCTCTCACACCGACCGTGCACCACAACCCGCACCCATGAAAAGGACCACACCATCATGACCACGATCGCAGTTCTCGGAAACGGCCGCGTCGGCGGCAACCTGGCCACAGCCCTCACCCGGGCAGGGCATGAGGTGAGGGTGGTGGACCGCGCGCCGGGCGCCGCCGCCGACGCTGCCCGGACAGCCCGGATCGTCATCAACGCCACCCCGGGAGCCGGCTCGCTGGACCGGCTCGCCGCCCTACGGGAGGAACTGCGCGGCAAGATCCTCGTCGACGTCTCCAACGCCACCACCGACGGACCCGACGGACTGCCCGCCGACCTGCTCTACCCCGGCTCAAGCCTCGCCGAGCAGCTCCAGGACGCGCTCCCTGAAACCAGCGTCGTCAAGACCCTCAACACCATGCTCTTCCCGGTGATGACCGCGCCGACAACGCTCACCCAAGCACCGACCGCGTTCCTCTCCGGCGACGACCCGCAGGCCAAGCAGACTGTCGGTGAACTGCTCACCGACCTCGGCTGGCACAAGGAGTGGATCACCGACCTCGGCGCGATCCAGACCGCCCGCGCCACGGAGGCCGCGATCCTCTTCGTCCCCCACGTCATCCGGTCCACCGGATTCACACCCTTCGCGATCTCGATCGCCCGCTGACCCGCACCCAGCACACCACCCCGGCAGGCCCACTTCCAGAACGGATACGACAGCACAGCCAAGGCCAGCGATTCAGCTCCCGACGACAACCCACGGCCACCCTTCCCCGGGCCGTCGGCCTCGCACCGAGGAATCGGCTCATCCCACGGCGGACCCGCTTGCGGAGCCGGTCGCGAAGCTGCCCGCCGATGCCCGCGGTGGCCGCTGGCAAGGGCCTCACACTCGCCGATCCAAGTGCGCCTGCGCGTGCGTGTGGAGCGCGGGCCCGGTCGTGACAGGGGTCGCACAGCGCCCGACGGCAGCACGCTGCCGCTCCTCCACTCCTGCGAATTGCAGTGCTTGGAACAGTCATTCCCATCCGTGTCGTTTCGCCGGCTCCAGGAAGGACCTCATCATGTCCCTCGATCCCCAGATCGATGCGCTGCTCGAGAAGTTGGCCGAAAGAGGCGAACCGGCGCCGGAGAGCCGAACGGTCGAGGAGAACCGCGATCTCGTAAGCAGCTTCTCCACCCTCGCGGGTGACGTCGAGCCCGTCGGCAGCGTGCACGACGCAGTGGCCGCCGCCGAAGGTCTCGAGGTCCCCGTCCGCATCTACGCCCCCGCCACCCTGCCGCGCTCCGGGCCGCGGCCCGTGACGGTCTTCTTCCACGGTGGCGGATGGGTCCTCGGAGATCTGGACAGCCAGGACCACATCGCCCGCATCGTGGCCAACCGCTCTGGCACGATCGTGGTCTCCGTCGACTACCGGCTCGCGCCCGAACACCGCTTCCCGGCGGGGGTCGAAGACGCCTACGCCGCCCTGACATGGGTCGCGGCCAACGCCGGAAGTTTCGGCGGCGACGGGCAAAACATCGCGGTGCTCGGCGAGAGCGCCGGCGGCAACCTGGCCGCGGCCCTCGTGCAGGAAGCGCAGCGGCGCGGGGGACCTCACATCGCACTGCAGGTACTGGCGTACCCGGCGGTCGACCGGTTCGACGACAGCCCCTCCATGTACGAAAACATGGCCGGACCGCTGCTGAGCCGCAGCTGGCTCGAATGGTTCTGGGGCCTCTACCTCAACACGCCCGACGAAGGCACCGACCTGCGCGTCTCGCCGGCGCGCTCCGACGAGCTGACCGGGCTGCCTCCCGCCGTCATCGTCACCGCCGAACACGATCCGCTGCGGGACCAGGGTGACCGCTACGCGCAGAAGCTCGCCGACGCCGACGTGCCGGTCACGCACCTCCCGATCAAGGGTGCCACCCACGCTTTCCTCTCGTTCACCGGATCGGTACAGCTCTCACGGGACGTCCTGAATCAGCTCGCAGATGCCGTGGCCACGGCGTTCAACGACTGACCCGGTTCCGGCGGCATCGGCAAGAGCGCATTGCTGGACGTTCTGGCTGATGTCGCCGTGACTGCGGGCGCCGATCCGATCACGATCGACGGCCGCCACGTGCCGCCGGTCCCAAGTTCCCTCGAAGCGCACTCCAGCGGCGGCCGGGCGGTGCTGTCCCTCGACACATACGGGCTGCTCGCCCCGATCGACGAGTGGATACGGGACGAGTTCTAAAGGCAATGCCGTGACTCTGTTGGTGATCTTGTGTGAGGGTCAGCCGGTGGCGGTGCAGAGTGCGTGGAAGTGGCTCGGCGGTCGTGGCGTGCGGGCGGGGGTGGTGATCCAGTCGGCAATGCGGGTGAGGTTCCAGGCCAGCGCGGTCAGGATGTGCTGTACGTGCGTCTTTTCCAGGCCCCGGTAGCGGGATCGTCTCAGGCCGCAGGCGCGGACGTTCTGGGAGAGGGTGGCCTCGATGCCAGCTCTGATCGCATAGCGCTCCTGCCATTGCCGGGTGCGCTGGTCGAGGCGGTTAGCCTGCTGGATCTCGTGCAGTTCGCGGGTGGGCAGCAACGCGAGAGAGCGGGCGGGTTTCGGAGTCGGTGCACAAAGGCCGGTCGGGGCAAGTCAGGCAGGCTGCCTGGTCGAAGCGGATCTGGATGTTAGTCATGGTCGCTGATCCGCAGGGGCTTCCAGGTCCGGCTCGTCTGGCCGCGGGGGCAGACCGCCTGGTGGCTGGCCCAGTCGATGGTGAAGGAGGCCTGTCGAAGCCATGGCCGGCCTTGGCCTGGCGGCTGTGGTCGGGCACCAACGGTCCCAGCAGTGGGATCCCGTGGACGCGCCTGGCGCGTTCGATCCGTTCCGGGGTGATGTAGGCGGCGTCGACGACGTGCTCGGCGGGCGCGAAGCCGGCCTCGGCGAGGCCGTCATGGATCTGGTCGGTCAGTTCGCCGTCCTGGACTGGAGCGATGGTCGTGGCTACGTGCACCACGAGCTCGGGCAGGTCCTCGGTGCACGTCTCCGTGAAATGAGTGCGGTATCCGCTCCAGGCGGTGTCCCGTTTGACGCAGTAGTGTGCGTCGGTGTCGTAGGGGGAGTCGAACGGCAGGCTCGCCGGCGGCAGGGCGTGACCGTCACGCCAGCGCAGCTTCCCGCGCGTGTCCCAGTAGTAGTGGTGCAGCCATACCTGCCGCAGGATTTCCACCTGCGGGAGTGTCCGCAGCCGCGGCGGGGTTTCCGGTGCCCACAGCGCGGTCAGGAGTTTCTGCCCGTCGCGGTCGAACGTCTCGGCCAGCGCGGTCACCCCCGCCTTCCCGCCGGGAACCTTGCCGATCTCCACTTTGCGGCCGTAGCGTTTGTCCCACTCCGGCTCCACCAGCGGCAGCAGCCAGTCCGGTGCCTGCTGGGCCGTTGTTCAGGGCCAGACCGGGTAGGGCAATGACAGTTGTGATCAGCAGCCATCCGCACCCGGTTACGACGAGATCCGCTGCATCAGGCTGGCGCCGCTCCTTGTCCACGCCGTTCCCCATTTCCTGGCTTACGCCTGGTCAATCGTCTGCACAACCGTCGGCCAACGCGATGCGACCGCATCCAGGCCCGTGTCCGCGTACTTCGGCGGTACGCAGGTGCGCGCACTGTCGGCTGAGCAAGGCGAAGGCCCGCTGTCCTGCGGTCAGCTGGCTGTGGGGTGGTCGAACGCCTGGCGTGCTTCCGCGAGTATTGCTCGCCAGGATGCGACGTTGGGTCTGCGGCGCAGCAGGGTGCGGCGTTCGCGTTCGGTCATGCCGCCCCACACGCCGAACTCGATGCGGTTGTCGAGGGCTTCGGCCAGGCACTCGGTGCGTACCAGGCATCCATGGCAGAGCGTCTTGGCCCGGTTCTGCTGGGCCCCCTGGACAAAGAGCTCGTCCGGGTCGGCACCGCGGCAGGCCGCGCTTTCCACCCATGCGTTGCTGGTCATGACTACCCCTCAACATCCGCAACGACCCTACGCTGCCGCTGTGTAGAGCGCTCGCCAGCGCCAGGCCTCACGGCACCCCACGGCCCGCGCGAAGACCCGGGCGCCGCAGCACCTGGCCCGTCGGCCGTCAAAGCGGCATGCCAATGGCGTCTGGCTCTCGAACAGGTGTGATGTGCCGGGACGTCAGCTATGGAGTCCTACGGGCGGGTAGCATCCGGCGAAACACACCAGACACCAAGGAGCGTGACTGTCGTGGCCGACGAGACTGCCACCATCAAGGACAAGTACGCGGGGCGTTTTGCCACCGAGCTCGAGGCTAACCGCGGTGAGCAGGAGAGCCTCCGTGTGCGTCTGGAGCAGTTGCAGGCGGAGGAGGAGGTGCTGCTCAGGTTGCAGAGCGCTCTGGCGGCTGTGCCTGCCGGCCCGGACTCCGCCGTCAGTGGTGCGGCAGATGCTGCCGTGACCGAGCCGCAGGACCTCACCCACGCACCGGAGGAGGCGGCCGTGCCGCAGCCGCGGCACCAGGAAACCAGCAGCTCAGGGGCCCCGGCCAAGAAGTCCACCGTCAAGCGGACCGCCCCGGCCAGGAAGGCTGCCAAGAAGACCACGGCCGAGGAGCCGGCGGACAAGTCGGCAGCGAAGAAGGCCGCCGAGCCTTCGCTGGGCGATCTCCTCAAGCAGATCCTGGACAGGCACCCTGGGGAACCGCGCACGGCTGCCGAGGTCACCAGCGAGTTGGAGAAGGAGTACCCCGAGCGCGCCCGGAACGCCACCATCGTGCGCAACACCCTTGAGCGGCTTGTTGCGAAGAGCGCCGTCGAGCGCACCAAGCAGAAGAGCACCGTCCTGTACGCGAGTCACGGACCTGCCGCCGCGGACAGCACTATTGCCGGATCGTCCCCAGCGACCGGCCAGGAAGACGAGAGGGCTGTGGCGCAGGCGTAGCCCGTCACCGTCAGACTGTGGTTTCCAGGCTCCTCTCTCTCCTTCTCAGTGGGCGCACCGTACAACGATGTCCGCGACGAGGCGGCCGGCGCGGCACTCCGGCATCGGCTGGCTGCGCGGCGCGCCTGGTCGGGCAGCAGCACCACGGCCCGGATGCCTTACGGGGGACTCCGGAGACGTGGTCGCGGATCTCGGTGGCGTGTCGGGCGGCCTTGGTGATATTCCCGTTGTCCCTGGCCGTGCAGAGCTGGTGCCAGTTGGCGGTGCAGATCCCGCAGCCCGGCGCGGACAGGCAGTCCAGCAGCCATGCGTGGAGCCCTGCGGGCAGTTGGTTGGGGCGTGCCTGGGTGGTCTTGTGGTTCGTGGACACGGATACTCCCCGGCTGTGATCACTGGATGCTTCCCAGGCTGTTCCTGCCGGGCGTGCCGGGTCCATGAACGTGTGCGGACTTGCGCGGCAGCCCTAGGGGAGGGCGTCGATGGCTGCGGTGATCAAGGTGCGGGCCCGTGCGCCGTACACGGCGATGGCGGACAGTTCGGAGAACGCCTTCACGTACTCAGTGATCTCGCCGGGCTGCGTGACGGTCAGGTGCGCGGAGACGAGTTCCACGTTCACCTGGGCGTCGTCGTAGATCGTGAACGACTCCACCGGCCAGCCCCCGCCCCGCGGCGTGCCCAGAGGGATGACGCCCATGCTGACCGAGGGCAGCGAGGCGACCGAGATGAGATGACCGAGCGCCGCGGCCATGGTGTCGCTGTCGCCGATGACCGTCCGCAGGACCCATTCCTCGACCAGCATCGCGAACCGGTGATCCCCGGTGTGCACGATGCTAGCCCCGTCGAAGAGCCAGAAGTCGTTGCCCGGGAGGGCCAGCCTGGACGCCCGGCGGCGCGGCAGCCACCGCACCTGCTCACCCGCGGCCACGTTCGGGACCGTCAGATGGTGCTCGAACCTGATGTAGTCACTCACCGGCTCCGACACGATCCGGGCACGCCGCACCTCCACACCCCTGCCCGTCAGCTCCGCGACCAGCCGCAGCCAGGGCCGCCGGCCCGGGTCGCTGTCGGCCGGATCCTCGCGGACGCCGCTCTGCCACGCGACGAAGCGCGGGTCGGAACGCATGTAGCCGTCGCGCATCTCCACATGCGCAGCAGACAGAGTGCAGACCCTCAGTCTGTCCTCAAGACTCGGCCCCGCCGCCACCGTTCACCTCCGGGAAGAACTGCATCATCCGCTTGGGGATCTCCACCACGTCCTCGTGCCCGGGCAGATCCAACTGCGAACGCCGCTCTTCGTCGACCACCCTCCAGCCCTGCACCAGATAGGTGTCCCTCTCGTCATCCAGATACACGGTGGGTGACTTGCCGTCGGGGCTCTCAGGGTCCTGACCGAACTTGATGAGCGCCATCACTGCCTCCCCATATCGTCGGACCTGCCATGTCCGATCGTGCGCCCAAGGCCGTCTCACAGCCACGAACTTGCGCGAACTTGCGCCACGCTCCTAACAGGGAGCTTGCCGTGTCCGTCGTAGTCGTTCTGCTCACCACCGCACTCGTGATCGTCCTCGCACTGCTGGCTGCCGCCGGCGCGGCCACACTCGCCCGCCTGGACGGCGCCACCTACCCCGCCGCGCTGAAGCAGGCTGCTGTCACATTCGCCGCGGTGCTCACTCTTGCGGCCGCCATCACCGCCGCTCTCGCCGCGGTCTGCTCCTGAACCCACGCACCGGTCGTCATCAACCTGCCCGGGGGACTCCCGTACCAGACCGCTCACATACCGGCGACCGTGGTCGGCTCGCGAGGACGGCCCGGCGCTGTCGAGGCTCGTGAACATTCGGCCGTGCCGCAGCAGGAACTCCGGCGGCACCACACCGACACCGCGCAGGTCCAGGCATGTACATGGGAGGACGCCATACACCCATGCACTGCCCGGAAAGGGCTGGCCGGGCAGCCTGCTGCAGCCACCGTCGCCGGTGTAGTAGACGAGCAGCAGGTCGTCTGCCTCGCGTGCGGCTTGGGCGAGTGCCATGCCGACGCTGCGGTGATCGGCCGGATCTACCGGCACCCGGCAGTGTTCCGGAGGCAGGATTCCGTGTGTCTGATCCGTGAGTGCGGAGCGGAGGTCCGCGGGGTCGGCCCTCACGGCGGGAATCGCGGGCAGATCGATGTCGTCGAAGTCGCTGCACCCGATGAGGACCGCCCGGGAAGCGTCACCGTCGGGGAAGCGCGGCGCGCTCTGCCTCACTACTCCTCGCCCTCCAGCAGCTGCCCGACCGCCCCGATCACCGCCTGGGGATCGCTGGTCCGGCGGACCTTCACGGTGCTCTCCCCCCATCGCCGCGGCTCATGTGCACGGTGACGTCTGCACGGCGTTGCACCAGCCAGGTCGACAAGGACCGGGCCAGCACGTCCAGCGCGGCCCCCATCTGCCCCGGCTGCGGCGTCCGGGCCAGCAGCTCCACCCGGCCGCGCAGCGCCTCTTCCGCGGCCAGCCAATCTCGCAGTCTCCATGGGGTCATCGTGCCAACAACAGCGGCTGAACACCCCAGACGCCTCACATCCGTTGGCGTCGGGGATGCGGTGCGGCCCGCGCATCAGCGTGCCCGGCGGCGAGCCGGTGGGCTTCCACGGCCGGCGGCTGACGCCGAAGCGGAGTCGGGGTCGCGGCGCTGCAGCTCCTGACGGAGCAGGCCGAGCGCACGGTGCAGAGTGCTCTTGACCGTTCCAGGTGCCATGCCGAGGGCGGTGGCTGTCTCCTCTGTGGTCATCTGCTCCCAGTGCCGCAGCACCACGACGCTGCGTTGTTGGGGCGCCAGCACTCGCAGGATGTCCATCAACAGCGCGCGGTGGGCGTGCTGCTCGGTGCAGTCCCCGACTGGCGCGTCCGGAAACTGCTCGATGGGGAGCTCCTGGAGCTTCTGGGCCCGCCACCACTCCGTGCGAGTGTTGATCATGACGCGGCGGACATAGGCGTCCGCGAGCTGCTTGTCCACTATGTCATCCCAGCGACCATAGGTTCGCAGCAGCGCGGTCTGCAGCAGATCCTGAGCGTCCAGCGGGTCGGGGACCAGACTCCGGGCCCTGCGCAGCAGAGCGTCATGCCGCGTACGCACGTACTCATCGAAGTCCAGCGCCGGGTCAGGGTGTGTGCGCGCATGCACGGTTGAATGCCTTTCGTGGATGGCCGTGAACGGCAGGAGAACCGCGGCGCGGCCGATGCATACCCCCGTAAGACATCGGCCGCGCGTCGTGCGGACTGGCGGAGAGGAACTCGTCGCCCGGCTCGCGATGTCCTCTGCATCGGCGAGCCAGGCTCACAGCGGCACGTGCCGGCCTGTCACCCCTCGTGCGACCGCGAGGCCGCACGAGAGAGGCGCGCAGGGTTCAGCTGCAGGTCCGGTAGTCGTAGCCGGCGATCCGTCCGTTGCCGTCACCGTCGTAGAAGTGATACCGGCCTTGGTCGTCTCGGCTGACGCTGATCACATGTTCGGTGCCGATGTACGTGTCGACGGCTCCGTCGCCGTCTGTGTCCCGCAGCCAGTCGCCCGCCTTGCCGAAGGTCTCCTTTCCGACCACCCCGTCGGGGCTGGCCTCCCAGTCGCTCTGCCACGCCTTGGTGGCGTCCTTGGTCTGGGAGCCGAAGACGCCGTCGATGTCCGAGGCGGAGGTGAGGTTGCCGTCCGCCCAAAGGATCTTCTGCCACAGGCAGGTGGCGTTGGAGGCGGTGTTGGTGCCCGTCGACAGGATGCCCTCGTCGTCCCAGTCGTTCGAGAAGGCACCGGCGCCGTAGACGTAGGGTTGACCGCTGTAGGTACCGCTTGCGGAGGCCGGGGAGGCGCTCAGCGCCAAGGTCGCGGCGGTCAACGCGCCGATCGAGCATGCGATCAGCTTGGCCCGCGTCATATGTGAAGTCACAGTGCTGCTCCTTTGTCGTGATTCTGATTGCCTCGAGCCTGCGCGGCGACGAGCAGGGCCGGCGCCGAGCTGCTCGCTGCGAGGCCTTTCGTCATCGAGTTCAGCGGGCCGGGAATTGAATGGGCAGCCGTCTCTGCCGCCCTGATCAATGGCGCCATTGCAGGTCACGCCCCCGGCTGTGCGACGGTGACCAAAGAAGGCGCCTGCTGTTTGCTCTTCCGCCGCGAACGTGCGTAGCGTGCGGGCGATCGCGCCGCGTCCACGGGGGAAGCGGGACGGGGGAGGTGAGTCGTCCATGGCGGGACGTCCGGAAAGCCCATTGGATCCAAACGCCGGGCCAGTTCAGCGGTTCGCTGCCGAGTTACGCAAACTCCGGACGGAGGCCGGGAGTCCGCCGTACCGGGTGATGGCCAAGCGCACGAATCAGGGGGCAAGCACGCTGTCGCAGGCCGCCGGCGGCGAGCGGTTGCCGACGCTGCCGGTCGTCCTGGCCTACGTCCAAGCCTGCGGCAGCGAGCAGGAGGAGTGGGAGGTGCGGTGGCGTGAGGCAGCCGCCGAGGCGGCGGCCGAGCCGCGCAACGAAGATGAGGATGCCGAGCCTCCGTACCGGGGTCTGGCCCGCTTCGAACCGGGCGACGCCAATCTGTTCTTCGGCCGCGACGAGCTCACCGACCGTCTGGTCGAGCTGACCCGTGTCCGTCGGTTCACCGCGGTGTTCGGCCCGTCGGGCAGCGGCAAGTCCTCTCTACTGCGCGCTGGCCTCATCCCCCGCCTCCGCACCCCGGACCAGGCCACCCCACAGCCGGCCGCGCTACGCGTCCTCACCCCCGGCGAGCACCCCCTGCGCACCCACGAGCAGCGGCTGACCCCGAAGGACGGCGACGGGGACACGTGGCTGATCGTGGACCAGTTCGAAGAGCTCTACACCCTGTGCCACGACCCGGAGGAGCGCGACCAGTTCATCGACCAGCTCCTGACGGCCACCAACCCAGCCAGCCGGCTGCGTGTGGTCATCGCCGTGCGGGCCGACTTCCTCGGTCGGTGTGCCCAGCACCCGCGGCTGACGGCCGCGCTGCAGGAGGCCACCGTGTTGGCCGGCCCGATGAGCCCTGACGAGTTGCGCGAGGCCATCGTCAAACCCGCCCAGACCGCCGGGCTGATCGTCGAACGCACCCTGACCACGCGCATCGTCGAGGAGGTGGAGGGCGAACCTGGCGCCCTGCCGCTGATGTCCCACGCCCTGCTGGAGACCTGGCGGCGCCGCAAGGGCCGAGCCCTCACCGCTGAGGCCTACGACGCGGCCGGAGGTCTCAGCGGCGCCATCGCCCGCACCGCCGAGAACGTCTACACGCATCTGCCCCCGTCCCAGGCCGACCTCGCCCGCCGTATCCTGCTCCGCCTCATCACCCCCGGCGAGGGAACCCCCGACACGCACCGGCCCGCCCCTCGCACGGAACTCGACTTCGGCGACCCCAGCGACACAGCCACCGTCCTCGAACACCTGGCCCGCGCGCGCCTGCTCACCCTCGAGCACGACACCGTCCACCTCGCCCACGAGGCCCTCATCGCCGCATGGCCCCGACTGCAAGCCTGGATCAACGAAGCGCGCGACAGCCTGCGCCTGCACCGCCAGCTCACCGAAGCCGCACGAACCTGGGACGGCCTCAACCAAGACCCAGGCGCGCTGTACCGGGGAACCATGCTGGCCGCCGCAGAGGAAGCGTTCGCCGATCCCGGTCGGCGCCGCGCCCTGAACACCGCCGAGGCCAAGTTCCTCACCGCCAGCCTCGATGCCCGGGCTGGAGAACGCCGGGCCACTGCCCGCACCACACGGCGCCTCCGCACGCTCGTGGCCGCTCTGAGCGCACTGCTCCTCGTCGCCCTCGCGGCCGCAGGCGTGGCCCTGAAACAGCGGGCGGCGGCGAACGCCGAGCGGACCACGGCGGTGGCCCGGCAGATCGCTGCGGAAGCGGACCAGTTACGGGGGACCGACGTGCCCGCCCAGACAGAGGACGTGGCGCTGGCGGCGCTGCTGGATGTGACGTCGTACCGGATGCGCGACAGCGCGCGCACCTACACGAGCCTGGTACAGGCGGCGAACTCCGCGCTGTTCAAGGACGTGCCTGAGCAGGACCGGGCAACAGCTGGCCCAGGCGCCGTGTCCGAGGGCAGCCCGCGGCTGGCACACGACGCACACCGGCACACCCTGGCCGTGGTCGGGGATGACGGGAACGTGCGGCTGTGGGACACCACCGACTTCACGCACCCCAGACGCGTCGGACGGACGCTGCCGGGCAGCGACGTGGCCATGACCCCCGATGGGCACGTGCTGGCCATCGGGATCCACCTCGGCGTCCAGCTGTGGAACATCGCCGACCCGGCGGACCCCGCGCCGCTTGGCAGTATTCCCACGTCCGGTGACACCAACTGGATGGAGCTGGCCATCGGGAACGACGGTCACCTGCTCGCGGTCGGTACCGACAGTACCGCCCTGTGGGATGTCACCGACCCCCGGAAACCGGAACGTCTGGCTGCATCCCTGCCCGGAAACGTGGTGGCGTTCAGCCCCAGCCGGAAGATCATGGCCACGGCCGACTCCGGCAACGGCACAGTACGCCTCTGGGACACCTCGCACCGGGCGCGCCCGGCTGCCCTCGGGTTGCTGCGCACCCGCTCGGACAACGAGACCATCCTGGTGTTCAGCCCCGACGGGCGGTATCTCGCCACGAACGGCAGCGAGGCCGACCAAGTGCCGCTGTGGGACGTCAACAGACCGGACCGGCCCACCTCTTCCGACATCGTGCTCGGCACGTCCGACGGCACGGAAGCAGGGGCGGCGTCCTACAGTCCCGACGGCCAGGTCGTCGCGGTCAGTGGAGGGAATGGCATCCAGCTCTGGAACATCGACGCCGGCCTGAGTGCGCCGCTGGGGAGAGCGCTTGGGCAGCGCTCGCCGACGGGGATCACCACGGTGTTCGCTCCCGACGGACGCAGTCTGATCGCCGCCGGCGGGGCACTGCGGATCTGGAGCCTGCCGCCGGGCGTGCTGCTCGGTTGCCCAACCTCGAGCACGACCGGATTCTCCCCGGACGGGCGGATCATGGCGACGGCCTGCACCGATGGCGAGCCCGTGCGGCTGTGGGACGTTGCCGACCCCGGAGTCCCTCGTCTGCTGCCGGGCACGCTTGCCCCGGGCACCGCCGCGCAATTCGCCCCGCACCGACACCTGCTCGCCGTCACTGCATCTGACGGCGAGGTCCGGCTCTACGACGTGACCGACCCGGCACGGCCCCACACTCTCGGGCATCTCACCGTCGGCCGTGACGACGCAGTGGTCTTGTCGGCCTTCTCCCCGGACGGGCGCGAACTGATCACCTATGAGGAGATGAGTGACCGCTCGCAACCTGCGGGACCGGGCATCGGGGACGGGGACGGGCGTATACCCAGCGAGGTCCGGTTCCCGGACAACGGTGTCCGCATCCGTACCTGGGACCTCGGCGACCCCCGGTATCCCCGGGAGACGGGACGGGCCGTCGTACTGGAGAAGAACGCTGGCGCCGGTCCACTCGCCCGCGCCTCGGACGGCCACGAACTCGCGGTCGTCGATGACGACCGGCGCATCCTGCTGTGGGACACGAGCGACCCCAGGCATCCGCGTGGGCGCGGCCGGTCCTTCGTCGGTGACGTGCTGGCCTTCGCGCCCCACGGCGACACTTTGGCCATCGGCAGCGCAAATGGCACCGTGAGCCTCTGGAACACCGCTGACCCCGCCCGGCCCACCAAGCTGGGTACGCCGCTCGACGCTGGCGCCTCCGTCACCGGCCTCGCGTTCGACCACGACGGGCAAAGGCTGGCGGTGGGCACCGTAGACGGCCTGATCAAGCTGTACGACACGACCGACCCGGCACATGCCAAGGCCGTCGGGAACCCGCTCGTGGGACACACGGCCGAGATCGACAACCTCGTCTTCGCACCCGGCGGCCAGTCCCTCGCAAGCGGCGCCCAGGACGGCACCCGGCTGTGGGCGCTGAACGCTGAGCAGAACATCCACCGCATCTGTGCGGTCACCGGGCATGCCCTCACCCGCGACCAATGGCGACGTCATGTGGGGGCCCTGCCCTACCAGAGCCCCTGCCGTTGAACGCCGGTGAACCCGTGGGGAGTTCTCACCGCCGGAGGCTCTCCGCCTCGCTCCGCCGCCTCGGCCCCACCTCACCGTCCGCGCCTTGCGGCAACGACCGCCTGCTGCACGAAGCCGTCGCCAGCAACGGCGACGCTAGGCGGCTCGGCACTCTCCCGAGTTTCAGCCCTCGCATAGCCCAGCGCTACACGTCACGAGAAGCCGGTGGACCGTATCGTCCGGGCGCGCGCGGAGCTCGCCCACTTCCTGCGCGGCCGCAAGGCCGCAGCAGGCCTGACCCACGAGGAGATGTCCAAGCGCGTGAACGGTGTGCTGTCCAAGGCCACGTTCGAGCGCGCTGCCTCCGGCGTCTGCGTCCCCTCCTGGGAGACCGTCGAGACCTTCATCAAGGTGACCGTCACGAAGGAGGAGGAGTTCGCCGCCACCCATGGCGTGACCGTGGACCGCGGCGTGAGTTGTGGATTCGCGCGCGTCGCAGGACCCGGGCGCCGTACTACGTCCACAAGGCGCCCGACCCGTGCCTCATCTCCTTCGTAGCGGACTTCAGCAGGGCCCTGCGGCACCAGCACATCTGGGCCGGCTACCCCACGCCCGGCGAGATGGATCGGATGTCCGGGCCCGGCGAGCTGCCCCCCAGCACCACACGCCGCATCGTCAAGGGCGACACCCTGCCCGTCGACCCCAAGCAGGCCCTTGCCGTCCTGAAGGCCTGCTATGTACGCAACCCCGACGACCTCGAACTGTGGCTTGCCGCGGCGGTTCGAGTCCCCCGCAGGGCGGTGCGCTGAGCGAGAGCCACCTCAACAGGTGGGTCAAGGTTCATCAGCAGCTGCTCGCCGAGATCCAGGCCAGCAGCAAGGAAGAGGAACAGGCCGCGTAGATCGGGCTCGGTTGTGGAGCACCCCGGATCGGTCTCTTTGATCCGGGGTGCTCCACATGCACAAGAACGTTTCCCGGGCGCCTGCCGCCGGCCGGGTCTTGTGTGGTTACACCGCCTCCGCGGCCTGGGCCGCCCAGCTGGCCTCCGCTCAGCGCGACGGCCGGTCTCGGACCAGCGTCACGGTGATGTTCCCGCGCGTCGCCTTCGAGTACGGGCACACCTGGTGGGCCTTGTCGATCAGAGCGCGCCGGGTGTCCGCGTCGACGTCCGGGATCTCGGCCGAGATCTCGACGATGATCCCGAACCCGTCGTCGTTCCTGCCGATGCCGACCTTCGCGGTGACGGTCGAGCCGGAGACGTCGGCGCCCTCCTGGCGGGCGACGACCCCGAGCGCGCCCTGGAAGCAGGCGCTGTAACCGGCGGCGAACAGCTGCTCCGGGTTGGTGCCGGCGCCGCTCCCGCCCATCTCCTTGGGCGGATTGACGAGGACGTCGAGCCTTGCCCCTGCCGAAAACTCATCCGTCCTGGTGGTAGCGGGTGTGCGGGATGTCGACCGCGGTTGCTCGCGCAGGCATCCTCACGTGGCTGTCGATCACCGCGGCATGTTGATCGACCGTGCTGCTACGACTTGCCTACCTGAGCGTGACGAACGGATTCGGCCTGCTGCGCCTGCTGTCGATGAGCGCCCGTGACAAGGACGCGGCAGGCAAGCGCAGGGTTGTGCAGGTTGGTCGGGTGCTGCGCAGATTCAGTGGTTGGGGAGAGTCGAGCTGTCCGTGGTCACCGACCCGGACAAGATGGCCCCCTCGACATGCGACGATGCGATCGCCCAGGCGGCCTCCTCCATGAGTATCAACATGTTGTCTGAGCTGGGCGGATGAGGCTTTCGGTAAGGGCAACGGTACGCCCCACCCCACGATGTCGAGCGGCTGATCTGCAAGCTCAGGACAGAGAGCCGTCGCGACCCGCTTCGACAGGGGGCGAGGTGACGAAGCGTCACATCGACGATACACGACGGCATTTGGGATCGTCGGCGGGCAGTGGTCTAGACAAGGTCGATTGACAGGTTCGCGTCGATAGCCAGATAGTGATCTTCACATTATGAAAATTTCATGAGAGGTCTGGCGTGGCTGAAAGAAATCGGGGGAGAGTCGCCATCGGCGCGATCTCCCTGCTGGTCGGGGCGTTGCTCACAGGGCAGCTACCAGGGTCGTCCCTACCGGCCGCGTTCGCGCAGACTTCGGATCCGGCGACGACGCAGACCCCCGCCGCCGACGATCCCGCACCGGACACGCTTTCCCCCGACATCGACCGGGCACGCGAGCAGGCTCGACGGGGCGGGAAGCAAGTAGAGGTCGTCTCCGAACGCAGCGCGAACCGCGAGGTGTTCGTCAATCCGAGCGGTACCCTCACCGAGATCACGCACATGGAACCGGTGCGCACCCGACGGGCGGGCAAGTGGGTCGACATCGACACCAGCCTGCGGCGCCTGGACGATGGGGGCATCGCGCCCGTCGCCTCCGCCGCCGATGTGGTGTTCTCGGCGGGCGGCAGCCGGAACCCGCTGGTCAGGATGGTCAAGGCGGGCCGGGAGCTGTCGCTGTCCTGGCCCGGCGCGCTGCCTTCCCCGGTGCTCTCCGGATCGTCGGTGACCTATCCGGACGTCTACCCCGACGTGGACTTGCGGATGACCGCCGAGTCCGACGGCTTCTCCCAGGTCCTGGTCGTCAAGAGCGCCACAGCCGCGGCGAACCCCGCGCTCACCGAGCTGAAGCTGCCCATGGTCGGCAAAGGGCTCACCGTCCGCTCCACGGAAGCGGGGGGAATCGAGGCGGTCGACACTGAGGCGGGAGGCGTAGCCTTCGAGGCGGCGCAACCCGTGATGTGGGACTCCCGTGAACCCGGGGACGGTCCGGCCGCGAACGCGATCGACGCGAACAGGACGAAGGCGCCCTCCGCCAAGTCCGCCACGTTCGTGAAATCCGCCAAGTCCGTCGTGTCCGCCGCCGCGTCCGGTCCGCGTACCGCATCGTCCTCCGAGCTGTACGACGGCCCCGGCGACGGCTCGGCGCGGGCAGACGTGCACGCCTCCGTCTCGGGAAACTCCCTCCTCCTCACCCCGGCCCCGGAGTTGCTCTCCGGCAAGGACACCCACTACCCGGTCTTCATCGACCCGGCCTGGTCCTCGCCGCGCACGTCCTCCTACGCGATGGTCTCCCGCGCCTACCCCAACTCCGACTTCTACAAGTTCGACGGCGCCGACGACGCCGGATTGGGCTTCTGCCCGCCGAACTTCACGGGCCTCAAGTGCGCGCCGAACGACGCCAAACGTCTCTTCTACAAACTGCCCGTGACGAGCTTCGCGGGGAAGAGCATCACCAGCGCCGAGTTCGTCGTCCGCGAGACGTTCGCCTACAACTGCGTGAAGCAGCCGGTGGAGTTCTGGCGGACCAAGCCCCTCACCTCCACGACCACCTGGAACGACCAGAAGGCCACGGGCTACTGGATCGACCAGATGCCGACCGTGACCGCGGCCAAGGGCGCGACAGCCTCCTGCCCCGACGGAGACCTTGAGTTCAATGCCAAGGACGCGGTCGTCTGGGCAGTCGCCAACAAGCAGACCTCGCTCACCTTCGGGCTGAAGGCGCCGAACGAGAGCGCAGAGAACCAGTGGAAGCGGTTCTCTGGCAACGGCTTCCTGCGGGTCGAGTACAACAACCCGCCGAACCAGCCCAAGCAGTCGCAGCTGACCATGAGCCCCGGCGGCACCTGCACACTGGCGCCCAAGGCGGTCAACGTCATCCCCAAGGCGACGGCCGTCCTGACGGATCCCGACAAGGACCAGGTGTACGCGGAGTTCAAGGTCGAGTGGGACGCGGGCGACGGCTGGAAGGAACACTGGAACTCCGGCCGCATCGGTCCCAAGGATTCCGGACAGCCGTACGTCATCACCCTCCCGTCGAACATTCCGCAGAACGTCAAGGCCGCGTGGAGCGTACGCGCCTCTGACGGCAAGCTGTGGGGACCCTGGAGCTACGCCGGTGACAGCCAGACCGCCTGCAACCTGACCTACGACTCCAAGCATCCGGCCGCGCCGACCGTGGCCTCCTCGCAGTACCCCGCCTCACGCACCGGCGACCCCCTCGACCCGTGGCTGGACGGGGTTGGCCGGTACGGTCGATTCACCATCGACTCCACCGCCCCGGACGTGACCAAATATTGGTTCGGCCTGAATGCGGACCCGACTGCGGCCAACGAGCGCAGACCCGCCACCCCCGGAGCGCCCGTCACCATCGACCTGATGCCGGCCCGGCCAGGGCTCAACCACCTCTACGTGCAGGCCTGGGACGCCAACAACAACGACAGCACGATCGCGAACTACCAGTTCCGTGTGGCGACCGGCCAGCCCGAACGCGCCCTGTGGACTCTGGACCCCTCGGCCGGCTCGACGGAGGACCCGGGCAGCGGTGGCTCCCGGCCCGTCCTCCTCGACGGCACCGCCGCACTCGGTGAACCGGGCGTTCACGGCACCGCCCTCACCCTGAACGGCGGCGCTGCCACGGACGGCTCCGCGGCCGCGGGCCCCCACCTGCTGGACACCGACGGCGACTTCACCGTCTCCACCTGGGCGCGCCTCGACTCGGAATCCGCCAACGCCACCGCGGTCAGCGTCGACGGCACCACTCAGGCGGGCTTCTACCTCGGGTACGAGAAGGGCAGCGGACGCTGGGCCCTGCGCGTGCCCACCAAGGACGCGGCAGGCGCGGACTTCGGCGTCCAGCGGGTGCTGTCGCCCAACCCGCCGCAGCTCGGCAGGTGGACTCATCTCGCGGCCGTCCGTGACGCGGCGGCCGGCAAGTACACCCTGTACGTCGACGGAGCTCCCGCCGGCACGACCTCCGTCACCAGCCCCTGGCACGCCGCCGCGAACCTCCAGTTCGGCCGCGCCAAGTACAACGGCGCCTACGGCGAGTCATGGCAAGGCGGGATCGACGAGGCCGCCGTCTACGACCGCCCGCTGAACGCCGAGGACGTCGGTCGGCTGGCCCAGCAGCAGCCCTTGACCACCGGCCGTCCGGCCAAGGCCGCCTGGAACTTCGACGACGCGGCCACTTCCCGAGTGGCGAAGGGCACCAGCCAGGTGGACCCGCTGGCCCTCAAGGGCGACGGCGGTGCGTTCGGCTCCCCGGGCAACGTCGCCGGCGCACTGGACCTCAGCTCCACCACGAACGGATACGCGAGCACCGCCAGGCCGCAACTCGACACCCTGCACAGTTTCTCGGTGTCCGCCTGGGCCAGACTCCCCAAGACGGAGCCGACCGGCGCGCAGGTCATCGCGACCCAGGGCGGCAAGGAGCAGAGCGGCTTCGAGCTCTACTACTCCGGCGCGTACCGCCGCTGGGTCTTCAACCGGTACAACTCCGATGCGGCAGGCGCCGATCCGACCCGAGCCATGGCCAACCTCGACAAACCCGCCGCCGACCAGGTATACCCCGGCGACAGCTGGCACCACCTCCTCGGCGTCTACGACGGCACGCTGAAGGAACTGCGGCTCTTCGTGGACGGCGGACTCGTCTCCACGGTGCCGTTCACGCCCGCCGCCTGGGACGCGACAGGTCCGGTACAGGTCGGCGCCGGATTGTACGGCGGCAAGCCCGGTTCGTTCTTCAAGGGGCAGATCGACGATGTGCACCTGTACGACCGGGTGGTCTCCAGGGACGAGGCCGGCGACCTGTTCAAGCAGCACCCGCAGGTCAAGGGACGCTGGAAGTTCGACGCCACGACAGCGGGCACGCCGGCGTCCAGCCCCGACGACAGTGCCGGCAAGCGACCCGCCGTCCTGGGCGCCCAGGCGTCCGTGCAACCGGGCGCCGGATGGGTCGGCGCGGGCGGCCTGGTCCTGGACGGTGTGGACGACTACGCCGCCGCCGCGACGGTTCCGGTGAACACCAAGGAGAGCTTCACCGCGGCCGCCTGGGTGAGCACCGCGGCACGCCCGCAGAAGAAGGTCACCGTCCTGTCGGCGGAAGGAAACGTCAACAGCGCCTTCACCGTGCGATATGCCCCGGACCCCGCGGACCCGCAGAACCAGGGCGGCTACGAACTCGAACTCCCCGCCTCGGACACCACGGGAGCGGCCCGGCCCGTGGTACGGCACTCGAGTTTCCAGTCGGACTTCGAGTGGGACCATCTGGCGATCGTGTACGACTCCTTCGCCGACGAAGCACGCCTGTACGTCAACGGTCACCTGGAGCAGGTGCTGGACGCCATGTCGTGGCGGACCAACGTGCAGCCGTTCCAGGCGACCAAGCAGCTCCAGTTCGGACGCAACAAGGAGAACGGCACACCCGGCGAGTACTGGCCGGGCGTGATCGACGACGTGTGGATGTTCTCCGGCGTGGCGAGTGACGCCCAGATCGCCAAACTCGGCAACGGCGAGTCCCTGGACACGGTCCCAGGCCCGTAGCCGCCTGCCCGGGGGCGACCGACAGTACGTCCCCTTCGACCCGTGCGCCCGCGAGCAGGCGGGCGCACGGGTCCTGCGACCAACCGGAACCAAGCCTCACCCAACGACGTCCTCACCCACCGACGTAAGGAACAATCGGGTTGTCCTGAACCTTCCCCTTGATCGTGGACACCTGGAGACTGGGACCTGAGGTTCCAGAGGAAGTAGCACCAGGTGGGAAGCAAGTACACGAAGCGGTA
>NZ_JBSHAQ010000092.1:0-22330 GCF_053611585.1 Streptomyces sp. NPDC054794 | reverse complement strand
CCGCCCGGGTTGGTGAAGGACTCGCCGACCTGCATGCCGAGGTCGCCGCTGGCGCCGCCGACGGGCGGCACCATCGGGCCGTCGCCCCTGCCCGGGCCGCCGGTGGGGCCGGAGGGGCCCTGCGGGCCGCCGGGGCCGCCCTGGCCGCCTGCTCCGTTGAAGCCGCTGGGGCCGCCCGGGCCGTTCGTGGCGCCGAAGCCGTTCTGGGTGCCGCGTCCGTCGTCCGAGAAGTACGGCAGGTCGTCGCGGCGCGGCTCGTCGCCGGCACCGGCGCCGGGGCGGGAGCCGCCCAGCGGGCCCGCGGCCAGCGCCTCGGTCACGTCGAAGGAGCCGGTGCCGCCGCCGTGCCCGGGAGCCACGGGTCCGCCGGTGGCGCCGGGGAGTCCCGCGCCCTTGGTACCGCCGGGACGGGATCCGCCCGGCACGCTCATGGAGCCGACCACGCCACCGGGGCGGCCCGCACCGGGCCGGGTGCCACCGGAGGCACCGGGACGCGCGGCGCCACCGGCCGCCGTACCGCTGCCGCCCGGACGCGCGCCGCCGGACGCACCCGCGCCCGTGCCGGCGCCGGAAGCCGTCGTGCCGGCGGCGGAACCACCGGACATTCCGGCACCGTTCGTACCACCGCCGCCCTGACCGCCCTTGCCCGCGCCGGACTTGCGGGGCGCGAACCAGTCGCTCGTCTTCTCCTCGGCCGCTGCCGCGGGCTCGGCGGGCGTCTCGACGGCGCCGGTGGGGCTCGTGGGGGCCGACGCCTGCGGCTCGACGACGGGCGTGACACCCGTGTCGTCGGCGGCGGGGCCCTCGGCGTCCGCGACGGGCGTGCGCACCACGACGGGCGGAATGGGCCGCGATCCTGGGATGTTGATCCGGATGCGCGTCGTCAGCGTGGTCTCGGTCTTGCGTTCCTCCGGCTGCGCGGCCGAACGGCCGGCACCCGTCGCGTCCTCGGAAGCCACGGGCGTCCCGTAGGGCGGCGTGCCCGAGGGGTATGCGGCTCCCCCGCGCCCGTTGGGCCCGGAGGACGGAGTGTCAGTTTCACGACTCAAGGCAGGTTCTCCCGGTTGGCTCCGCCGCCCGTCACGACCTTGCTCGGGCGGCTCGGCGGCGCGCACCACCATACTGGCCACTTCTGACGCGTAGCCCATGACCGCTGGGGAAACCCACACCGGACTCGCACGCGCGCCCTACGGCGAATTGGTACGTCACTTGGCAAGTCGGGCGGCATCGCCGCCCGGTTGCCGCCCCGGCCCAAGGGTGGCGCAGATCACAGCGAGGACCATGCCACCGAGCAGGAAGAGGTAGGAGCCGCCTCCCGCGCCGAAGAGGAAGTCCCCTTCGGGGCGGCCCGTGCTGAGCCCGATGACGGTGATGACCCAGCCGACCGCGGGCGCGACCGCCCCGGCGCGGCCGCCCACGGCGCGCGCGCCGCCGAGGAACAGCCCGGCCGCGCCGGCCAGGGCGAGCAGCAGCCCGCCCGGGAACCAACCCGCCTGCACCAGGGATCCGGCGAGGCCGACCACGGCGCCGAGCACGAACAGGCCCACGTACGCGGCGATCCGCCCGGCGGAGGGGCGTTGCAGCGGCTGGGCGAGCATGGAACCGCGTCCCGCGGAGCTCATGGCGCCACCTCGATGTCGACTCCGGCGAACAGGTCGGTCTCCCGGGTCTGCGGACGCTCGCCGTTCACCAACTCGTAGTACTCCGTCGTGAAGACGGGCTGGGCCAGTTCGTTGGAGAGCGCGAAGTACGGTTCGGCGACCTCGATCTGGGTGGCGTGCGCGCGCATCGCGGCGGCCTTGGCAGCGGCGTGCGCGGTGCCGTCGACCGCGGTGGTGATCCGCTCCTCGTCCACCACGCCCGGCACGTCGGCGAGGGCGCCGGCCTTGGCGAAGGGCAGGCCGGGCAAATCGTCCCGGAGGCGGGCGAAGGCGGCCTCGGCGACGGGGCGCGGAACGCGGTTCCAATAGACCTTGGGGATGCGCCAGCCCGCCTCGGCGGCCAGCTCGACGGCTCTCATGGCGACGCGGTGGGCCTGGATGTGGTCCGGGTGGCCGTACCCGCCGTTCTCGTCGTACGTGACGAGGACCTGGGGGCGGGTCTGAAGGATCACCTCGACGAGGTGTCCGGCGGCCCGGTCGAGGTCGGCCTGCCAGAAGCAGGCCGGGTCCTCGTTGTCGGGCAGGCCCATCATCCCGGAGTCCTTGTACCGCCCGGCGCCGCCGAGCAGGCGGAAGTCCTCGACACCGAGTTCCCGCATCGCGGCCGTGAGCTCGCCCAGCCGGTATTCGCCGAGGGCGGCGCCCGTCAGGTGCGCCAGCTCCGGCGGAATGACCTCACCGAGCTCTCCGAGGGTGCACGTGACCAGCGTCACCCGCGCTCCCTCGGCCGCGTACGCGGCCATGGTCGCGCCGTTGTTGATCGACTCGTCGTCCGGGTGCGCGTGCACCAGGAGCAGACGCCGAGCGGGCAGTTCCGTCATGCGTCCACCCTACGAGGCACCCGCCCGCGCTGGGCACCTGCCCGGGGAGGCGGTCTGGTGGCGGACTCCGGGGTGCGCTCATACGGACTCCCGGGTGCGCTTATGGGGAGCGGATGCGCGGGAGGCTCGGTCACAGACGGCGGGCCAGGAGAGCGGCGGTCAGGGCGTGCCGTACGGCGCTGGGGCTGACCTCCCGTTCGAACCAGGCGGCGACACCGGGGGCCAGGTGAGCCGTCTCGCGGGCGGAGAGGGGCAGGCGGGGGTCGCGGCGGAGGAGGAGGAGGAGGTCGGCGAGGAGGTCGGTGGCCTGCTGGAGGAGGGGAGGCGGGGTGAGCCGGGTGCGGTACGCCGGGGAGCGGCTTGCGGGGTGGGCGCCTGCTGGGCGCCTTGGGCCTCTCGGGGGCTTTCGGGGGCGTGGCCGGGGGCCGGTGACGGTACGACGCTGATGGCCGGGTTGATTGCCGCAGACCGTGCGGGTGACGATGCGGCCGCCGGAGAGGCCTTCGCTTTCGCGCCGCAGGTAGCCGTGGGCCTCGAACTCGCGGCGGGCGGGGCGGGTGCAGTGCTCCGGCGCTGACGAGTGACCGTGGGGCCGCCCGCTTCTTTGCCAGTGTCGTGCTTCCACGCCCCGAGTAAAGGGCGCTCCGCTGCCGCTCCGCGTCGCCTTCGGCGATGGCCCTACGGGCCACCCTTGACTAGGGGCGTTCCAGCCCGGTTGAGAAGCGAGCGGGCGGCCCGGAAAGACGGGTGGCTGGGCGGGGTTCGCGGTCAACTGTTGGCCGCGTTCTCGTCCGGCGTTGGCGGCCGCGGACGCGTCTCGCCAGCACGCCGGGTGGGCTTGGCGGGTGAACGGCCGGTGGGGGGTGGCGCGGTCGGGCCTCGCCTGCACGCCGGGTGGGCTTAGCGGCGAACGGCCGGCGGGTGGGGGCCCGCGGGCCGAGCGGCAGCACGCCCGGTGGGCTTAGCGGGTGAACGGCCGGCGGGTACGACGCATCCACGTCTCGCCAGCACGCCGGGCCGGTTTAGCGGCGAGCGCCCAGTGGGTGGGAGCGCACAGGCCGAGCGGCGGCACGCCGGGAGGGCTTAGCGGGTGAACGGCCGGCGGGTACGACGCATCCACGTCTCGCCAGCACGCCGGGCCGGTATTGCGGCGAGCGCCCAGTGGGTGGGAGCGCACAGGCCAAGCGGCGGCACGCCGGGACGGCTTAGCGGGTGAACGGCCGGTGGGTGGGAGCGCACAGGCCAAGCGGCGGCACGCCGGGACGGCTTAGCGGGTGAACGGCCGGTGGGTGGGGGCCCGCGGGCCGAGCGGCAGCACGCCGGGTGGGCTTAGCGGGTGAAACGGCCGGTGGGTACGACGCATCCACGTCTCGCCAGCACGCCGGGCCGGTTTAGCGGCGAGCGCCCAGTGGGTGGGAGCGCACAGGCCAAGCGGCGGCACGCCGGGACGGCTTAGCGGGTGAACGGCCGGCGGGTGGGAGCGCACAGGCCGAGCGACGGCACGCCGGGACGGCTTAGCGGGTGAACGGCCGGTGGGTGGCGCAGCTGCACTTCACATGCACGCCGGGCCGATCTGGCGCCTTGTGCCCGGTGGGCGGGTGGCGTGGCCGCGCTTGGCCCCCACGCAGGGTGGGCGGGTGGCCGGGCGGTGGGTGGGGGTGCGCGGGCCGGGTGGCGGCACGCCGGGCCGGTTTAGCGGCCTGCGGCCGGGATGGCGGGGCGCGCCGGGGCTGGTTGGTGGCTTGCTGCGGGGTGGGGCGGCTTGCCGTTGGCAGTGGGGAGGTGTGGCTGCGCGTCGCATGCTCGGGCGGCTGGGCTGTGTCCCGGTGGCGGACGAGGGCGTGTACGGGGCGGGTGGCAGGCCCCGGTGGGGTCGTGGGGTGCTGTGGGCAGGCATGTGGACGGTTTGGGTCACCCGATGGCCTCATCGGCCCTGGATATCGGGGCCCCGGCTGTCCGAAAGTGTCCACTTGCTTGCTGGGACGTGATCCGGGAGGCCGGTGTGACGAGCGAGGCGTGACGTCAGAGGTCCATCAGCCCGCACGCCCCACCCCACCCGATGCTCACAGTTCGCCGCCAAGCCCACCCGGCGTGCCCCCGTCCAGTCGGTCCAGTCGATGCGCACTCACCCCCCACCGGCCGTTCGCCGCCAAGCCCACCCGGCGTGCAGGCGAGGCGCGACCGCGCCACCCCCCACCGGCCGCTCGCCGCCAAGCCCACCCGGCGTGCCGTCATCCGCCTCACCGCGCCCACCGCCCCCCACCGGCCGCTCGCCGCCAAGCCCACCCGGCGTGCAGGCGAGGCGCGAGCGCGCCCCCGTCACACCGGATGCGAACGCAGCCCGCCTGAGGGGCCATCACCCTGAGCCGGCCACTTTCCTCGGGCTGCCCGCTCGCTTCTCACCCGTGCTGGAGCGAGCCGAGTCAAGGGTGGCCCGCAGGGCCATCGCCGAAGGCGACGCGGAGCGACAGCGGAGCGCCCTTTACTCGGGGCGCGGAAGCACGACACTGGCGAAGAAGCGGGCGGCCCACCTGTGCTTGACAGTCGGCGTCGGCATGACAGCAGCAGCACGCCGAAGTTCCGGGCGACGCGGTCGAGTTGGGTGGCGTTCTCCTCGTTCACGTCACTCAGCGTGGCCGCCTGTGCGTACCGTGAACAGTGATGCAGCCGATACGTACGGTTACTGTCCGGAGCTCGTCCAGTCGTGCGGCACGGTCGTACGACGGAGGGGTGCGGGATGAGTGTGGACGGCGACGCGGGACGGCTCAAGAGCGAGGCCGACGAGTCCGGTTGGGAAGTGGACCCGGACGACGGACTGGGGCATCGCCGTCATCGCAACCGTCGGACGCCAGCTCAAGCTGCGGCGCGAGGCGGTCGGGATGCGGGCCGCCGCGTTCGGGGAGGCCCTCGGGTACGGCGAGGACATGGTCTACAAGATCGAGGGCGGGAAGCGGATCCCGAGGCCCGAGTATCTGGACAGGGCGGACGAGGTGTTGGGGGCGGGTGGCCTGCTCGCCGCGATGAAGGAGGACGTGAGGAAGGTCCGGTACCCGAAAAAGGTGCGGGACCTGGCGCAGCTGGAGGCCAGGGCGGTCGAGCTTCAGCTGTACGATCCGCTGAACGTCCACGGGCTGTTGCAGACGCCGACGTATGCGCGGGCACTGTTGCAGATGCGCCGTCCGGCATACACAGAGGACGTGGTGGAGCAAGGCGTCGCCGCCCGTCTCGCCCGGAAGTCCGTTTTCGAGCGGGACCCGGCCCCAGAGATCAGCTTCATCCAGGACGAGTGGACGCCGCGACGGCCTCTCGGGGGCAGGATGGTGCTACGCAGCCAATTCGAACGCCTCCTGGAAGTGGGGCAGTTGCGGAATGTCGAGATCCAGGTGATGCCGATGAGCCGCGAGGAGCACGCAGGCGTGGATGGTGGCATCGAGGTGCTGAAGTTCGAGGACGGCTCGGCGGTGGGGCGTTCACCGGCCGTGGCCAATAACAGACCGGTCTCCGAACCGAGGCAACTCCCTGTCCTGGAACTGCGGTATGGCATCATCCGCGCCCAGGCTCTCAGCCCAAGGGAGTCCGCGGCCTTCATCGAGCAGTTCCTGGGGAAAACATGATCGGCAACACCGCGGTCGGGGGTGCGTCCGACCTGGCGTGGTTCAAGAGCAGCTACAGCAGCGGCGCAGAAGCGGACTCCTGCCTCGAACTCGCCACCACCCCCGGCACCGTCCACGTCCGCGACTCCAAGCACGCCGTCGGCCCCCGCCTCACGCTCGCACCGAGGGCCTGGGCCGCCTTCGTCCCGTACGCGTCCGAACGCTGACAGACCGAGCCGGAGATCGGCAGGCATCACCCGACTGCCGACTCGGCTTCAGCGCTTCGAGTGTCTTCGCACCGGCTCAGAACTTGATGCTGCCGATCATGCTCGCCACGTTCGTCGTCAGCTCGCTGATCGTCGGAGCGACGGTCGAGGAGGCGAGGTAGAAGCCGAGCAGCATGCAGACGACCGCATGCCCGCCCTTCAGTCCCGACTTCTTGATCAGCAGGAAGACGATGATCGCCAGCAGCACCACCGCCGAAATCGAGAGTGCCACGGCGGCTCACCTCCAAAGATCCCGGGTACGCGGGGGGTTCGGACTATGGGGGTTGTGGATCGGTCCAGCAATTCCATACAGAAGCCAGCAGGTTCATACCCACTCAGCGGTAGTGATCATAACTATCCGTGCTCGCGCATCGCTCGGCGCACGGCCGCACAAGGGGGCGCATGGCCAATATGGTCGGGGTATGACGACCGAGCCTGACTCCTTCCCCCGACGGCACGCGCGGACCCAGCGTTTCACCCTCGGCGCGCCGCGCGCGTTCAGTGTGGCCCCCGACGGTTCCCGGGTCGCGTTCCTGCGCTCCGGGTCCGGTACGGACCGGGCCAACTCCCTGTGGGTGCTCGATCCCGCGGACGGCACGGAGCGCGTGGCGGCCGACCCGCGCGCCCTCCTGGGGGGTGCCACGGAACACCTCTCGCCCGAGGAACGGGCGCGCCGCGAGCGCAGCCGCGAGGGCGGTGCGGGCATCGTCGGCTACGCCACCGACACGGCCCTGGAGTTGGCGTCTTTCGCCTTGTCAGGGCGGCTTTTCACGGCGGAGCTGCGGGCCGGCACGGCACGCGAACTCCCGGTCCCCGGCCCGGTGATCGACCCTCGCCCGTCCCCCGACGGACGGTACGTGGCGTACGTCGCCGAGGGCGCCCTGCGCGTGGTGG
Source organism: Streptomyces sp. NPDC054794 (assembly GCF_053611585.1). Classification (NCBI taxonomy): domain Bacteria; kingdom Bacillati; phylum Actinomycetota; class Actinomycetes; order Kitasatosporales; family Streptomycetaceae; genus Streptomyces; species Streptomyces sp. NPDC054794. The sequence goes on along the minus strand of NZ_JBSHAQ010000092.1, from coordinate 15,095 downwards.
GCGCAGAGGGGGAGGGCGACCGGGCGCTGGCGGAGCCGGAGTCGGAGGGGGTCGGCTACGGACTGGCCGAGTTCGTCGCGGCGGAGGAGATGGGTCGCTCGCGGGGCTTCTGGTGGGCCCCGGAGTCGGACCGGCTGCTCGTCGCGCGCGTGGACGACACGCCGGTGCGGCGGTGGTGGATCTCGGATCCGGCCCACCCGGAGCGTGAGCCGCACCACGTCGGCTACCCGGCGGCGGGCACCGCCAACGCGGACGTACGGCTGTTCGTGATCGGCCTCGACGGGGTGCGCACGGAGGTCGCGTGGGACCGGGCACGCTATCCGTATCTGGCGCGTGTGCACTGGTCAGAGGCGGGTGCGCCGCTGCTTCTCGTGCAGGCGCGGGACCAGCGCAGCCAGCTGTTCCTGGCGGTGGACCCGGAGTCGGGGGCGACCCGGATGGTGCACGCCGACGAAGATCCAACATGGCTTGAACTGTTCGCCGGGGTGCCCTGCTGGACCCCGTCGGGGCAACTCGTCCGGATCGCCGACGAGGGGGGCGCCCGGGTGCTCACGGTGGGCGAACGGCCGCTGACCGGAGCCCAGTTGCACGTGCGCGCGGTGCTGGACGTCTCCGACCAGGACGTGCTGGTCGCGGCCTCGGCGGGCGAGGAGGTCCCGCCCTCCTCGTACTCTCCCGAGACCGGCGAGGTGCACGTCTACCGGGTGAGCGAACTCGGCATGGAACGCGTGTCGCAGGAGCCCGGCGTGCACTCGGCGGTGCGCGCCGGGGACGTGACCGTGATGGTGTCGGCGACACTGAATCGGCCGGGTTCTCGGGTGCAGGTCCTGCGTGACGGAAAACCGACGGCGACTGTCACGTCTTACGCCGAAGATCCTGGTTTGTCCCCCCGCGTGACGCTCACCGAGGGGGGCGCACGGCGAATTCCATGCGCCGTGCTTATGCCACGGGACTACCACGGGGACACTCCCCTGCCGGTGCTCCTGGATCCCTACGGTGGTCCGCACGGCCCGCGCGTGGTGGCCGCGCACAACGCGTACCTGACCTCCCAGTGGTTCGCCGACCAGGGTTTCGCGGTGGTGGTCGCCGACGGCCGCGGCACTCCCGGCCGCTCCCCCGCCTGGGAGAAGGCGATCCACCAGGACTTCACCCTGAGCCTCGACGACCAGATCGAGGCCCTCCAGGCCCTGGCGGAGCACCACCCCCTGGACCTGTCCCGGGTGGCGATCCGCGGCTGGTCCTTCGGCGGCTGGCTGGCGGGCCTCGCGGTGCTGCGCCGCCCGGACGTCTTCCACGCGGGCATCGCGGGCGCCCCGGTGACCGACTGGCGGCTCTACGACACCCACTACACGGAGCGGTACCTGGGCGATCCGGCCGCGGACCCGGCGGCGTACGCCAAGAGCTCCCTGATCACGGACGACGGCCTGTCCGACGCGGCCGAGCCGCACCGGCCGCTGATGATCGTGCACGGCCTGGCCGACGACAACGTGGTCGTGGCCCACGCCCTGCGCCTGTCCTCCGCCCTGCTGGCGGCCGGCCGCCCGCACGAGGTGCTCCCGCTGTCCGGCGTCACCCACATGACCCCCCAGGAGCAGGTCGCGGAGAACCTCCTCCTGCTCCAGGTCGACTTCCTCAAGCGCTCCCTGGGCCTCGCGTAGAGACGGCAACGGGCCGGGATGCCATGGCACCCCGGCCCGCTTCACGGCACCCGCACGGCCGTACGCCGTTCAGACTGACGCGTCCGTATATCGGCGTCGGGTCGGCCAAGTTGCCTGCGCGTTAACGCGATTGCCACGCGTTTGTACGGCTATGCGACCTCCTCCGGCGGCACCACCCGCTTCTCCTCCGCGAAATGACACGCCGAATCGTGGGCCTCCGGTCCCGCCGTGGACCGGAACTCCTCCGGGACCGCCAGCGCCGGAACCTCCACCGCGCAGCGCTCCCGCGCCTTCCAACACCGGGTGCGGAACCGGCACCCGGACGGGACGTTCGTCGGCGACGGCACGTCACCGGAGAGGATGATGCGCTCGCGGTGCGCGCGGGCCTCGGGGTCGGGCACGGGGACCGCGGACAGCAGCGCCTGGGTGTACGGGTGCGTGGGGTGGTCGTAGATCTGCGCGTCCGTACCGATCTCCACGATCCGGCCGAGGTACATCACGCCCACCCGGTCCGAGATGTGCCGCACGATCGACAGGTCGTGCGCGATGAAGACGTACGAGAGCTCGAACTCCTTCTGCAGGCGGGCCAGCAGATTGACGACCTGCGCCTGGATCGAGACGTCCAGGGCCGACACCGGCTCGTCGGCGACGATGATCTCGGGGTTCAGGGCCAGCCCGCGGGCGATGCCGATGCGCTGGCGCTGGCCGCCCGAGAACTGGTGCGGATAGCGGTTGATGTACTCGGGGTTCAGCCCGACCACGTCCAGCAGCTCCTGGACCTTGCGGCGGCGGTCGCCCTTGGGGGCCGCCTCGGGATGGATCTCGTACGGCTCCCCGATGATGTCGCCCACCGTCATACGGGGGTTGAGGGAGGTGTACGGGTCCTGGAACACCATCTGGATGTTGCGGCGGACCGCCTTCAGGGCCCGGCCGGACAGCTTCGTGATCTCCTCGCCCTTGAAGCGGATCGAGCCCGCCGTCGGCTGCTCCAGGCTGCACAGCAGCCGCGCGACCGTGGACTTGCCGCAGCCGGACTCGCCGACGATGCCGAGGGTCTCGCCGCGGCCGAGGGTGAAGTCGACGCCGTCGACGGCCTTCACCGCGCCGATCCGCTTCTTGAAGACGATGCCCCGGGTGAGCGGGTAGTGCTTGACGAGGCCGCTGACCTCCAGGATCGGCTCAGCCATGCAGGCACTCCTGCCAGAAGTGGCAGGCGCTGGCGCGCGCTTCGGAGACCTCGTACAGCGGCGGCGGGTCGGTGCGGCACACGTCCCGGGCCATCGGACAGCGGGGGTGGAAGGCACAGCCCGGGGGGATGTCCATCAGGTTCGGCGGCAGGCCCTTGATGGCGTACAGCTCCCGGCCCTTGTGGTCCAGGCGCGGGATGGAGTCCAGCAGGCCGCGCGTGTACGGATGCGCGGGCGCCTTGTAGATGTCGTGGACGGGGGCCGACTCCACGATCCGGCCCGCGTACATGACGGCGATGCGGTCGGCGACGTCCGCGACCACGCCGAGGTCGTGGGTGATGAGGATGAGCGCCATGGCGTACTCGCGCTGCAACTCCGCGAGCAGGTCCATCACCTGGGCCTGGACGGTGACGTCGAGGGCGGTGGTCGGCTCGTCGGCGATGATGAGCGCCGGCTCCAGGGCCAGCGCCATCGCGATCATGATGCGCTGGCGCATGCCGCCGGAGAACTGGTGCGGATAGTCGCGCACCCGCTGGGCGGCGCCCGGGATGCGCACCCGGTCCATCAGCTCCACCGCCCGCGCCCGCGCGTCCTTCTTCGACATCCCGCGGTGCACGACGAACATCTCGCCGAGCTGGTCGCCCACCGAGAGCACCGGGTTCAGGGACGACAGCGCGTCCTGGAAGATCATCGCCATCCCGGCGCCCCGGACCTTGCGTCTGTCCTCTTCTTTCAGCGTCAACAGGTCCTGGTCCCCAAAGAGGATCTCCCCGCCCGTGATCCTGCCGGGCGGCATGTCCAGGATCCCCATCACCGCCTGCGCGGTGACCGACTTGCCGGAGCCGGACTCGCCGAGCACCGCGAGGGTCTCGCCCGCGTCCACGCCGTAGCTGACACCGTTGACGGCCTTGGCAATCCCGTCCCGGGTCCGGAACTCCACGTGGAGGTCGCGCACTTCCAGCAGCACCGCGGTTCACCTCAGCTTCGGGTCGAGGGCGTCGCGCACCGCGTCGCCGAGCATGATGAACGCCAGGACCGTGACGGCCAGGGCTCCGGAGGGCCACAGCAGCGCGTGCGGGGCGTTGCGGATGTACGGGGAGGCGGCGGAGATGTCGATGCCCCAGGAGACGTTGGGCGGCTTCAGACCGACGCCCAGGTACGACAGGGTCGCCTCCAGCGAGATGTAGGTGCCGAGCGCGATGGTCGCCACGACGATCACCGGCGCGACGGCGTTGGGCGCGATGTGCCGCAGCAGGATCCGGCTGTGGGAGGCGCCCAGCGCGCGGGCCGCCTGGACGTAGTCGTTCTGCTTGGCGGTGATGACCGAGCCGCGCGCGATACGGGAGATCTGCGGCCAGCCGAGCAGCACCATGAACCCGATGACCGGCCAGACCGTATTGCTGGTCACCACGGAGAGGAGGACCAGACCGCCGAGGACGACGGGGATCGCGAAGAAGACGTCGGTGATCCGGGACAGGAAGGAGTCCCAGGCGCCGCCGAAGAACCCCGCCAGACCGCCGAGGGCCGAGCCGAGGAGCGCCACCCCCAGCGTGGCGCAGACGCCGACCGTGACGGACGTACGGGCGCCGTAGACGGTCCGTGTGTAGACGTTGCAGCCCTGGCCGTCGTACCCGAAGGGGGCGCCCGGCTGGGAGCCCTCCTGGGCCTTGGCGAGGTCGCACTGTAGGGGGCTGCCGGAGGCGATCAGCGAGGGCCACAGGGAGATGACGACGAGGAAGAGGATGACGAGCCCGGAGACGAGGAAGACGGGGTTGCGGCGCAGGTCCCGCCAGGCGTCGGACCACAGGCTGCGGGGCTTGGCCTGCGGGCCGGTGCCCTGGGGGCCGCCCGGCGTCCGCTCCAGCGTCTCCGCCTCGCTCGCCGCCAGGTCCATCGCACCGCCCGCCCCGGTGCCCGCGATGGCGCGATCGGGCTCGTACGACTGCTCAGGCATAGCGGATCCTCGGGTCGAGCACGGCGTACAGCAGGTCGACGAGCAGGTTGGCGACCAGGAAGACGAGCACCAGGACGGTCACGAAGCCGACCACCGTCTGGGTGTTCTGTCGCAGGATGCCCTGGTAGAGCTGGTAGCCGACGCCGTGGATGTTGAAGATCCGCTCGGTGACGATCGCGCCGCCCATCAGCGCGCCGATGTCGGCGCCGATGAAGGTCACGACGGGGATGAGCGAGTTGCGCAGCAGGTGCCGGGTGATGACCCGGTGTCTGGGCAGGCCCTTGGCGACGGCCGTACGGACGTAGTCGGACCGTTTGTTCTCCGCGATGGAGGTGCGGGTCAGCCGGGTGACGTAGGCGAGGGAGACGGCGGCCAGGACGAGGCCCGGCACGATCAGCTCGCCGAACGTGGCCGCCTGGGAGACCGAGGGCTGGATCCAGTGCCACTGCACGCCGAGCAGGAGCTGGAGCAGCAGGCCGGTGACGAAGGTCGGCACGGAGATGACGACCAGGGTGGCGAGGAGCACACCCGTGTCGACCGGCCGGCCGCGGCGCATGCCGGTCACCACGCCGAGGGTGATGCCGATGACGATCTCGAAGAGGATCGCCACGATCGTCAGCCGGATGGTGACGGGGAACGCGGTCGCCATCAGCTCGGTGACCGGCTGGCCGTTGAACGCGGTGCCGAAGTCGCCGGTGAAGACGTTCCCCATGTAGGTCAGGTATTGCTGCCACAGCGGCTTGTCGAGGCCGAACTCCTTCTTCAGCTGGGCGGCCGTCGCCGGGTCGCAGGCCCGCTCTCCGCACAGGCCCGCGATGGGGTCGCCCATCACGTTGACCATCAGGAAGATCAGCAGTGTGGCCCCGACGAACACCGGGATCATCTGGAGCAGTCGCCGGACGACATAGCGCCCCATGGCGGCTCAGCTGACCTTGATCTCGTTGTAGACGGGGACGCTGAAGGGGTTCAGCGCCACGTTGGACAGCCGCTGCGAGTAGCCCGCGCTGCCGTTCTGGTACCAGAGCGGGATGGCCGCCATGTTGTCGCGCACCACCCCCTCGGCCTGCTGGAAGGTGGAGACCGCCTTGGCGGTGTCGGACTCGGCGTTGGCCTGGTCCACGAGCTTGTCGAACTGTGCGTTGGACCACTTGCCGTCGTTGGAGGAGGCGTTGGTGTAGTAGAGCGGCTGCAGGAAGTTCTGGATCAGCGGGTAGTCCATCTGCCAGCCGGCCCGGAAGGGGCCGGTCATCTTGTGCTGGCTGATCTGGTTCCGGAAGTCCGCGAAGGTGCCGACGGGGTTGCCCACGCAGGCCTTGTCGTTGCCGAGCGCGTTGTTGATGGAGTTGCACACGGCGTCCACCCACATCCTGTGCGAGCCGGTGTCGGCGTTGTAGGTGATCTTGATCTGGCCGCCCGGGAGTCCGCCGCCCTCCTGGATCATCCGCTTGGCCTCGGTCGGGTTGTAGTCGCAGGCGGTCCCGCACAGGCCGTCCTGGAAGCCGCCCTCCGGGCCGAGCACCGGCGAGGTCCAGTCGGTGGCCGGGGTGCGGGTCCGCCGGAAGATCGTTTCGGTGATCTGCTTCCGGTTGATCGCCATCGACAGGCCGGTGCGGACCTTCTCCGAGCCGCTCTTGTTCCAGGCCTGGTCGTAGTACGGGAACGCGAGGGTCTGGATGATGCCGGCCGGGGTGTTGATGTAGCGGTCGCCGAGATCCTTCTTGACGTTCTTCAGCTGGGAGGCGGGGATGTCGTCGACGAGATCGAGGTTGCCGGCCAGCAGGTCCGTGTAGGCGGTGTCGCTGTCCGTGTAGACCTTGAGGGTCACGCCGTCGTTCCGCGCCTTGTCCGGGCCGGAGTAGCCGTCCCACTTCTTCAGGGCCATCTGGGCGCCCTTGGTGTACGAGTCGATCTGGTACGGCCCGTTGCCGACCGGCTTGCTCACCCAGGCCGCGTGATCCTTGAAGAACGCCTGGGGCAGCGGGGCGAAGGCCACATAGCCCAGGGTGTCGGGGAAGCTGGAGAACTTCTGGTTCAGCTTCACCGTGAAGGTCCGGTCGTTCACGACCTTCAGGCCAAAGAGCGTGTCGGCCGTCTGCGAGCCACTCGCCGGGTGGACCTGGTCGTAGCCCTCGATGTAGCCGAAGAAGTACGCGTTCTTCTGGTTGTTCTTCAGGCTCGCGCCGTAGTTCCAGGCGTCCACGAACGACTTGGCGGTCACCTTCTCGCCGTTGCTGAAGGTCCAGCCGTCCTTGACGGTGATCGTGAAGTTCTGCGAGTCCGGGGTGTCGATCTTCTCGGCGAGCATGTTCTTGGCCTGGCCGGTCTTCGAGTCGTACCGCTTCAGACCGCGGAAGATCATGTCGAGGACCTTGCCGCCCTGCACCTCGTTGGTGTTGGCCGGCTCCAGCGGGTTCTGCGGGTCGCCCCAGGAGGAGCTGAGCACTCCGGCGCCGGCGCCGGAGCCGCCCCCTCCTCCGCACGCCGTCGCGGCGAACGCCACCGCCATCGCGCCGGCGGCCCATCGGGCGTGCGTGGCTCCACGCATGGCGTGCCTCCTCCATGAGCGTTGATCCATTACCGGTCAATATCAGCGCAAATCACCCATATCGCATGCGCACGCCACCCAGGAGGGGGCCTTTCAGGGGACAGGTCATCCGGATGCACGCAGGCGTCCACCGAGGCCGTGAGCGATCTTGAGCGACGAACGCAATGGATCTACACGGAACGATGCCGAAACGTTGGATTTCCGCGCGCCGATGTACGCATTTCGGCACGCAGGCGTCCGCATATCGAACTCGTTGCCTGAATTGCCCCTTTAGTCCGATGTGAAGCACAGAATGATTACATCGCGCTACCCGCGTAGCTACGGAATGGTCAAGCACGAGTAAAGAAGGTAAATAGACAACCAAGGCGACCGAGAATTTATTGACCTTGAATGAATTGCGTTGAAAAAGTCCGGCGTAGCCCGTAGGGGAGTGCCCTGCGGAGTCATCAGACCCTCCCTTGGGCCAGGAGCACCATGACCCCCCCAACTCCATCCACGGCTGCCCCGCTTGAGGTGACCGACGAGAGCACCGAGAAGCAGACCGCTTCTCCCTCCTCGAAGGGCAACGAGAGCCGGTCTCCGGGGCAGCTGGCTTGGCGCCGTTTCAAGCGGGACCGTACGGGCGTCGCCTCGGCGATCATCGTGATCCTCTTCTTCGTGATCGGTCTCGCCGCGCCGCTCATATCCAAGCTGTACGGGAAGGACCCGTACACGACGTACGGCCTGAACACACCCGGCCTGCTGGGCGACAACGGCTTCCCGGCGAAGCCGAACGGCGGCATCGACAGCGAGTTCTGGTTCGGCATCGACCCCCAGCTGGGCCGTGACGTCTTCAGCTTCCTGCTGTACGCGATCCGCAACTCGCTGCTGATCTCCACCGCGATCACGCTCCTCGTCATGATCTTCGGCGTGGTGATCGGCATCACGGCGGGTTACATCGGCGGCAAGACAGACTGGTTCCTCGGCCGGGTCATCGACATCCTGCTCGCCTTCCCGCAGCAGCTGTTCTTCGTGGCGTTCACGCCGGTGATCCTCAGCCTCTTCGTGCCGGCCAACGAGGACACGCCGACCTGGATCGTCGTGGTCTCCCTGATCACGCTGCTGGTCGTCTTCGGCTGGGCTTCCATCGCCCGACTGCTGCGCGGCCAGGTTCTGGCCCTGCGCGAGCGGGAGTTCATCGAGGCCGCCAAGGTCACGGGTGCGTCCCCGGCCCGCATCATCTTCAAGGAACTGCTTCCCAACCTGTGGACGCCGATCCTGATCCAGGGCACGCTCCTGCTGCCGGCGATGGTCACCACGGAGGCGGGTCTCGCCTTCATCGGTGTCGGTATGCAGGACCCGACCCCCGACTGGGGCGTCATGCTCGGCTACGCCGCCGGCTTCTACCAGAACGACATCACCTTCCTGCTGTTCCCCGGTATCACGATGGTGATCTTCGTCCTGGCGTTCAACCTCCTCGGTGACTCGCTGCGCGACGCGCTCGACCCGAAGACCAAGCGCTGATCCGGCCCTCTTCAGGACCACGGCAAGCACGCCGGGGTGCCGGACTTCTCTCACCAACTCTCATCCAAGGCAGGATTGCGATGTCCTTCTCGCGCAGAAATTTCCTGATTGCCACCAGCGTCGCTGCGGCATCCACCACCGTGCTGAGCGCCTGCAGCAGCGGCAACTCCAGCAGCTCCGGCAAGGCGGGCAAGCAGGAAGCGGCCAAGGCCCACACGACCACGGTCAAGATCGGCACCGCGGAGGACTCCAAGGGCCCGGCTCCGGAGGTCTCCGGCGCGAAGAAGGGCGGCAAGGTCTACCTGCTGAACGATGACGACTTCTCGCACCTCGACCCCCAGCGCGTCTACTACGCCTGGAACTCGCTGGCCGTGGTCGTCCTCGCCCGTACGCTGACCGGCTACAAGATCGGCGACGACGGCTCCATGACCCTCGTCGGCGACCTCGCCACCGACACGGGCACCATGAAGGACGAGGGCAAGACCTGGTCCTTCACGCTGAAGGACGGCGTCAAGTGGGAGGACGGCTCCGACGTCACCGTCGACGACGTCCGCCACGGCTTCGAGCGCGCCTTCGCCAACTTCGTCACCGAGGGTGCCGTCTACGTCCAGTCCTGGCTGACCGGCACGCAGGAGTACCGCAAGTCGTACCCGGGTCCCTTCAAGGGCAACAAGCACCTGAAGTCGATCGTGACGAGCGGGAAGACCATCACCTTCCACCTCTCCGAGGCGCGCCCGGACTTCAACTACGTCGTCGCGATGCACTCCTACGCGCCGACCCCGGTGAAGCACGACACCAAGCAGGACTACGACAAGAAGCCGTTCTCCAACGGTCCTTACAAGATCAAGTCGCACACCACCGACAAGTCGATGGTGCTGGTCCGCAACGAGCACTGGGACCCGAGCACGGACGCGATCCGCAACGCGTACCCGGACGAGTTCGACTTCACCTTCGGCATCGAGGCGGAGACCGCCGCCGACCGCCTCATCGCCGACTCCGGCAACGACCAGTTCGCCGTCTCGTGGCGCACGGTTCCGCAGTCGCGCCAGGCGCAGGCCACCGCCAAGGCGAAGGACCGTCTGTTCGAGGACCTGAGCAGCGGCACCAGCGTCTACTGGATCAACCAGACCCGCGTCACGGACATCAAGGTCCGCGAGGCGATCATCAAGGCCTGGCCGACCGCCGGCATCCGCCAGATCCAGGGTGGTCTGCACCGTGGTGACTACGCGACCGGCATCATGAGCCCGCTCGTCGCCGGCTACGAGTCGCAGGACGTCTGGGGCAAGCTGAAGAACCCGGCCGGCGACCCGGCCGCGGCGAAGGCGGTCCTGAAGAAGGCCGGCAAGCTCGGCGCCAAGGTCGTCTACGCCTACCAGCAGGACCCGATCAACGCCAAGGTCAAGGTCGTCGTCGAGAACGCCCTGAAGGCCGCCGGCTTCGACGTCGTCTCCAAGGGCATCGACTCCACCACCTGGTACGACCAGATCGGCAAGCTCGACAACGAGTACGACATCTACTGGGGTGGCTGGTCCGCCGACTGGCCGACCGGTTACTCGGTCTTCCAGCCGCTGTTCGACAGCCACAACGTGGTGGACCAGGGCACCAACTACTGCCACCTGAAGAACGCCGACGTCGACGCCGCCATCAAGGCCGCGACCGCGGAGACGGACCAGACCAAGGCCAACGGCATGTGGGCCGCCCTGGACAAGCAGGTCACCGAGCTGGGCGCCTTCATCCCCGACGTGTACATGAAGCGTCTGTACCTGCACGGCTCGAAGCTCGGCAACGTGAAGATGGACCCGAACTTCGACGGTTGCATGCTCTACAAGATGTACGTCAAGGCCTGATCCATCCCTGAGAGGTGGGGCGGCTCCGGCCGCCCCACCCTCGGCTCGTCCACCGGGCCTCCGGTAACCCCGGCCCGGCCCGTTCCGCACGACGGCCCTCCCAGGAAAGCCAACCCCCATGCTTCGCTTCCTAGTCCGCCGATTCATCGGCGCCGCGATCACGCTGCTGATCATCAGCGCGATCACATTCATGCTCTTCTACGCGGTGCCGCGCGACCCTGCCCGGATCGCCTGCGGCAAGGTCTGCACGCCGGAGACCCTTGAGGTGATCCGGCACAACATGGGGATCTCCGATCCACTGCCGGTCCAGTACTGGCACTGGCTGGAGGCCATCTTCGTGGGCCGTGACTACTCCGGCTTCGGCCACTGCGACGCCCCCTGCCTGGGCTACTCGTTCGTCAACCGCGAGCCGGTCCTCGCCACGGTCTGGGACCGCTTCCCGACGACGGCCTCCCTGGCCATCGGCTCCTCGGTCGTCTTCCTCATCTTCGGCATCGGCACCGGCATGCTCGCCGCCGTCAAGCAGGGCAAGCCCCTGGACAAGATCGCCAGCTCCGGCTCGCTGATCGCGTCCTCGATGCAGATCTACTTCGTCGGCCCGGTCGCCCTGTACTTCCTCGTGTACCAGACGCACCTCCTGGACCAGCCGTCGTACACGCCCTTCAGCGAGAACCCGGGCGCCTGGTTCAACGGTCTGCTCGTGCCATGGCTGGTGCTGGCGCTGATCTGGACCGCCAACTACACGCGTATGACCCGCTCCCAGCTGGTGGAATCGCTCACCGAGGACTACGTCCGCACGGCCCGAGCCAAGGGTCTGTCCCGACGCAACGTCTTCTTCCGCTTCGCCTGGCGCGGCGCCATGGGTCCGATCGTCACCATCTTCGGCCTCGACATGGGCGTCCTGCTCGGTGGCGCGATGATCACCGAGAAGACCTTCAGCCTCCAGGGCCTCGGAATGCTCTCGGTGAAGTCGGTGTTCAGCAACGACCTGCCGATGCTCCTCGGGGTCATGGTCATCACCGCCGCCTTCGTGGTGTTCTCCAACATCATCGTCGACGCCTGCTACGCCCTGATCGACCCGCGGATCCGGCTCGCCTGACCCCGCCCGCCCCCGACAGCAACCCCGCATCACCCCCCTCTGGAGCGTCCCCGTGACGAGCACCGACCAGCAGCCCTTCCTGTCCATCAAGGACCTGAAGGTGCACTTCTCGACCGAGGACGGCACCGTCAAGGCCGTCGACGGCCTCTCCTTCGACCTCATGCGGGGCAAGACCCTCGGCATCGTGGGTGAGTCGGGGTCCGGCAAGTCGGTCACCAACCTGACCATCCTGGGTCTGCACAACCCGGACAGCACCACAGTCGAGGGCTCCATCGAGCTCGACGGCGAGGAGCTGAACGGCGCCTCGCACAAGACGCTGGAAAAGCTCCGCGGCAACAAGATGTCGATGATCTTCCAGGACGCGCTGGCCTCGCTGTCGCCGTACCACACCATCGGCACGCAGATCGGCGAGGTCTACCGCAAGCACACCGGCGCCTCCAAGAAGGAGGCCCGGGCGCGGGCGATCGAGATGCTGACCCGGGTCGGCATCCCCCAGCCGGACGTCCGGGTGGACGACTACCCGCACCAGTTCTCCGGCGGTATGCGCCAGCGCGCGATGATCGCCATGGCGCTGGTCTGCGACCCCGAGCTGCTGATCGCCGACGAGCCGACCACGGCCCTCGACGTGACGGTCCAGGCCCAGATCATGGACCTGCTCAAGGACCTCCAGAAGGAGTTCGGCACCGCGATCATCTTCATCACGCACGACCTGGGTGTCATCGCCGACATCGCGGACGACGTGCTGGTGATGTACGGCGGCCGGTGCGTGGAGCGCGGGCCGAAGGAGGAGGTGCTGCGCACCCCGCAGCACCCGTACACCTGGGGCCTGCTGGGCTCCATGCCGAGCCTGGACGGTCCGGTCGACGTGCCGCTGAACCCGATCCCGGGCTCCCCGCCGTCGCTGCTGAACCCCCCGTCCGGCTGCCGTTTCCACCCGCGCTGCGCCTTCGCCGAGAAGGTCGAGGGTGACCGGTGCTCCACGGAGCGCCCGCTGCTGGAGATCCTGGACGGCCGCGGCAAGGCCTGCCACCTGACCGATGACCAGCGCCGCGAGTTCTTCGCCGACCTTGCCGCCAGCAAGGCCCACTGACGTACAAGAGACGGGACTTCACCACCATGAGCAACACCTCTCCTCTCCTGGACGTCTCCGGGCTGACGAAGCACTTCCCGATCAAGGGCGGCTTCCCGATCCGGCGCACCGTCGGTCACGTCCAGGCCGTTGACGGGCTCGACTTCCAGGTCTCCGAAGGCGAGAGCCTCGGCCTGGTCGGTGAGTCCGGCTGTGGCAAGTCGACCACCGGCCGGCTGATCACCCGGCTGCTGGAGCCGACGGGCGGCAAGGTCACGTACCGCGGCCAGGACATCACGCACGCGGACCGCCGGGGGCTCGCGCCCATCCGGTCCGAGATCCAGATGATCTTCCAGGACCCGTACGCCTCGCTGAACCCCCGGCACACGGTCGGCAAGATCATCGCCGGTCCGATGGAGATCAACGGCATCAACCCGCCCGGCGGTCACGAGAAGCGGGTCCGTGAGCTGCTGGAGATCGTCGGCCTGAACCCCGAGCACTTCAACCGCTTCCCGCACGAGTTCTCCGGCGGTCAGCGCCAGCGCATCGGTGTCGCCCGCGCGCTGGCCCTGAACCCGAAGCTGATCGTGGCCGACGAGCCGGTCTCCGCGCTCGACGTGTCCATCCAGGCGCAGGTCGTGAACCTCCTCCAGGAGGTCCAGAAGGAACTCGGCATCGCGTTCGTGTTCATCGCCCACGACCTGGCGATCGTGCGGCACTTCTCGCAGCGCGTCGCGGTGATGTACCTCGGTAAGATCGTCGAGATCGCCGACCGCGACGACCTGTACAACAACCCGCGCCACCCCTACACGCGGGCCCTGCTCTCCGCCGTGCCCGAGGCGACGGTGGACGAGGTGCCGCGCGAGCGCATCCGTCTCGTCGGCGACGTGCCCTCCCCGATCAACCCGCCCTCCGGCTGCCGCTTCCGCACCCGTTGCTGGAAGGCGACGGAGAAGTGCTCGACGGAGGCCCCGCCGCTGGTGCAGGCGTCCGGCAACAAGCCCGGCCACCTGACCGCCTGCCACTACCCGGAGACCACCGACATCATTCCGGCCCCCCGCCTCTCCAAGGACCCCGAGCCGGCGGCCTGACACACCCCTTTCCGTCAGCCGTCGCCTACGGAACGGACTTTCACCGGCCCATTGACCCGAGCCCATGAACGTCCTGTTCCAGGGGACGAAGGCCCGCGCCTCCCCAGGTGCGGGCCTTCGCTGCGTTTGCCAAGTGCCTTGTGGCGGGACGGAGTTCGGTGAGGTGGGAAGAGGGAAAGAAGAGGGGCGATCGAGGCGTGTGGTTCACCCGTGTATGACAAACTGCCGCGGTGGTCGATCACTCGTTCGCCGATCTTTCTCTCGCCGCGCTGTACGACACGCTCAACCCGTGGGGGCCGGGTGACGACTTCTACCTCGACCTGGTCATGTCGGCCGGGTCCGTGCTGGATGTCGGCTGCGGCACCGGGCACTTGCTCCGGCGGGCACGCGAGGAGGGCCACCGGGGGCGGCTGATGGGCCTGGACCCGGCGGCGGCGATGCTCGTGCAGGCGCGGCGGAGTGCGGCGGACGTGGAATGGGTCCTCGGGGATCTACGGACCCGCCTCTGGGCCGGGGAGTTCGACCTGGTCGTCATGACCGGTCACACCTTCCAAGTACTGCTCAGCGACGAGGAGTTGCGGGTGTGTCTACGGGCTGTCCGATCGGCCCTGGCCCCGGGCGGACACTTCGCCTTCGAAACCCGCAACCCGGCGGCCCGCGCCTGGCAGTCCTGGTCCCCGGACCGCCCCCGCGACATCACGGCCCCCGACGGTACGCCGGTCCGTGTCCGCCACGAACTCCGCCCCGGCACCCCGACAGCCGACCGCGTCACGTTCACGGAAACCTACGAAACCCCGTCCTGGCCCCGCCCCCGAGTAAGCCGGACCACCCTCCGCTTCCTGCCCCCCAAGCCCCTGTCCAACTTCCTTGAGGAGGCGAACCTGACGGTCACGGAGCAGTACGGGGACTGGGGACGGGGCCCGATCACGGAGGCCAGCCCGGAGATCGTGACGGTGGCTCGGGCGGGGTAGGTGGGGGCGGACGTGGACGCTGACGCTGACGTACCAGGGTGGATCGCCCGAACGCCCGTCGGAGGAGTGACCGTGGGGGCCGCCCGCTCGCTTCTCACCCGTGCTGGAGCGACCCGAGTCAAGGGTGGCCCGCAGGGCCATCGCCGAAGGCGACGCGGAGCGACAGCGCAG
>NZ_JBSHAQ010000091.1:0-22971 GCF_053611585.1 Streptomyces sp. NPDC054794 | reverse complement strand
ACCCGCTCGAACAGTTCCCACAACTCATCTGGCACGAGACGCTCAACGATCCCCACGACGCCAGACTATCGAACACGCCAAATGAGACGACGTCTTAAAGCGGTGCTCCCCGAAGCCATCGCATCATGGGTGCATGAGGCTGCAAGGGGAACCGGCCCTGGTGCACAGGGCTTTGCTGTTGAACGAGCTGCGTTTCGATCCAGACGCCGTCTACGAGCTGGACCGTCCTCTGCTGCTCATGCCCGGAGACCAAGTACATCGCCGAGGTCAACAAGTGATCGTCAAGCGCGCGGCCGGGAACGTGGAGGCGCCGGTCGGCCGCTGGGAGCCGTGGTGCTGGGAGTGGCGCCTTCTCTGACGATCGCACCTGTACGGCAGCACCCAGGACGCCGCACCACAAGCGCACCAGATAGAGCGGGGAACAGCGGGGAGCCACGGTAAGAGCAGGCGGGCCCGTCGAAGCCACCCATCCGCTGTTCGTCCAGGTCAGCGCCCGAACCGGCCGCGAATGCTCGCAGCTTTCCAAGCTGATGGCTACCACACCGTCGTCCCGGGCCCGCCGTCGCTGCTTGCTGTGGTCGACGACAAGCCCGATAGCGTGGCTGGTGCCGGTGGGGGTGCAGCGAGACACGCGCGCCGGATCGGTCAGTGGGCCCGCCGTCGTGGCTGACTTTCGATGGCTGAGGCAGGCGGAAACGCGGTTCTCAGCTGAGGCAGGCGGGTAGTGAGGCCGACGTGAGCGATGACCAGAGGAAAGAGCTAGGCGAGCTCATCAGCCACCTGGGCGCCGACATCCGTGATCCTCACTACCGAGCTGCGTACGACGCAGCTGCGAACATCTGCTCCGGCGTCTTCGACACGATCCCCGTAGATCTCCACGATGTCGTACACGAGGCAGTCATGGCCGGGTACGCAGCCGCGCTTAGCGACCTGGAGGAAGGCAAGCTCGACGACCTGGTTCGAGAGCGGCCCGAGTTCCTCGAATGAAGCGCGCCGTAGGCCGTCTCAGCTTCCGTCTCATTCAGCCCCGTTCAAGGCTGTTCAGGCGAGACCCCAAGTCATCGCCGCGTCAGCAGCCAGCTGACCATGAACGCAGGGAATGCCCCTGCACGTGGCCACGAGCCACCAACAGACTTGGAAGGCGTGCGCCGCTGAGTCAGTCCCCGGCGGGCGCCGCGTGCCTGGGGCGAGGGATCGAGCGGTGGGAGCTGCCGAGGAGGAAATCGGCCATAGTTAGACGAGTGCTTGAGACTACTGCCTGTGAGGAGTGCGCGCAAAAGTAAGGCTGGGGTGGATTTTGCCCGCCGCGAGGTACTTTCACCGACACTTGTCTGATCACGCAGGGTAATTCGTCTGCAATCGTTTACAGCTGAGAGTGACCGACGCCCTCTGCTCAGCCTCTCGCATCAAGCCCGCTCGTTGCTACGGTCTCGTCCGAGCAGAGAGCCCACCCGCGCCGCACAGGCTTCCCGGCGAGAGCGGCGGGGTGGGCAACGAACCTCCTAGAAAGGCTCACCGATGAGTGTGACCCCTGCCCTGCCCGTTGTGTCAAACCCGCGTCTGCGCCAGTGGCTCATCACGGTCATCATCGTGGTGGTGCTCGTATCAACCCCCTGCGCCAGGATCATCGGTGCTACCGCCGACGCAGCAGCCTTCGTCGCCCTCCTGCTCGGGGGTTGCGGTACAGCAGCGAGGTACCGCAACCTCAGTAGCCGCCCCCGCCCAACAGCGTACTTGTGGGGTCGTAACGCCGCCGGTACGCCCCTCACCGACCGATCCGTCTAGGGCTACAGATCTGAAGGCATCTGACATCCACGGCTGACATCAACGACGCCGGACAGGGGCGTACACCAGCGTTCCTGTCCGGCGGTCGCACCGGTCGACGGCCATAGTCGCAGCAGGCTCGGATCGAACTCCTAAAGCGGGTGTCGCAGGTTCGAATCCTGCCGGGGCACATCGAGGAAGGCCGGATCAGGAGGGGATTCTCCCGGGTCGGCCCGTCGGCGTTGGAGAAGGGCTCGCCCCGCACGTTCACGGTGCTGGAGGAGCAGATGACGACGTATGTCGGCGCCTCTGAGGCCGAAGAGCAGTCCCCGGACTTCTCGACTCCTGCGTGTGGGCGCTCTCAGACCTCTTACTCGACGCCGGCGCGTCCGGAAGCCCGAAGGCGACTGCGGACCGTCGCCTTCACGGCCGCCGACAGCAGCTCACGAGTGCGGCCTCCCGCGCATCGTGGCGTTCTGTGTTCTGTGTGTAGGCACCTGTTGGTGCCTCACTCCTGCCAGTCCAAGCGGTCCACCGCGGAAATGTCTCCCCGTGAAAGTGTCAGCAGGGCGTCAATGACGTCGTCCCACGAACCAGGTGTTGTCTTGCGAGGTCGTACGTCGGAGTCTTCGACGTTCTCCCAAAGGAGTGTGCGGTCCCGGTAGACACTCAGCCCCCAGCCGGACTCGTGTTCCAGTGACACATCCGGGTGCTCGTCGTCTGCTTTCGTCTGCAGCTCGGATACAATTTCGCGAATTCGCTCCTCGCTCGGCTCGTCGACGGACTCGCCCATGACATCGTTCATCCAGTAGGACACGTATCGTCGCCTTTCTCTCAGTTCGGAGGCGCACCATTCGGGATGGCCCACTCAGCATACCCACCCGAATATCCGGGATGTAGAACGTCCCACCAGGGTGATCCCGGAGTGTGCTGGTAGGTGGGAACCAGCCGCATGACTCCTTGTCGTCCCCCGGCGTTGGCACCCGGTTCATGCTGCCAGGTGAAGCCGCTCGGAGTTCTACGTCCCCCCCGTGAGGCCACTCGCCCGGCGATGCCCGGGGAGAACTGGTCAAGAAATGCGCCGAGTTGTGGATCCGCCTTGATGGCTCTGTCGAGTGCGGCGTTGGCCCGGTTGAAGTGAACGCTGCGAGATCGCCCGAAGTCGGTGGGGCGGAGCTGCATCTCGAAAATAGCGGTATAGCCTCTGGGATTTATCTGCTGGCCGGTGAGTGGGCACGTTCCGGGCGCGAGACCCAGTTCATCGATCCAGGAATGTGGATTAGTGACATAGGCGCGCGGATTGTCGGCCGGGGCGAGACCCAGGGGGTCTTGTGTCGTGTAACGTGCGGTTTCCGGATCGTAGTAGCGGAAGTAGTTGTAATGCAGCTCCGATTCGGGGTCGTAATACTGACCGGGAAAGCGGAGTGGGGTATAGGTGCTGGCGTCGGAATTCCACGCGGTCTTGCCCCACAGCGTGCCACGGCTACGCCAGGCGATGTCACCTGCGTCGTCGATGAGTTCGGTGGGCGCGCCGACCAGATCCGTGACGATCGCGAAGAAGCGCGCATCGACCTCGTCCTGGGCTGTGTCGGCCGTGACGACGCGCTCGGTCTGGGCGATCGGGCGGACGCCGACGTGGTCCCACGTCACGACGACGGGCAGAGACAGCGCGGGTGAGGTCATCATCTGCTCGCACAGAACGGTGCCGTCCCAGACCAAGTCGACCTGCTCCTCGACTTCGGTGCCGTCTGCCGTGAGGCGTTGCTTGGCGATGCGCCTACCGAACGGGTCGTAGAGATAGCGCCAACGCGTTCCATCTGGTGTGACCAGTGCGGCCAAGCGGTCTTCGGCGTCCCATTCATAGCGCCAGGTGTCCGGGCTACGGGACAGCCGGATCTTCTGGCGGAGGGTGACACGGCCCTGTGAGTCGTGCTCGTATCGGACGCTGCCTGCTCGGGTGATCCGCATCGCCTGGTAGGTGCGCTCCCCAAGTGCCTCATGACCGGGGTGGTCGGCAGGCCAGTGCGCCTGGCTCTGATTGCCCGCCTGGTCGTAGGCGTAGGTCTCGCGCCATCCCTGCGCGTGAACTGCGGTGACACGTCCAGCAGTGTCGATGTCGAAGTGGCGGGCGCCCCTCGCTGCGTCGTCGACGCCCACGAGCGAGCCGTCGCTGCGATAGGTGTAGGCGCGGTGCTGGGCGGTGCGCCCGTCTGCCGCAAGGACCGTCTGAGCCGTGACTCGCCCGGTCTCGTCGAACGTGCTTGTCAGGGTGGCGAAGTCATCGAGCCGGCGGGCCAGTTCCTGCCCTGCGAGGTCATGGGAGAAGTCGATGGTCCGTCCTGTACCCATCGACAGCGAGAGGTGCCGGCCCGCCACGTCGTAGCTCCAGCTGCTGGTCAAGCCGCTCGGCGTGGTACGGCTGATGCGACGTCCTGCCGCATCGTAGGTGTACCGGCTGATGTGGCCGTTCACTGCTTCGCGGACGATGCGGCCCATGGGGTCGTACTCGCGGGCTACCACCGCGTCCGGGCCGGCCGCCCTGACAAGGTTGCCCGTCGAGTCGTATTCGAACGTGGTGACCGTGCCCGCCGCGTCCTTGCGGACGACACGGCCGAGGGCGTCATGTTCGTAGCGGGTGGCCTGTCCCTGCGCGTTGATGCGCGTCGTCAGGTGGCCCGCGGGATCGTAGGTGTAGCGCTGTATTCGGCCGTCGAAGTCTTTCTCGGCCGTCAGACGGCCCGCAGAGTCGTATTCGTAACTCCAGGACAAGCTCTGCGGGTTGGTGACCCGCACGAGCCGTTGGTCCGTGTCGTAAATGAACTCGTAGCGGGTGCCGTCGGGATCCGTGCGTGCGGCCAGGAGGTCGAAGTGGGTGTACTCGAAGCACGTCACGCCTCCCGTGGGATCGACGTGAGTCGAACAGTTCCCCTCGCCGTCATAGGTCCAGGACTCGATGCTCCCGTCCGGTGACGTGCGACGGGCCAGTTTGCCCTCGACCGTCCATTCCAGACGGGTCACGTTCCCCAGGGGATCCGTGATGGCGCGGGGACGGCCGAACGCGTCCCTCTCGTAGCCGGTCGATGCGCCCACCGGGTCGACGACTTCGCCGGGCAGACCGGCAGGATCGCACCTGAAGCGGGTGGTGTTGCCGAGGGGGTCGGTGACGGAGGTCAGGTGCCCCGCCGAGTTGTAGGTGAAGCGGGTGGTGGCCCCGCTGGGGTCGGTGACCGCGACGCGGTTGCCCCGAGCGTCGTACTCCTGACGCCATGTGGCCCCGTCCGGCCCCGTCAACGCTGTGGGAAGGCCGAGGTCGTCGTACTCAGACCGGGTTTCGAGGCCGTCCGGCCGTATGACCGATACAGGCCGTGAGCTGTCGTCGTATGCGTACCGGGTCGTGTGGCCGAGCGCCTCGGTGACGGCGATGAGACGATGCCTGGCGTCCCACTCCTGTTCTCTGGTGTTGCCGAGGGGATCCGTTTCCCTGATGAGCCGGTGGGCCGCGTTGTGTTCGTAGCGGGTGGTGTGTCCCAGCGAATCGGTCACGCTGGTGGTGCGGGTCGTCTCGTCGTACACGAGAGTGGCGGAGAGGAAGCCGCCGCTGCCCTCGGTGCGCACCACGCGGCCGCGATCGTCGTAGACGTATCGGTAGACGGTGTCGTTGGTGTCGGTCCAGGAGGCGATCCGGCCTTCGCCGTCGTAACTGAAAGTGGTGGGGCGGCCAGAGGAGTTGATGACGTTGCTGAGGTTGCCGTTCTCGTCATAGCCGAAGGCGACCAGTTGCGTACCGGGCCCGTGGGGCCGGTCGGGGTCGAGCAGACGTAGAGCCGAAATTCTGGGCAGGTGCCGGTGGCGGTCGATCGCGACGCGATAGCCGCCCGAGTGGACGACTTCGATGGGGGCGCCGTTCTCGGCATAGTGGACGGTGATGCGCTGACCGTTGCGATCGACAACGGCCTGCAGAGGCAGGTCCACGGCGTCACCGTCATCGACGGGCTGTGGGCTGTGGAAGATGTACGAGATCCCGGCTTCGGGATCGCTCACCCGCAGTGCACCGTCTGTCTCCGTGTCCCACGACAGAGGCAGCGCCCTGCCGGTCTCCGCGTACACCGGCTCTGTCGCGTCGGGCGACAGGCGCGGATAGACGAGTCGAGCACCGTCCGGCATCGCATAGGTAATGGCATCGTCGTCGGCTTGCAGACGCTGGTCCAGCGTGGAGGCCCAGGAGGATCCGAACCAGCCGCCCCACCGGTACGAGGATATGTGGGTGCGTTCGAGGATCAGGGGGAGGATTCCGGGAAGTCGGACGTCGGTCTGGGACAGGAACATGTCGCCCGTGGCCACGTCGATCGGGTCGACCTTCAGTTCCTTCTCGGCCGCGCGTATGCCGGCTTCGAGCTTCTCGGCCTCGCCGGGTTTCAGCTTGAGTTTGGAAAGGTCGGAGCCGCCGAGCTTCAATGCGTCTGCCAACTTGGCCAGTTCGCTGGGCTTGAGTGCTTTCAGGCCCATCCCGAGCCCCTTGCCGAGGACGCCGAAGCCAACGCCCATGATCGCGCCCTCGGTGAGAATACCGGCCAGCTTCTCCGGGTCATTGAACGCGCCCGGGTCCTCCAGCAGGGTCTGGAAGGCGGAGAACTCCATGCCGCCCTTGGCCATCTTGGCCACCTCGGCGACCCCGCGGATCTCCTTGAGCGCCTGCAGCGCCCGCTCCACCCCTCGGATGACCTCCATGATCCCGCGGACCACGGTGCCGAGGGCAGTACCCTCCTCCTCGATCCGGCCGATCAGCGCGACCACCTTCAGTGCGCGCTCGCCAGCCATCAGTGTGGAAGCCACCTCCGAAGCGCCGGCGGTGAGGATGGACAGGGCCAAGCCGGCGATCTCGAACTCAGCGATCTCCGCCAGCATCACGCCGATCTCGGACAATAGCTCGTGCGCTTTGTCCGCGAAGTCGTCCAGCGCCTTCGCACCCTCGCGCAGGGAGTGGGCCATCTCGGTGGCCTGCTTACGGGCCGCCTTGGACCGCTTGTTGAAGGCCTTGGCCGCCTTGCCCTCCCACTCCACGCCCCGCAGCGCGCGCTCGGCGGCGGTGGCCGCGTCGTCAAGGCCCGCGGCCAGGTGCCGCCACTTCTTCGCGATCTCCCGCACGCCGTCCGGATCCACCGCCGGATCCGAAATGCCCAGGAATTCCAAACCGCTGGCGATCGAGTCGCCGAACATGTGGTTGAACTTGTTGATGTAGTGGAAGGGGTTGAGGTCGACCATGGGAGCGCCCTCAGCCCTTCTTCGCCCGAGCCTCGGCTCCGATCAGCACGTCCAGCAGATCAAATGCGTCGGAGACCTCTCCGGGCAGCTTGGCCTCTGCCTCGCACCCGTCGTCCAACTGCTTGGTCAGCTTGACCAGGGTGGTCATGCCCTTCTCTGTCTCGCTCTTGGCCTCGAGGAGGGTGCCCAGCGCCCCGACGAGCGCGGCCAGGTCACGGGACTGAGCCCTGAACTCCTGCAACGGCTTCCCGGCGTGATGCCCCACGGACCGCCGCCTCGAGGCCGCCTCGTGCATCGACGCGGTTTCCTTCTTCAGGTCCGACACGCGAATCAGCCCCCGTACCTCATCGCTTCACTCTGTGCACATGCCAACCCCACGACACTATGGAGAGCGGCTCTTCGGCGGGTAAGGCAGCAGTCAAGCAGGAGTAAAGATCGCCGCCTCTTGGGCTGCGCCGTCCTCAAGGCGGAATCGCAACCAGCAGTACGCAAATGAGGCAATGGCGGCAGCTCGTCATCGACACCAGGGGAGCGCTCTCGTACAAGCCGGCGTTCCAGGCCGCGGCCGAAGGCCGACCGACACGGTTGCCCGGCCCCATGGCCACCACGAAGACCACCCGCAAGCTCCTTGCCGACGTCGCCGAGCGCGCCGTCCTCAGGTACGTCGAGGCGTTCCTCGGCCTCCTCCTTGCCACCGGCACGACCGGCCGCGTCGACCCGTCCACGCTCCAGTCGGCGGCCATCGCCGCGATCCCGGCCGGGCGCGCCGTCGTGAAAGGCGCCGTCGGCACGCTTCTCAGCCGCTCCGGAACGGCGTCCTGGCTCCCCGCCAGAACCGACCCCACCTCCAGCACCATCGGCTGAGCCGACGTACGGAGAAGCCGCCGCCCGGCGGAGAGAGCGCCCTGGAGCTCGCCGAACTCCGCCGCGCCCTCGGGGTCGGGGGACTCCGTCCTGTGCGTTAGTTCCTTCGGCGACGCCCCTGCCCATAGGGGCCGTGGCGATCATGTTCCCGCCATTCCTCGTCACGGGGGTCGCGGTCTTCGCCGCCCGCGTTGTCTCCAGGAGTCGAAATGTGTTCCCTATTGTTGACCTTGGCCAGCAGCGAGGCGAGGGGATCAGGGGGATCGTCGCTGAAGCGATCGGAGCCGCGCTCGGGCGGCGGCCCCGGCTCTATCCTGTCGTGACGCGACCGTGATGTACCGCTCATGAGCAGCCCCCTCCGACTCACTGAGATGCACTCGAGGTCTTTCCTTGGAAGGTCGCGGGTAACCCGACTTCGACCTTGCCAGTGCTGTGCAATCCTGTCGCAAGCCGACCGCCTTTGGACCCACTCCAGACCTCAACCTCCGTCTGCGCCTTGCACGTTGGCTTCGTCGGCGAGGCTGGGAATGTGCGCCGTCAACGCCGGAAGGCCCCACGGCTCCGATTGATCGCGCGGACGCAGCATGAACGACAGCACGGGGTCGTTTGTCGATCACCTGCTGCGTGCGCCGTTTGCCTTCCTCGATCAACCCGTACCACCTGGACGGCGCGTACAGCCACGCCGGTGGCTATCTGCCGCCAGCGGTCACTGGAGCTTCTTCGCACAAGCTCTACGAGCTGCGACCACCTACGAGTAGTCCGTGGCTCAAGTCAGACGCACAGATCGGACGGCCGATCCCGTGCCAGACACGTGCCAGATCGTGCGGGGAACCACGGGGAACGGCGGGGACCAGGCCGCCGGTCAGTCAGGCCCCGTCGGCTCCGCCGCAGTTCAGCCAAGCAGCCCCCACCGAGAACCCAGGCTTCGCAAGCTGACGTCACGTAGCTACGCAGGCCAGGGCCCTTATGCCAGCGTCAACCAGTAGCCTGCGACGATCAGCCATGGCACGTCGGGAGGGTTCGTGGAAGCTACCGCTCTAGTCAGTCCCGGTCGGTTGTGGTCGTCGCAGGAAGTCCTGGTGCGTCCGAGCCCTGTCCCGGCGGTGGCGGGAGTCTACGGGTGGCACTTCAAGCAGCCGCCCCACCAGGACCTGGACGCCGGGCGCCTGCTCTACGTCGGGATAGCCCCGCGGTACATGGCGAACCGAACCAGCACGCAGAACCTGCGCAAGCGGGTGCGGTACCACTACCGGGGCAACGCGGCCGGCTCGACGCTGCGGCTCACCCTCGGGTGTCTGCTCGGACTTGAGCTGCGCCGCGTGGGCAGCGGCAAGCGGATGACCTTCGGCAAGGTCGGCGAAGCCACCCTGAGCCAGTGGATGGCCAGCAACGCGCGGGTGTGCTGGATCGAGCAAAGCGAACCGTGGGATTTGGAGGCGCGGCTCATCTCTCAACTCGACCTCCCGCTGAACCTCGACCAGAACCGCCACAACGCGTTCCACAGTCGCTTGAAGGACCTACGGGCTCAAGCACGCCGGCGAGCCAGGGAGTTGCCCATCAGCTCGTAGGTCGCCGAACGGCTGCCTGGCCGCCGTTTGGGCCGTCCCTGGGCCGTCCGCGGTCGCTCAACAGGGGCCAACGACGACCAATGACGACCATTCGGCCGCTCGGCAACACCGTCCTGACCAGCGAAATCCCCGCTCCTCACGATCCCCGGCAAGACCCAGGGCAAGAAGAAGCAACCCCTAACGATCAAGCCCCCTACCAGCAAATACCCGCGGGTAGGGGGCTTGTCGCTGTGGACGCCGATCGGCGGTCAGGCTGCCGGTATCAGCGATCCCGCGATGAGGAAGTCCCGCGATCTAGCGATCAGAAGGAGACGGTGACGCCGGCCTGGTGGTACTGGCCGACGGTGTCCAGGACCTCGTCCTTGACCGCGCCGAACTGAGCCACGAGGTCCGAGCTGCCGATCGCCGTGGGGCCGGCGGCGATGCCGACCTGCGGGCTCAGGCCGCCGGAGACGGTGTCGAGCTCGGCGTCGGAGATTTCAAGGGTCTGAACCTGGGGAGCGGAATTCATGATGAAACTGCCCTTCGTATGGATGTTCCACAAGGGGGAGCGGCCAAGCTGGGGATAGACGCTGGGCCGCGACCGCAGGCGCGCCATCCGTTTCCGGACGCCTTGGCGCGATCCCGGCGGCGCGAAGGATCAAATCACGGAGCGTGCCCGGCATCCAGTCGGTCGCTGTTCCCAGCAGGGCAGTTGAAACAATCGGCCACTCATCCATGCACGCATGCACACGAATTGAGGGCAGCTTCTCTACATATTGCGCCGCACAGGAAAACGACAGCTATTGCCACGACAGCTCCGACCAGGACAACTCCGCACCAACAGAACGCACCCGTGACGCAGTTGCGCATTCGCTGTGCAGATTCAGTCACGTGTGCATCCGCACGCCCTTCAGCACCTTGTCCACCGCGTTCCGCGGCCCGTACAGGGCTACGGATCAGAAGGTGCCCGTGCCCCACCCGCTGCCCAGTCCATCCGGGTCCGGGGTCCGCATACGGTGTGGCCCAGCGCAAGGAGAGGGAAGCCAAGGATCGGCGAACCTGGACAGAGGTGAGCCCCATCCGTGCACCACGGCTGAGGTGTCTGGGACAAGCACCGTCCCCCGACCAGAGCCCCGACAGCAGAGAGCCAGCGGGCTACCGCCTGCCGAATACGGAAAGCCGCCTCGGAGCTCAAGCCAGTGAGCGTGCCACAGCCGCGCCAGATGCAGGGGTCAGCCCCGGTCAACAAGGGGGTCGGCAGGACTATCCATGCCTTCTAGCTCGGCCGTTGAAGCCGCAGGTCACCGGCCAGGCACCCCAACCGCTCTCCTAAAGCGGGTGTCGCAGGTTCGAATCCTGCCGGGGGCACAAGCGTGACCAGGGGAAACGCCCCGGGCCAGGATGGTCCGGGGCGTTTTGACGGCAACGACCCACAGGTGGCAAGCAGGCGACCGCTACGCGATACGGGTTGACTGACACCCGAATCCTCCGGCATCACAACACGCTTCGGCCGATGGACCACGGCTACGGCGTCCCTGACGCGCCCGAGCTCGGGTAAGCCCGCTCCCGGAGCCGATCGCAAATGATGGACACCGCCCCCTGCGGCAGGCACCGAACGCGCACAAGCAGGTCGGTTCAGCCCAGGTAGAAGTCCTTTCGGACGGCTACGAACGCCTCGATGGACTGGGCGGGGATGCCCGTCACGCGCTCGACGCCGTTGGCAGTGCGGTTGTAACGGTTGTCCCGGTGCAGCCGGGCCATGGTGGCGACGTGCTGTTCGAGGTGCGGGGGCATCCCCAGTTTCGGGAGGTGGGCCTCCCACCGCTCCGAGGGCATGTCCACATAGGACACCGGCCTGCCCAGCGCCCGAGAGAATTCCGCGGCCAGCTCCGTCATGTCGACCGAGCGCGGCCCGGTCAGCTCGTAGACCTGCCCGATGTGGGGAGCCGGGTCGCGGAGCACAGTGGCGATGACCCGGGCGACGTCGTCCACGGCGACCGGCGAGGTGCGTCCGGTGCCGAACGGCACCGCGATCGTGCCGTTCTCCTGAATCGACCGCGCCGCCATCGTGGTGAACAGCGGAGTGTCCAGGAAAGCCGTCGGCCGGATGTGCACCACCGGCAGACCCGACCAGTCGAACACCTGCTCTGCCAGCCAGTGCAGCCGCTGTTGGTGGGACTCCTCCGTGCTGGTGGCGGTCATCTGCGACACCGTCATCTGCGACAGGTCGACCAGGGCCTCTAGCTTCCCGTACTCCTTTGCAACGGAAGCCACCACGGTCGCCGCCAGCAGATGGTCCGGCGACACGCGCATCCCGAAGTACATCCGCGCCACGCCCTGCAGCGCGGCCGCTACCGTCTCGGGCCGGGTCAGGTCACCGATGACGACCTCCGCGCCCAGTGCCCGCAGTTCAGCGGCCCGCTCGTCATCGCGGCGGACCATGAAACGCACTGGCACGTCCTGAGCACGCAGGTGCTCGAAGACCGTGCGGCCCACGCCGCCGGCACCGGGGATAAGAACAAGGTTGTTGGCAACCATCGGGCGATCTCCTTCGAAAGTAATGGAAAATATCTGAGTTGAGGTGTGATCAGAGCGTCAGCCCAGCCGTCAGCAAGGCATTGGCCCCTGCGATGCCACTGTGGGTCCGTGTGGCGATTTCACACGTCGTGGCGGTCTCTTCGAGCAGCCGCAGTACCGTCTCGATGACGGCGGTTTCGGCGACGACACTGCGGAGACGTCCCCGGCAGGCGGTCGCCTCCATGTCTCGCGGGGATGGTTCGTGATCACCGTCGGGCTCAGACGGTCTGGCGCTGGGACTTAGCACCGCTGGCGGCCGTAGCGGCGTCCTTGCCAGGCAGGAAGACCAGCACGACGACCGCGCCGACCAGGGCAACGGCTGCGGACCCCATCGCGCTGATGTGCATGGCGTGGATGAAGGCGTCGTGCGCGGGCTGCACCAGTGCCCTGCCGGCCGGTCCCAGCTTCTCGGCGACGGTAAGGGTCGCCTGGACAGATTCACCTGCGGCGTGCCGGTCGGAGGTGGGCAGTACGTCCAGGTGGCCGTCGATGCCGTTGCGGTAGGTGGTGGACAGCAGCGACCCCAGCACGGCAACGCCCATGGCCCCGCCGACCTGCCGGAAGGTGTTGTTGACCGCGGATCCGGAACCGGCCTTCTCCCGCGGCAGCGACGACATGATCATGACGGTGGCGGGCGGCATCACATGGGCCATCCCCGTGCCCATCAGGAAGAACAGCACCTCCAGCACCCAGATGGGGGTGTCCTGGCCGAGCAGCAGGAAGCCGGCGAAGGCCACGGCGGTCAGGACGAGGCCGGTGGCGCACACGGCTCGGGCGCCGAAGCGGCCCACGACCAGCCGGGCCCGCGGGGCGAAGAACATCTGGGAGGCGGCCAGCGGCAGCACGAGCAGTCCGGACTGCAGGACGCTGTAGCCGCGCACGCTCTGGTTGTAGAAGACGCTGAAGAACGTGACGCCCATGAGGGCGAAGAAGACCAGGCCGATGGCGGCGACGGACGCGGAGAGCCGCCGGTTGCGGAAGTAGGTGACGTCGAGGGCCGGATGGTCGCTGCGGGTCTCGTACACCACGAAGCCGGCGAGGACCGCCAGGCCGCCGAGGATCGTCGCCCAGGACTCGGGCCGGGTGAAGTCGCCCAACTGGCCGCCCTTGATGATGCCGTAGACCAGCAGCGCCAGACCGGCGATCGACAGCAGCACGCCGAACGGGTCGAGCCTGCCGGGCCTGGGGTCCCTGGAATCGGGGACGATCGCCACCATCGCGGCCATCGCGGCGACCACGATCGGCACGTTGACCAGGAAGACCGAGCCCCACCAGAAGTGCTCCAGCAGGACGCCGCCGGCGATCGGGCCAGCGGCGATGGCGAAACCGACCACACCGGTCCAGATGCCGATGGCCTTGGGCTGCTCGTCGCGCTCGAAGACGTTCATGATGATCGCGAGGGTGGCGGGCAGGATGAAGGCGCCGCCGAAGCCCATCACGGCGCGGAAGGCGATGAGCTGCCCGGAGGAGTCCGACAGCGCGGACAGCGCGGATCCCGCGCCGAACACCAGCATGCCAAAGAGCAGCACCTTCTTGCGGCCGAGCCGGTCACCGAGCAGGCCCGCGGTGAAGAGCAGTCCGGCGAACACCAGCGTGTAGGAGTCGACCGCCCACTCCAGCTGGCTCTGGGTGGAGCCGAGTCCGGTGGGAGCGGGCTGGGCGATGGTCTTCATCGCCACGTTGAGTATCGAGTTGTCCAGCATCACCACCAGGAGGCTGCACGAGAGCACGGTCAGGATGGCCCAGCGCCGACGGTGGACCGCCTCGGAAGCGCTTCGTCGCCGGGCAGGCGGCTCGGGTGGCGTGGACCCCGCGGGCGTCGAGGAGTCGGTGGGGGTGGGTGGTGATGCCACAGGGGGTCTCCAGTGCTGTCGGTGGTTCTGCGATTGCGGGCGGAGGCCGGCGGCCTCAGACGGTGGGCGGCAGCGCAAGGCCTTGCTCGACCTGCCGAGTGACCTCATCGGCATCAAATAGATGTCGTCAGCAATCTAAACGGCAGCTAAGATAGATGGCAAGTGACATCTATTCGAGGAGGGTGATTCCGTGGGCCGCGTGTCCCAGGCGCAAGCACAGGAGAACCGGCAGCGCGTCGTAGCCACCGCCTCCCGGATGTTCCGCGAGAAAGGCACCGCGGTCAGCGTCGCCGAACTGATGAAGGCCGCCGGGCTCACCCATGGCGGGTTTCACAAGCAGTTCGCTTCCAAGGAGGATCTGGTCGACGAGGCCATCGCCCACGCCTTCGCCGAGCAGGCGGCACACTCGACGGTGGCGCTAGAGGAGCACGCCGGGGAGCACGAGGCCGCCCGCCGGACCCTGATCGAGGACTACCTCTCGGTCTGGCACCGTGATCACCCCGCGGACGGCTGCCCTGTCTCCGGATTCGCCGCCGACCTGGGGCGCGCGCCCGAGCAGGCCGCCCGCGCCCAGCACGTCTACATCAACGGGGTACGGAACCGCGCCGCTCGGCTGGCCACCGGCGACGACGACGGCATGGCCCAGCTCTGCACCATGGTCGGTGCCCTCGCCCTCGCCCGCGCCACCCGGGGCAACCCGATCTCCGAAGAACTGTTGCAGGCCGCGCGCACGGCTCTCACCAAGAGCGGCTCCGGGCAGTCCGAACCGCAGCACCGCACGGACTGACCGAGGCCGGCTGACGGTGCAGGCCGCCGCCCGGGCCCGCAAGTCGGCTTCAGGCCGAACCCTGGCAGGAGACCCGCCTTGACCACCTCGGCGCGGAGGTCGAATCCACAGAGCAAGTGAACGCAGCCACCGACGAGATGAAGAGCGACGGCAGTTTCTGACGGCAACGTCAGCACACTGACCCGGTCCTGAGCGCCTCCCAGAACACTCGCCGTGCCCTGCCACGGGCTTGGCGCCCAGGCGCCCCGTTCAGCTGGTAGAACTCCTAAAGCGGTGGTCGCCAGTAGGGCAGTCCGGACGACCGCGCGTGTGCCAGACGCATGCCAGATCGTGCGGGGAACCACGGGGAATGACGGGGACTAGGCCGGGGGCCAGTCAGGCCCCGTGGGCGCTCCGCCGCAGGTCCGCCCGGCAACCAGCCATAGATGACCCGAGCTTCCCAAGCTCAGGGCGCTCGTCCCCCTTGCACCACCTGACCTCAGGTTCGCGCCCTGTGGAAAGTTGCACGTGAGGCGTGGTCGCGTGCAACTGTCCACGGCCGGGGTCATCCCGTCCCGGCGCGTTCCTTCGCTGATGCCTGCCGAGGCGTCGGACGGTCCAGGTGGACTACCACGCTGGTGTAGAAGCGGTGC
Source organism: Streptomyces sp. NPDC054794 (assembly GCF_053611585.1). Classification (NCBI taxonomy): domain Bacteria; kingdom Bacillati; phylum Actinomycetota; class Actinomycetes; order Kitasatosporales; family Streptomycetaceae; genus Streptomyces; species Streptomyces sp. NPDC054794. The sequence goes on along the minus strand of NZ_JBSHAQ010000091.1, from coordinate 7,682 downwards.
ACGGCGTCGTCGACGCTGCGGATGAAGCCGGATTCGGCGTTCCCCCGGCCGCTTCCCATGCCTTTGAACAGGGACAGGCGGAAACCGGTGATCTGGGTGTCGTTGTTCTTCGGGAGCATATCCGCCGGCTCGGGGCGGAGCCGTTCCAGCGTGCCCCGTGGTCCCCCGGTCTCTCCGTCGACCAGGGTTTCGATGTGGAGATCTGCCGGTGCCTCGGCCAGGCGGCGTATGAGGCGTTTGGCCCAGGTCAGCGGGTAGCCCTGCTCAGGTGCGGGGATCTCGATGGAGGTGCGGAGCTTGCCAGTGCGCAGGTCGGCACTGATCGCCAGAATTCCGGGTGCGCCCTCGATCCGGAGCTCTGCCTGAAGTCTGCCGTCGAGGCAGAGCTGATCAGCCATGCGGATGCGGCGGGCCTTCGGATCGGCTCCACGCTTGGCTCGCTGGACGGGCAGTACCTTCTGTCCGAGTTCGCCACCGAGGCTGAGGCAGATCTGACGGATGAGCCGTTCCCAGCTCTCGACCACATCCAGGGCGCGCCGGTCACCCTGGCACAGGGTTTCGTCGTCGATTCCGTTGCGTACAGGGACCCAGGCCGACCCCATGTTCTGGAAGCCGTGGCAGCCGGAGTTCTCATGCCGCAAGTAGTACAGCAGTTCCTGGAGCAGCCAGGCATGCGCCCTATCTCTGACGCCCTCATGCCGGATCAACATCTGTGCCTGGTACGTAACTTCGGCCCAGGACAGGTGCCATAGGGCCACCTTGTGCTTGCGCCGTCCATCGATTTTGACGTCGACGAGCGGGCTGCCTTCCAGCGCGACGTCGTTCGACAGTGTGATCACGGCTTCGTATCCACGGCGTGCGGCGATGTCCACATACGCTTGAACCTGTTCGGGCTTGAGGTCGTTGCCGTTGGTCTTGGTCTCCACCAGCGCGGTCCACAGTTTGCCGGCCCGCTCGACGCGGATCACTCCGTCGGGGCGTCGCGGGGTATCGCCGTGCGGGAGGGAGACCTCGGTGAATGTCTCCATGCGGCCCGCCGGTGCTCCGAACGCCGCTGTGAGTCTCCGCGCGAACTCCGGCACCTGCGCCATCACCGACAGCAGTACCGACGTAGCGCGCATCTCCCGGTCTCGGTCGCTCTTGAGCACCGACACCGGAAAGAGTCTGGCCTGCTTCCAGGACTCATTGTCCGCCAGCGACTTCCTGGCCACCGTGGGCACAGTGACCTTTTTCTTCGCGGTGCGAGGCCGTGCCGTCTTCTTCGGCCCCGGCTCGTCGCCAGGCGGGCGGGGAGCCGGAACGAGGCCCGGCATCACGTGGGGCTCTTGCTCAACGGCCGGAGCCGGAGCAGTCATGTCAGCCTGCTCGCTGCTCTCTGTGCCGTTCAGCGCTTCCTCTGCACCCGCGTCGTCCTCAATGTCGACGCCGAAATCCGTCGCTAGGCCGGCCAGGCCGGTGTCGTAGCCCTGTCCGACAGCACGGAACTTCCACTCCTCCCCGCGTCGGTATAACTCGCCGAAGATGATCGCGCTCACCGTGCCGGCGTCATCAATGGCGAACCTGAGGAAGTTCTCGCCGCCCCCGTCGGCCAATGTCACCTTCAGGTCTTCCAGCTCCCCGAAGCCTGCTCCCTCGTAGCGACTTGCCGCCACGACGATCCGGTCGACATCGGATGGGACTGCCGTCAGGTCGAAGCTGATTCTGTCTTCGTCGCCGCTCTCCGTCGGCGTCTTGCCCAGCAGTTGCACACTCCCGTCAGCGGCAACCGGGTGGTTGTAGAAGTAGAAGTCACCGTCGCTGCGCACCTTGCCGTTCGCATTGAGCAGCAGGACGGACACGTCGGCATCGCCTTCACCGGTCGGGCTGACCCAGCTCAAACTGACGATCACCGAACCGGCATTCTCACTCAGGGTCGCCAGCGCGACGTTCGAGCCCTTGGCCATCTCATGCATGAAGCCCCCCAGATCTCTCAACTCGGGCACGCGGCTGCCCCACCCAGGCCACCCGCCCCGCATCGCCATGTGATGTACGACACAACAGAAGACTGTAGTGCCCGATCACGAGGCCGTGCGTGCGTCCGGAGATATCAAGCAGCGAGAAACGACGGCCGACAGGGCAGCCCCGTAGTCTCGTCAGACCCAGCCAATGGAACAGATCCCGAAATGGATCAAGGAGTGTCGCTCAAGGCGCGCCATCATCCCCCCGTCTCACTTTCCGTCTCATTCACCTGCGTTCACGGCCGTTCAGACAAGACCCGAAGGCGCCCCTTTACTGACGGCCAGCCGCTCATGAACCCAGGTGAACGCCCCCACACGCAGCCCACCACCCCACCAACACAGTTGGAAAGCGTGTTGCCCGAGGTACCATCGCCGGGGAGAAGGCCTCAGCTGCTTGCCTCTGGGCCCCAGCGATCCGGTCCCACTCCGCGCCAGTCGATCCACGGCGCCCCCGCGACCTCGGCAGCGTCGAGCTCCAGACCGGCCCGGCGGAGGAACTCGACCAGGTCGCCGATGCTGTGGGCCAGGCCGAGGATTTCGCCGTCCACGCGCACGCGGCGTCCACCCGTAGGTGACGGCGGGTGGACGATCACACGAATGGGACCGGCCATGCCTTCAGGATCATCCCCGGCGCACGGTCCCGCATTCGAGCGTGTCATTCGAGGACTCGCAGGGTGTGGTCGGTGGCAGGGGTCGCGGTGAAGCCGCACGGACGTCCAGCGATGAGGCCGCTCACGTCGAGTCCCGGTCCGAAAGTCCCAGGGTGCGCAGCTCCTGCCACGCCGCGGGGCTCGGCCGCTGCTGCTGCCAGTAGGGGTGGAAGAACACCTGGACCGACAGCCGATACAGGCGTCGACGCAGCTTGGTGCGGCCGGGCTGGTCGGCGAGCTGCTGGTAGGTAGCGCTCCACTCCTGCTGTGCCTCGGCGAGATCGGCGGGGAACGATCGCATGGCCAGATTCAATCATGTGTTCGATTTTTGCGTCCACCGAAGGCGCTACCGCCCAGAGCCCGTGGGCTGACAACTCGGATGTCGGCGACGAGCAGCCACACGGCCACCGACCTGCACCACAAGCGCACCAGATCAAGCGGGGAACAGCAGGGAATCACGGTGAACGCAACCGAGCGCGGCGAGACCCCAGCGCAATCATTCGCCCAGGTCAGCGCCCGAACTGCCCGCTAAAGATCGCAGCTTCCCAAGCTGATGGCCTGACAGCTCAGTACGGCCTCGGAATCTCATGCTCACCCAACGCAGCCTCGTACCGCGCCAGCAGAGCATCCAGGTTCACCAGAAGAAGACCGACACAGTCCCGAGCTTCATCCAAGTCGCCTCGTGCGCATGCCTCCGCCACTTCGGCAATTGCGCCGCGGAGGATGTGAAGGGAGTCGCCCTGCACCACAACCCCGGGGAACCGTCTACCCGGCATGCGAACCACGGCGTCGTTGCCGCCATCTGTGAACAGTTCGGCCTCAATGCGCTCCATCGGCCCATTCAACCTGACATCACCAGCTGACATCACCAGCTGACATCAACGACGCCGGACGCAGGCAGCCTTGATTAAACGTCCACGCCCCACCGATAGCACTGCGAGGGCGGCATGGGGGCCGCGGGATCGAACTCCTAGTGCGGTGCTCACGCACGAGCGCCCTCCCAGGCCGTCCTCGGGCCGTGGAAGGGCTCTCAATGGTGACCGACGTCGACAGCTACCGACAGCTCAGCAGCAGATCAGGGTATTGATCGATTAGGCGGACGCAGGTCACGGCCGCCGGTGATCAGTTGTGGCTGAGCTGAGCTACAGGCCGTCGCGTTCGACCAACGAGCCGTCAGGCCCCAGGGTATAAACGCGCGGCAGCTGCATCGCCGTAACCGCCCTGCATAGGGCCGCTTCCTGCTCGGCACGATCAGGCCCGTGTGGGTCTCGCACGTGGAATCCGTACAACTCGATTGCCTCCGCGTCGACATCATCGGGCTGCGGACGGCCTTCCTGGATGAAGCCGCAGAGCGCACGCAACGCGTCTTCGCCCAGCTCCAAGGGGTGAAAGGGCAGGGCGTAGGGCTCTTCCTCCTCGCCGGGCCACGGGACGATGTCGGCCGGACGATCTCCAGCCCAGTAGGGCAGCTCAAAGGCGAGCGGTTCGCCGACGTCCTCGATGATGCCGCTGTCCGGGGACAGGCTCAGGGAGCGGACGAGGCGCCCGTCCTCCCAGACCGCGAACGCCAGCCAGTCGACGACGCTGTGCATCGCGTGCAGGACGAGGCGTCGGCCGGCACTTGCCGCCACGAGTTGTTCCGGGAGCTGGGAAGGGAGGTCGATCATCATCCTCTGGTCGCCGATGACATCCACGCCCGGCCAGCTGGCCGCATACGCCGTTCCCTTCGCGGGGTAGACGCCGTCCCAGAGATTCGAGCCCTCACACTCCTCGATCTCCCACCCCGGGTACAGCCGCCGCATCATGGCGGTCGTCCGGTCAAGATCTGCCGTACCCACCTGCCGCAACAGCTCCGGCACGTCGCCGTCGGCGTACACCAGCAGTCCCGTCTTAGCTCCCAAAGCCCCTCCCCAGAGCGTTGCCCTCGATGGCGAACGCACCATAGCCGCAAGCACTGACAACGGAGGAGACTCAGCCCGGCTGCCAAGCTGGGCCGTCCCTGGGCCGTCCAAGGTCACCCGACGCCAACCAACAACGACAGAAGCCCACGGCATCTGAGCTGTTCAGAGCCGTGGGCTTCTTCAGCCTCGCTGGCCGGCGAGGTCGGTGGTCAGTAGACCGGCAAGTTGGGCCGTATCGAGCAAACCGCGGAATGCAGCTGCACGCTCTAGGCGCGATGAGGGTCGCTGGTCGCCAGGAGGTGACCACGGCTGGTTGCGACGCGGAGCACGTCCCGCAACGCCCCAGTCAGTTCCTTCGCCATCCGTCGCAGATCCTCGGGGCCCGCGTCCTGGTCGTCGAGGGTGTCCGAGGCCTGCTCCAGCAGCTCGGCTGCCGTTCCCAGTTGCACCGCTTCGATGTTGTCGGCCAGGCGGGACATGTAGCCGTCTTTGTCGTCGGTGTTCAGGTAGCAGGGCTTGCCTTCCGGCCCCGACCACGGGAGGAGCCGCAGCTCGTTCGGTACCGTCATCCTTGCGTCTGCCTCTCATCGGTCAGGTGGTGGGTGGTGAAGACCGCGTCGACGCGATCCCCCGGGAATGCCAGAAGCGCGACCTCGACGACTCGTCCGGTGGAGTCGGTCGCGACGCGCGTGATCGCGAGGATTGCCATGGCCGAGCCGATCTGCAGGGCCGATGCTTCATCCGGCGTCGGCGGGCGGGCGCATACCGTCTCCCGGACAGCTGCCGGCGGCGCGCTCAGGACGGCGAATCGCGTGGCCGTTTCTCGCCACGAGGAGTCGTCACCCAGCACTCCGGCCGGTGCCAGGTCGCGCGGAATGTAGATGTGGGCCAGTCCATGTGGTGACTGCCCCTCGTGGCTGACGCAGAAGAACTCGGCGAGAGGGCTGCCCGTCGGAACCTTCAGCAAGGTGGTCAGATGACCTCTTGCCTGGACCGTGTTGATGCGAACGGTGACGCGTAGGGCCGCTTCGGCGGCTGTCCACGGATCCAGCGTTCCCCATCCACCGACGTACACGATCTTGCGGAGCGGGCAGCGGACGAAGTTGCCTTTGCCGTGGATCTTGTCGACGAGGCCTTCCGTCTGGAGGATCGCGAGGGCACGCCGAAGTGTCACCGTGCTGACCTTGTACCGGTCGGCGAGACGGGCCTCGGACGGCAGACGCTCGCCGGGCTTGATGCGGCCGGTCGTGATCTGCTGCCGGAGATCGTCGGCGATGTCGTGATGGCGTGAAGGCACGGACCGGATCACCGCCTTCTCTGCATCCGAACGGCGGCGAGCCGAGTACGCGCGTGTATGGTCAGCAGCTCGCCAGAATCGAAGAGGAGTTGTTTGGCCCCCTGAGGGAGCTGGAAGAGGTCCCTCACCCGATAGGCCCTGCCGCCGAGTTGAATGACGTCGCCACGCTGCACGGTGGCCGCCGTGATCTCGACGTTGGACACCATCGCGCCGCCAGATGCCCAGCCGCTCACCGCTCCGGCTCCGTTGGCGTGGTCTGGTCGGACGTCGAGTGACGCGCGATGGCGCACATCCCGTAGACGACCGGCACATCGGTCGGTGCGGAGACCGGCGAGGACTCCGTGCAGGCAAGATGCGTGCCGATACGGCAGGCAGTCGACCGGTAGGGGGCAGCCGAGGTGTCGGCGGGGTGGGGCTGTTGACGAGGAGGCATCAGCGGACCCCCGCGCGGCACGCGCTGACTTCAGCGCGCAGATGGGGAGCAACTACCACCGCGCGCGGCCGCGGCCGTACTCGTTCCTCCCAAGCCAGCACGTACGGGCGGACGAGTTCGTTGTCCTCCCCCACCAGCGGGTGTCGGTGGTTCGTGGTGTCGGAAGCCCGGCCCAGGATGACCGTCGCCGCATCACCGGGCGCAGAGAGGGCGGGGGTGGCCAGCGGCCGGGAGGGCCTTAAGGGGCGGCGGTGCCTGCCCTTGGGGGCGTACCGCGCTCTGGTGGGTGAGACGGCACGACGGATACGGTTGAGCACGCTGCTCAGCTCCTATCGCTGATGGCTGGTCCCCCGACATCGCCCGTCGTGGGGACCGTTTTGCGTACGACCGCCCAAAGAGTGCGGCCGTTCAGGCTGGTGGCGAGGAGACCGAACCGATCGGCCTCGGCCACCGCTTGCAGGACCTCCCGCCATAGGTCAGCGGAGAGCGATTCCGGTACCTCCGCCTCGATCGACGAGTACTGGTCGTGCTCCTCCACGCGAGCGGGGAGCCCGACTGCGGACAGCCGTGCGGCGATGGCTGCCGCGCTAACTCCCGAAGCGGGCACAGGGCAGCCTCCGTCAACCGGCGATCACTTTCAGTGAAGCTAGTTAACTAGATTAGAGCTAGTGGACTAGATTTTCCATATGCCTGAGCAGCCGCCCTATCTCCGCATCGCCGACGAACTCCGGCGGCGGATCGCGGAGCACGTGTGGGAGCCCGGGGACCGTCTGCCGTCCCGCAGCCAGATCGGCCAGGAGTGCGGGGTGGGCGAGAACGTCGTCCGCCGGGCTCAGGAGCTGCTGATTTCCCAGGGTGTGCTGGAGGGCCGCGCCGGGTCGGGCACGTACGTCGCCGAACCCCGGCATCGGGTGCGGGTGGTCCGTTCGTCGGCGCGTGAGCGGCCCGACGGGTCGCCGTTCCGTGCGGACATGAAGGCCGTGGGCAGGCAAGGCGACTGGGAGAGCCGGACCGAGGCCAAGGTGCCGGCTCCGACAGACATCGCGGCGCGGCTCGGCATCGCCGAGGGTGATCTGTGCGTGCGGACCACGTACGAGTTCTTGGCCGACGGCCGGCCGGTGCAGTTGTCGACGAGCTGGGAGCCGTACGACCTCACCGTCGGCACTCTCGTCGTCCTCCCGGAGGGAGGGCCACACGCCGGTGCGGGTGTCGTGAATCGCATGGCCGCGATCGGCGTCACCGTCAGCCACGCCGTGGAGCAGCCGGAGCCACGGCAGGCGACCGCCGAGGAGGCCTCACTCCTGGGCATTCAGAGGGCGGTATGAGACTTCATACGGGTTTTGTCGTCACCTGAACGTGTGACGGTGCGGCATCCCGGCCGGTCGGCGGCCATGGGCATGTTGG
>NZ_JBSHAQ010000090.1:0-23817 GCF_053611585.1 Streptomyces sp. NPDC054794 | reverse complement strand
AGGTGGATGCGCTGGATGCCGTACATGCCGAGCTTCGGGGCCCACAGGTAGTTCTTCAGGTCCCACGAGTTCTTCGGCAGCGTGTCGCGGGTGAAGCGGCGACCGGCTTCCAGTACGCCGACGCGGTAGCCCTTCTCGGTGAGGCGAAGGGCGGTGACGGACCCGCCGAACCCCGATCCGACCACGACGACGTCGTAGTCGTATCCGTCGTCGTACCCGTCCTCGTCCCGGGTCTGGACAGCCTTCTCCTGCGACACGTGCTCTCCTCGTTGAGAACGGGGTGTTGTCTAGCGGAAGCGGAACGCCTTCATGAGCCGGAGGCTGCGGCTCATGAACTGCGCGTACTTCTCGTCGTCCATACCCAGCGACGGCGCCATCGGCAGCAGCCGCTGCTGGGCGACGGTCTGGGCCTCGGTGTACTTGAGGATGCCCTCGGAGCCGTGGCGGCGGCCGAGACCGGAGTCCTTCATGCCGCCCATCGGCGACTGGACGCTGCCGTAGGCGGGGGCGTAGCCCTCGTTGACGTTGACGGTGCCGGTGCGCAGCCGGGAGGCGACGTCCCGGCCGCGGCGGCCGTCCTTCGTCCACACCGACGAGTTCAGCCCGTACGGCGTGGAGTTGGCGTGCTCGACCGCCTCGTCGTCGGTCGTGAACCGGTAGATCGAGACGACCGGGCCGAAGGTCTCCTCCGCGCACACGGCCATCGGGGCCTCGACGCCGTCGAGGATGGTGGGCTCGAAGAAGTACGGGCCGATGTCCGGACGGGCGACCCCGCCGACGACAACCCTGGCGCCCTTGGCGACGGCCTCGTCCACGTGCCGCCGGACGGTCTCCAGCTGGCGCTCGCCGACCAGCGAGCCCATGTCGGCGCCGTAGGCGAGGGACTTGCCGAGCCGCATGGCCTTCGTACGGGCGGCGAAACGCTCCAGGAAGGCGTCCGCGACGGACTCGTGGACGTACAACCGCTCGATGGAGATGCACAGTTGCCCGGCGGAGGAGAAGCAGGCCCGGACCGCGCCGGCGGCCGCCTTCTCGATGTCGGCGTCGTCCAGCACCAGCATGGCGTTCTTGCCGCCGAGTTCGAGGGAGACGCCGACCAGACGCGCGGCGGCGCCCTGCGCGACCTCGCGGCCGGTGCGGGTGGAGCCGGTGAAGGAGACGTAGTCGGCGTGCTTGACGACCTCAGGTCCGACGACCGGTCCCTCGCCGAGCACCACCTGGAAGACGTCCTGCGGCAGCCCGGACTCGATGAGCAGGTCACGGGCCCACAGGGCGGTCAGGCAGGTCTCGGTGTCCGGCTTCATCACGACCGCGTTGCCCGCGACGAAGGCGGGCAGGGCGTCGCCCACGGACAGTTCGAGGGGGTAGTTCCAGGGGGCGATCTGGCCGACGACACCGCGCGGGTGGCGCAGCTCGGTCACCTTCGTCAGGGTCGGCATGGCGCCGGCGTGCCGCTTGGGCCGGAGGTAGGCGGGCGCCCTGCGGCCGTAGTGCCGGGAGGCGACGGCGACGGCCTGCACCTCCTCGTGGGCGTGCAGGCGGGCCTTGCCGGTCTCCAGCTGGATCAGGTCGAGGACCTCGGCCTGGCGCTCCAGGATCAGGTCGTGGAAGCGGAGCAGGACGGCGGCGCGCTCCCGCACCGGCCGCTTCGCCCACACGGCCTGCGCGGCGCGGGCGGCCTCGAAGGCCTTGAGGACGTCCTCGGGGGTGGACTCGGGCAGGTCGGCCAGCTTCTCGCCGGTGAACGGCGTGTGGTTGGCGGTACGGCCGGAGCCGACGACGCCCTTCGTGAGCTGGGCGATCAGCTCGGGGGTGACCACGTCGGCAGCGGTACGGGCCCCTGCGGGGGCGGGAGCGAGGGGATTCGTGCCGGTCTTTTCCGGGGCCTGCGAGTCCGTCATGAGGCGCAGGGTATGCCGGAGTGAAGGCTTTGGGTACCCGTCGGTAACGGGGATTCACGGAGTGCTCACATACCGCCAGTGTTCACTGGCAGGAAATGCGCTGATCAGGGGGTTGTACGGGGATGATCAGCCGGCGAGGGGCCCGCTCCAGGTTTTTTCGGGAGGAGGAGGCCGAGGGCCGTCAGGAGGGGACGGCGCGGCGCGGCGGCGGGTGGGCCGGGGGACGCGTGGGGCGCGGGAGCGGGGATGACCTCGGGCTCGGGGAGGGGGGCGGGGTGGGCGGCGGAGAGGGGCTCGGGCTCGGGGGCGCGCTCCGACTCGGAGGCGGATATGAGGGTGGGACCGGACACGGAGGTGGGGCCGGGTACGGACGTGGTCTCGGGGGCGCGCCCCGGCGCCGCGCCGGACACGGATGCGGGGTCCGCCCCGGGCCCGGCTCCCCGCACGGCACCGTGATCGAGTGCGCGCGTCGCCGCCGGTCCCCCGGCCAGTTCCTCCAGCGCCGCCGCGACCTGCGCCGCCCCCGGTCGCGCCTCCGGCTCTTCCGCGAGGAGGCGGGTGAGCAGTGCCCCGAGGGGGTCGGGCCGCTCCCCCGCGGGGTCCACGGCGGCCCGTAGCAGCGCGCCCAGGGACCACAGGTCGGAGGCCGGTCCGGCACCGCGCTCCGACATCCGCTCGGGCGCGACGAAGCCGCGGGCGTCCGGGGAGTCGTCCTCGACGTGGCCGATGCCGAAGTCCGTGAGGACGACGCGCCCGGTGCCGGACTCGATCAGGACGTTGGCGGGCTTGAGGTCGCGGTGCACGATGCCGACGGCGTGCGCGGCGCGCAGCGCGCCGAGGACGGCGTACCCGATGCGTGCGGCCTCGGCGGGCGGGAGCGGGCCGCGTTCGAGGACCGTGTGGAGGGACTCCCCGTGGATCAACTCCATGACGATCCAGGGAAGTCCGTCCGCGCAGCCCTCGACGACGACCTCGTGGACACGGACGGCGGCGGGATGGTCGACGCGGGCGGCGGCGCGGGCCTCGCGGACGAGCCGGTGGGCGGCCCGCTGGTGGCCCTCGCCCTCCGGGTCACCGGCCGGGCGCAGTTCCTTGACGGCGACGTCCCGCCCCTGCGCCTCGTCGCGCGCCCGCCATACGGTGCCCGTCGCGCCGGAGCCGATGCGCTCGGTCAGCCGGTAGCGCCCGCCGAGCAGCCGTCCCTCGGGCGTACGTTCACCGTCATCGCTCATGTCCCATGAGTACCGCGCGTACCACGTCCTTGTCGAAGCGGGCGGATCAGGCGGCCCGCCGATGGAAGGTGAAACCGCCGCCCTGGCGCCGCACTTCGACCGCGCCGGCGTCGGCGAAGTGCGCCGGGACCACCAACTCGTTCTCCTCGGCGGCCCGTTCGAGCACCCGTCGGCGGCTCCTTGCCGCCCGGTCCGGGTCGAGGCAGAAGCAGCTGCTGCACTCCGGGCGCAGGACCTGCACCGGGCTGTGCAGCAAATCGCCGACGAAGACGGCCTGTTCACCACGGGAGTTCAGCCGGAGCACCGACGACCCCGGCGTGTGTCCGGGCGCGGCTTCCAGGGTGAGGTGCTCGTCGATCCGGTGCTCCCCCTCCCACCGCACGGTGAGCCCGGCCCGGTGCACGGGCGCGACGCTGTCCTCGTACACGAGCCGGTCGTCCACCGCTCTACCCCCTCCGTAGCCGTTCTCCGGTCCGAAGTGGGCGTCGTCGGCGGCCGGGAGGAGGTACCGGGCGTTGCGGAAGGTGGGCACCCACTCGCCGTCCTGGTCGTGGGTGTTCCAGCCGACGTGGTCGGCGTGCAGGTGGGTGTTGACGACGACGTCGACGTCGTCCGGCCGCACCCCCGCCCGCTCCAGCCGCCCCGGCAGGTCCCCCTCCCGCCGGTGGAACAACGGGTTCCCGGGCCGTTCCCGTCCCCGCCCCACGCCCGTGTCGACGAGCACGGTGCGCCCAGCGCTGCGCAGCACCCAGGTCTGCAGGGCGGACACGGTCAGATCGCTCACGCGGTCCCAGTGCTCGGGGGCGAGCTGCTCCTCGTGCTCGGCCCACAGATGGGGCCCGACGCCGGGGACGAGGTCCCGGGTGGGCGCGAACGGGCCTTGGTACTCGACGATCCGGAGGACCTCGACGTCCCCGATCAGAAAGCTCTGCACTGCGTCATCAGCCATGTACAGGACCTTAGGAGCGCCCGGGTGAGCTTCCCAATGCCCGACTGACTCATGTGGATACGCTTGCGTCTCATGGATGTGGTGAGCGACGCGATTTCCGCCGTCCGCGCGGGCCGGCCCTCCTCCAACCGGCTGCGCGTGTCCGGGAAGTGGTGCGTGCGCCTGGCCCCCTACGAGGGCGCGGGCTTCCACGTCGTACTGGGCGGCGGCTGCCGGCTGCTCCCGGACGGCGGTGGCGAGCCCGTGGCGCTGGGCACGGGCGATGTGGTGCTGCTGCCGCACGGGGCCGGGCATGTGCTGGCCGACGGGCCGGTCGGCGCGGCGGAGCTCGGGCGTGCCGTGCCGTTCGAGGAGGTGCGGGAGGCGGACGTACGGGCTGCGGGGTCCGGCCCCGCGGTGGAGCTGCTGTGCGGCAAGTACCGCCTGGACCGCAGCCGTACGCATCCCCTGATGGCGGAGCTGCCGGAGGTGGTGCATCTGCCCAACCGGTTCGGCGCGCACCCCGAACTGCGCTCCGCGGTGGACCTGTTGGCCCGGGAACTGACCGGCAGCCGCCCGGGCGCCGCCCTCGCCCTGCCGAGCCTGCTGGACCTGCTCCTGATCTACCTGGTCCGGGCGTGGATGACCGAGGCCGAGGCGGGTGCCTGGCCGGCGGTGCTGGCCGACCCGGTGACGACGGCGGCCCTGCGCGCCCTGCACGCCGCCCCCGCGGCGCCCTGGACCAACGCCCGTCTGGCCACGGAGGCGGGCGTCTCCCGCGCCACCCTCGCCCGCCGCTTCACGACCCTGGTGGGCCGCCCCCCGATGGCCTATCTGACGTGGTGGCGCCTGACGCTCGCGGCCACCCGGCTGCGCACCTCGGACGCGCCCCTGGCCACGGTGGCCCGCGAGACCGGCTACGCCACCCCGTACGCCCTCTCGCACGCGTTCAGCCGGGAGTTCGGGGTCACTCCGGGCAAGTACCGCACCGGCGCGGCACCGTGAGGCTCAGGGCTCGGTGAGGCTCAGGGCTTGGTGACGTCCAGGTGCGCGATCGCCGTCCGCGCCACCTCACGGCCCCGGGCCGTGAAGTCGCCCTTGCCCGGGTAGCCGACGGTGAGCTTGTACATGTCGCCGGACGACGACCTGACGTAGAAGATCTGGACCTCGCGCGGGAGCGGGTTCTGTGTGTCGCTGCTGCGGTAGACGACGGTGTTCCGGGCCGCCGGTCTGCCGTGGTACGTGGCGTTGTCGTCCGGCGTGGCCCGGGGGCCCGCGGGCATGGCGAGGGCGTACTCGCCGTCGCTCTTGAACTTCTCGTTGTCGGCGTACATCTGGGCCGCCGCGGAGTTCTTGATCTCGTGGAGGGAGTCGTCGGACTTCCGCGACAGGTTGAGGCGGATCTGGACGACGCCGCTCGGGTCGGTGTAGGTGACCCAGTTCCTGTCGGTGTCGTCCTTGGCCGGCCTGCCCTGCGTGTAGGCCTTGGGCACCGTCAGGGTCACGCCCAGCTTCGGGTTCGCGCGGTGCGTCCAGCCGTCGGGCAGCGGTCCCGCGAACGGGTCGGCGAGCACCAGGTACGCCGCCACCGCCGCCGCGACGACCGCCGCACCCGCGCCGAGCCAGGCCAGGCGCCCGAGGCGGAGGCCTCGGCGGCCCCGGGCGCCCTCCGGGCGCGGGACGAGTCGCGTGGGCTCCGGGGGCGGGGTCGCGGCCGCCTCCAGGAGGGCGCGGACCCGGGCCGCGTCCGGGCGGTGGGCCGGATCCTTGTGCAGGAGGCCGGTGATGACCTCGGCGAGCGGGCCACGGGCCGAGGCCGGCGGGGCGGGAGCGGCGTTGAGCACCGACTGGAGGGTGGCGGGGGTGTTGCTGCGCCGGAACGGGGACACGCCCTCGGTGGCCGCGTACAGGACCACGCCCAGGGACCACAGGTCGCTCGCCGGGCCCGGTCGTTGGCCCAGCACCCGCTCCGGCGCGATGTACTCGGGGGAGCCGACGAAGCCGCCGGTGTCCGTCAGGTTCGTCTCGCCCTCGATCTGCGCGATGCCGAAGTCGGTGAGGACGACCCGGTCGTGCCGCCCGAGCAGCACGTTGTCCGGCTTGACGTCGCGGTGCAGGACGCCCGCGCCGTGCGCGGCCTCCAGGGCGCCCAGGACCTTCAGGCCGATCCCGGCCGCCGCGCGTGCGTCGAGGGTGCCCTCCTGGAGGGCGTCGCCGAGGGAGCGGCCGTCGACCAGTTCCATCACGATCCACGGCCGACCGTCGACCACGGCCACGTCGTGGACGTTCACCACCGCCGGGTGGTCGAGCCGGGCCGCCGCGCGGGCCTCGCGGCGCATCCGCTCGAAGGCGTTGGCGCGTTCCCGCTCGGGCAGGTGGTCCGGGACCCGCGGTTCCTTGACGGCGACCTCGCGGTCCATCGTCTCGTCCTTGGCCCGCCACACCGTGCCCATGCCGCCGTGGCCGAGCTTGGCGAGCAGCCGGTAGCGTCCGGCGATCAGCCGTCCGGCGCCGGGGTCCTGGGCGGGGGTCGGAACCGCCTGGGTGGGCACCGCGTACGGATGCGGGTCCGGCCACGCGTCCAGAACCGGACCCGGATGAGAGCCCGGACGAGGGCCCGGGTCAGGGCCCGGATGCGCGGCCGGCTTCGCGTCGGGCGGTCGCAGTACAAAACTCGTCGTGTCGTCGGCGCCGTGGCCGACTCCCCCGTCACTGCTCATGGCTCCATCACTATCGCGCCATGAGCGTCCGCAGCCACAGGGAAGACGAACCGGTCACACAGCCGTGACCGAGAAGGTGTCCACGGCGACGTCGAAGTACTCCCGCGCCTCGCGCACCTTGCCCACCGGGGCCGAGACCCACACGTCGTACAGCTGCCCGCCCTCCTCCCAGCACAGGTCGAACGTGTGACGGGGACCCTCCGCCGCGCTGAAGCCGTTCCAGGTGAACTCCCAGAGCGCGGCGGAGTGTCCGGCGTGCGTGGTCTCGGTGACCCGCCCGTCGTGGTAACCGGGGTTCGAGCCGGGCCCCTTGGCGGCCGCCCGGCGCATCACGCCCGAGGGGCCGCCCGGTTCGGGGTCGGACACCTTGATGCCGAGTCGGAACACGTTCCCCGGCGACATGTAGAAGATCCGCTCGCCCTGCGCCTTGCGGGTGAAACCCTCGGGCACGGCGAGCGAGAAACCCGCCGGATCCTGCGCGACGCGGTAACCGGACGGCGCCGTATGGCCCTTGTCGGCGGTGGGCACCGCGGAAGGCGAGCGGGTCGCCGCGGCGGTGGTGGGGGTCGGGGTGGGTGTGGGGGACGCCGACGCGCTCGCGGACGTACCCGGCGCCGAACTCGTCGGCGCGCCGCCCCCGTGCCCGGCGCCCCGCAGCAGCAGTGCCGCCGCCGACACGCCCGCCCCGGCCATCGCGGCGACCAGCAGCGCCGCGACGAGCACGCCGCGCGTGGAGCGCCGCCCGGCCCGTGGATCTCCCGAGAGCGGTTCGGGCACGGGCACGTTGCGCTGCGTCGGCGAGTACGGGATCTGCAGTTTGGGCGTGCGCCCCGTGCCCAGCCGCGGCGTACGCCCCGTACTCGACCCGCTCTGCGGCGTACGCCCCGTCTCCAGGAACGCGCGCAGCATCAACTCCGCCTCCGCCGCGTCCAGCCGCCGCTCCGGATCGCGCTCCAGCAGGCCCCGTACGACGGGCAGCAGCGGCGCGGCCTGCGCGGGCGGGTGGATCTCGGCGGCGACGACGGCGTGCAGGATGCCGCCGAGCGAGTCGCGGCGAAACGGCGACTCGCCGCTGAGCACCGCGCACAGCAGCGCCCCGAGCGACCACAGGTCGGACTCCGGGCCCGTCCTGAGCCCGGACATCCGCTCGGGCGCGGTGTACTCGGGCGAGCCCACGAACGAACCGGTCTCGGTGAGCGTGGTGGCCCCCGCGACCTGCGCGATCCCGAAGTCGGTGAGGACGACACGGTCGGTGCCGGACTCGACCAGGACGTTGGCGGGCTTGATGTCACGGTGCAGGACACCGGCCTCGTGCGCGGTGCGCAGGGCGCTCAGCAGGTCGATGCCGATCCGGGCGGCCTCGGCGGCGTCGACCGGGCCGCGCGCCGAGATCCGGTCGGCGAGCGAGCCCCCGTCGATCAGTTCCATGACGATGTACGGCCGTTGGTCGTGCTCCACGACGTCGTGCACGACGATGATGTGCGGATGACTCAACTGCGCCACCGCGCGAGCCTCACGGAGCGTACGGTCGCGGTGCAGCCGCGCCTCGTCGTCCGAGAGGGAGTCGTCCTGGGCGAGTTCCTTGACCGCCACCCGGCGGCCCAGCAACTGGTCGGTCGCCCGCCATACGACGCCCATCCCGCCGCGCCCGAGCCGCGCCTCCAGGCGGTAACGGCCCGCGATCACACGGAAGTCGTCCCCCTCGGTCCCCATGAGCCCCATCATGCCTCACCGGACGGGCTCCCTCCGGGGCGGTGACCGGACAACCACTCAGCCGGCGTCCGGCCGCCAGCTCTGCAGCACCCACTTGAACTGTTGGCTCGCCGTGGCCCAGTCCTCCGCGGGCGAGGACATGTAGATCGCGTACTCGACGCCCTCCCGGGAGACGTACG
This sequence comes from Streptomyces sp. NPDC054794, assembly GCF_053611585.1. Taxonomy (NCBI): domain Bacteria; kingdom Bacillati; phylum Actinomycetota; class Actinomycetes; order Kitasatosporales; family Streptomycetaceae; genus Streptomyces; species Streptomyces sp. NPDC054794. The sequence continues at coordinate 15,144 of NZ_JBSHAQ010000090.1, read as the reverse complement.
TCTCCTCGACGGCGTGTCGCGGCCCGGGGACGTACGGCGGGTCCTTCCTCAGCGCGGTCCACGTGTACTCCCACCGCGCACCCACACGGTCGCGGTAGGTGTTCTCCTCCAGGGCCACGCGACGGTAGTCGACCAGCCGCTGGAGCTGCTGCTCCAGGTCCAGCTGGTGCTCGCGGGGGTCGGCGAAGTCCGGTGACCCGTCGATGGCGATGCGGACGAAGTGCTTGCCGCCGTCGGGGGTGTAGTCGATCTGCTTGAGGTCGTCCTTGATGCTGTAGACCTTGCGCTTCCAGTCCTTGGGCAGGGAGAGGCCGAAACCGAGCGGGTCGGTGCGGGAGACCCAGTTGTCGGGGACGGCGCCGTCCTGGGACGGGGTGGCGGTGGCCGAATCCGCGGGGGCCGGACCCGAGTCGGCCCCGCCGCTGTCCTGACTGTTCTGCCGCTGCGACGAGTCCCACTTCTGCCAGCCCACCGCGGCCGCGCCACCGAGCACCGCGGCGAAGGCGACGACGAGGGCGAGCGTACGGAGGCGGCGGGTGCGGCGCGGGCGGCGGGCGGGGCCCGGGGCCGGGGCGGCCGGGGGTCCGACCACCGTCGGCGCCGCGGAGGCGTGCGACGGCGTCGGCGTCGCCGTCTCGCCGCCGTACGGGAAGCCGGTTCCGGAGGTGTACTGAGGGCCGGTCCCCGTGCCGGATCCGGAACCGGAGCCGTACCCGGTCCGGCTCCCCGCGTCCGGACCCAGGTTCTGGGTCGGCACGAACGCCTGCGCCGCGCTCGGCCGACGGCCCTCCGCCGCCTCGGCGAGCATCTGCTCGGCCTCCTCCGCGCTCGGCCGATGGGCCGGATCCTTGCGCAGCAGGGCGGTGATGACGGACCCGAGCGGACCGGCGTACTGCGGCTCGGCGGCCTCCTCCTCGACGACCGCCTGCATCGTGCTGATCGGCGAGGTGCGGCGGAACGGCGAGCGGCCCTCCACCGCCGTGTACAGCGTCGCGCCGAGCGCCCACAGGTCGGAGGACGGGCCCGGGTCGTGGCCGCGTACCCGCTCGGGCGCGAGGTAGTCGACCGAGCCGACGACCTCTCCCGTACGGGTGATGGTGGTGTCGCCCTCGATCTGGGCGATGCCGAAGTCGGTGAGCAGGACCCGGCCGTCCTGGCCTATCAGGACGTTGCCCGGTTTGACGTCACGGTGCAGCACGCCGGCGGAGTGCGCGGCGCGCAGCGCCCGCAGCACCCACAGCCCGATGCGCGCGGCCTCCCGCGCCTCGACCCGTCCGCTCTCCTTGACCTCGTCGGCCAGCGAGTTGCCCTCGACCAGTTCCATGACGATCCACGGACGGCCGTCGTGTTCCAGCACGTCGTGAATGGTCACGACGGCGGAGTGGTTGATGCGCGCGGCGGCGCGGGCCTCGGACCGGGTGCGCGCCAGGAGAACGGCCCGGTCGCTGTCGGACACATAGAGCGCCGCGGTCAACTCCTTGATGGCGACAGCACGGTGCAGCACCTCGTCGTGGGCGCGCCACACCCGGCCCATGCCGCCGCTGCCGATGGAGTCGGCCAGCCGGTAGCGGCCCGCGATGAGCAGGCCCTGCATCTGATTCACGTTGCCCCGCAATGCTCTTGACAGGGTCAGACTAAGGATCTGGTTCCCGACTGGGAACCAGGGGGGTGCCAAGGAAACCGCACTGTGACGGTTGTCGCCTCCCGAGGAAAGGACGCAAGTGGGGGCGGACCGGTTCAACCGGAGTACTGGTAGGTCGCCGAAGCCTGCTCGTACAGCCGGGTCACCTCGTCCCGCTGGGCCTCCGGGCCACGGACCTGGACCACGTGGTAGCGGCCGTCGAGCAGGATCGCGATGTTGCGGACGAACAGGTCGCGTCCCTGGGCGTCGGTCCAGGTGAACTGCCCCTCCGCCATGGTCCGTCCCCCCACCTCTATGGTTCTGAGGCCGGTGGCCGTGGCCCAGCTGGAGTCGCGGTAGGGCTGCAGCTCGTTCTCCTTGTCCCGCTGGTAGGCCATGGGGTCGCTGCCGTACTTCGACGCGCTGTCCCGCCCCGGTACGACGATGAGCTCGAAGTCACCGTGCGCGTACACCACCTGCCCGAGCCCGTTCTTGGGCGTACGGTCCCAGCCCTTGGCGACGGCGAGCCGGAAACCCTCGGGGTCCTTGCGCAGGGTGAAGCCGTCGGCGACGGAGGGGTCGCCGGTGGTCTGTGTCTCGGTCGAGGGGGCCGACTGGGACGGGTCCGGGTCAGTGCTCGGCGAGGTCTGCCCGCTCGGCTCGGACGGCTTGGCCGAGTGCGCGGCGCCGGAGGGGGCCTCACTCGCCGCGCCCGCGGACCCCGTGCGGTCGCCGCTCGCCGCGCCGTCGCGGTGTGCCTTCGGCATGAACAGCATGGCGTACGCGACCGCGCCCGCCAGCAGGAGCAGGATCAGCAGCAGGAGCGTACGGCCCAGGCTGCGCGGGGACTTCGCCTCCTGCCGGGACCGCTTGTGCCGGCCGTGCGGGCTGGTCGCGGGCAGGCCGGCGCGCCGCCTGCGCACCAGTTCGCCGCGCCGGCGCACGATCGGCAGCCGGCTCGGGTCGGCGGGCGGCGCGGCGATGACATGCGTGCCCGCCTCCGGCTCGGGCGCGGAGCGCACCAGCGAGCGCAGCCAGCCGCGCAGTTCCTCGAAGTCCAGCCGGTCGGTGGGGTCCTGGCGCAGCAGCGACTCCACCACCGGCCGCAGCGGTCCGCACTCCTCCGCGAAGGCGGGCGGCTCCGCGCACACCAACTGCACCAGCTCGGCGGTCGACTCCTCCGGATACGGCGCGTGTCCCTGTACGGCCCGGAAGAGCAGCGCGCCGAGCGCCCACAGGTCGGTCGCGGGCCCGATCGGCGCCGCCAACTGCCAGTTCTCGTGCACCGGCCCGGCCTGCTCCGGCGCCCACCGCTCGGTCACCGGCCCCACCACGGTCATCCGCACGTGCCGAGCCCGCTCGGCGGCGAGCGCGGTGGCGGGACCGCGGCGAGGAGGGGGCCCGACGGCGGGGTCGTCCCAGCGGGCCGGGGGGTACGGGGTGCCGGTGTGGGTGCCGGCGCCGGTGTGAGCGCCGGTGCGCGAGTTCGCGTCGGTATGCGGGGCGACGGCGTTCGGAGGCAGGGGCAGGCCGTCGGCGCCGGGCGCGGAACCCGCACCACCTGCGCGCCCGACGCGGGGGCGGCCCGCCTGCGAGGGAAGGACGGGAGCGGGGAGCATGCCGTCCGCGTCGAGGCCGGGCATGGGGCCGGTGTCGGCGCCGTGGGTGCCCGGGTCGGTTCCGCCCGCCGGGAGCGCCGTTCGCCGGGGGCCGCCGTCGACGGCCGTCGGGGTGCCGGCGGGGCCGGTGCGCGGTGACGCTCCGTGCCAGGGAGCGGCGTGCACGCCGTAGGGGTCGGCGATCTGGCCGGGGGGCGCGGCGCTGGTCCGGTGGTCCTGATCCGCGCGCCCGCCGGAGGCGTACGACTGGGCCGAGCCGTTCGCGCCGGCGTCGGTGTCGTCCTCGGCGGGCGGGCGGGCTCCGGGCAGCGCGGCGTGCCCGCTCTGCTGGGCCTCCTGCACCCGGGCCGCGGCACGCGCGCCCGCGCGATAGGCGGCGATCGCCCCGGCGCGCTGGGCCCGGATGTCCCCGCCGCTCTCCAACGCCCAACGGCTCTGCGTCCCCGTGGTCCCGGCCTCACCGGCCCCGTCCGCTCCGGGCACCGGCACCTGCCCGGCCGCCCGCGCCTGAATCGCCGCACGCCGGGCGGCCTCGGGATCCACGGCACCGGCACCCGGCCCACCGGAGCCGGCGGAACCGCCCTGCCCCACGGGACCCGCCCCGCCGAAGCCGACGGGTCCGCCCTGCCTGCCGGGCCGACCGAGCCCGCCGGGGCTGACGGGAGTACCCGGAGCACCGGCACCGCCCGGGGCACCCGCACCGCGGAAGCGGCCGTCGTCGCCGGGGCCGCCCGGCCCGTCGAGCCCGTACTGCTCGGCGTCACCCTCCCCGGGCGCCCCCGCGGGCCCGTCCTGGGCCGGTACCGGGTCGTAGCCGCACAGCGCCTCCTCCGCCGCCCCGACCGCGAGGCCGGTCAGCATCACGCGGCCGTCGTCGCAGACGAGGACCGTGCGGGCGGTGATGTTGCGGTGGACCCAGCCATGGGCGTGCAGCACACGCAGTGCCATCAGCACGTCGGAGGCGACCTCGGCCGCCCGGTACGGCGTCAGCGGCTTCTCGGCGAGCAGCGCGGCCAGCGGACGCGCGGCCACGAGCTCGCTGACGACCCACAGCGAGCCGCCCTCGGCGAACACGTCGAAGACCTGGTCGAGCCGCGGATGATCAGGGATGCGGGCCGCGGCCTGCGCGGCGTCCACCGCGCGCCGCACCGCCGGGTCGGCGGGCCGTCGCGTCGCCTCCCGTGCCGTCGGCGGCCGACGCCCGGCACGGTCACGCGCCGTGAAACCCTCGGGCAGCCCGTCGGCGTCGAGCACCTCCGCCTCGACGACCTCCGGCAACGGCACCTGCCGTACCAGGACTTCCTGTCCGCTGTAGGTGTCGAAGGCCCGGGTCTCGGTGAGTTCGTACTCGTCGGTGGGCGGCAGCGGCAGGCGGTAGCGGTCGGCGAGCACCCGACCCGCATAGTCGTCCACGTTGCCTCCCCCGGCCGCCCGGTTGGTCAAATCCGTTCGCCTCGCGGCCCGTTCCGTACCCATACCTGGATGCGTACGGTCCGCAACCACTCACGATACGTGCCGGAGGCAAGCTGCATTGAGGGGATGCCTGATTCTCCCCGCCGCAAACCCGGGACCCTGGGCTCACTTCTTCGGTTCGAAGGACCCCGTCAGTGTCTTCCACGTGTCCTTGCGCAGCGCGGTTCCCCAGTTCGACGCCTTCGCGGTGTACATGAGCGCGTATCCGAGGTGGTCGTTGACCACGAACCCGCGGTCGATGGTGCGGTACTTCGTCCCGCCCTCGGTGTAGGTGAACTCCCAGTCGGCCGTGTTCCAGCCCCGGTAACCGACCTTCTCTATCCGGATCTTCCGGTACTGGGAGCGGATCATGCCGCGCTCCTGGTTCTGCCAGTCCGTCACCGGGTCGCCCTTGGGCGTGCTGGTCCAGGCGACGAGCAGCTTCTGTCCCTCGGGGCCGGTGAAGCGGTCTCCCGCCGAGCTCGCGGTGGTGAACTTCCAGCCCTTGGGCAGCCCGATCGAGTACCCCTGGCCGCCCCGGTACGTCGACACCGCCGACGCGCGCCCGCCGCCGCCCGGGTCACCGGAGTCGGAGGCACCCTTGTCGCCGTCCTCCTTCCCCGGCGTGGCCCCGGTGTCCGAACCCGCCGTGGCGGCCGGCGAACCGTCACCGTCCGTGCCGGCGCCGGCGCCCTTGTCCTTCTTGGTCTCGGGGCTCGCGCTCGCCGACGCCGCGGCCTTCGAACCGCCGCCGCCCTTGGCCCCCTTGGAGCCCTTCGAGCCGTTGTCATCGTCGCCGTTGAACACGATGGCCAGCACGGTGCCGAGCACGGCGAGCACGACCACCACCACGATGATCATCAGCGTCCGCTTCGGCACCACGTCGGTGAGCGGCGCCTTGGGCACCGGCCGCGGCGGCAGATCCGGCGGCGGCACCACGGGCCACCCCGAACTCGGCTTTCCGCTCGCGGAGTCGGCGCCCTGCGCACCCCCCGACACCGGAGCCGAGGCCGAGCCCGCGGAGGAGGTGCCGCCCGGCACCCGGGGCCCGGCCACTGCCGCGGAGCCCGAACGCCCGGCATCCGCGCCCGCACCGGCACCACCAGTGCTCACGCCCCCGGCGGCCGGACTCCCGCCGGCACCGGAGGCGTTCGCGCTCTCCACACTCGCGGCGCCACTGCCGCTCTTCGTGCGCGTCGCCGCCGCCGAGGTGGCGGCCCCGGCAGCCTTGCGCACGGAACGCAGCGCGCCGCGCAGCTTCTCCGCGGCCTCCTCGCCCCGCTTGCCCCCGGCCGGACCGCCCTCGTCCACACCGCCCTTGCTCTTGGATCCGTCGGGCTGGACCGGCAGCGGCACGACACGCGTCGCGTCCAACTCCTGCGGCTCGGGCGCGCGGAGCACCGTGTCGAGCAGGGCACGGGCGCCCGCGTCGTCCAGCCGCTTGGCCGGGTCCTTGGTGAGCAGGCCGTAGATGACGTCCCGGAGCGGGCCCGCGTTCTTGGGCTCCTCCAGGGGCTCGGTCATGACGGCGGTCAGCGTCGCAATCGCCGACCCCTTGTCGTACGGCGGCACACCCTCGACCGACGCGTACAGCAGACCGCCGAGCGACCACAGGTCGGCGGCCGGTCCGGGCTTGTGACCCCGGGCGCGTTCCGGGGAGATGTAGGAGGGGGCGCCGACGAGCATGCCGGTGGAGGTGATGGACGGGTCGCCCTCGACCTGCGCGATGCCGAAGTCGGTGAGCACGACCCGGCCGTCCTCGGCGATGAGCACGTTGGACGGTTTGACGTCACGGTGCAGGATGCCCTCGCGGTGGGCGGAACGCAGCACGTCGAGGATGGCGAGCCCGACCTCGGCGGCGCGCCGCGGCTCCAGCAGGCCGTCCTCCCGGATGACCTCGGCGAGCGACTTGCCCTCGACGAGTTCCATCACGATCCACGGCCGGTCGTCCTCGTCGACCACGTCGAAGACCGTCACCGCGCTGTTGTTGCGGATCCGGGCGATCGCCTTGGCCTCGCGCAGGGTGCGCGTGATCAGGCGCCGCTTCTCGTCGTCGTCGATGTTCGACGGGAAGCGCAGCTCCTTGACCGCGACCGTCCGGCCGAGGGTCTCGTCCTCGGCACGCCAGACCGTGCCCATGCCGCCCCGGCCGAGCACGTCCCCCAGCCGGTACCGACCGGCGAGAAGACGCTCGCTCTTGTCCTGACGAGTGTCCTGACGGGATGTCCCCGCCCGCTCCGCCTCCGACATGCGTCCCCTCATGCAACCCGCCCTGACAGAGCCTCCATTGTCCCTCACCCGACAAGTGCCCAGCGCCCAGGGTGCCCGTCGCCCTCCGGCGGACCCGCGCCACGGGGCTCCAACTGAAGCGAGCGTTCCGTTTGCGTGGACGATGGTCTGAACCAGTGATGGGCGGTCCATGTCGGCCACTTCGGGCACGAGCGGTCATTTCGGCGGCCCCGGCCCGCCCCAGGGGCGCCGTCTCGTCACCTTCCGCGTACACACGGGCACCGGCACGGACACGAGCACGAGCGCGGACCCGCCCCGCGAACCCGCGTCACTCGCCTCCGAGTTCCACCCCCGCACTCTGTAGAACGAGCCAATTCCGAACGAATATCCCGCTTCACGGCACTCGTACGAGTGAAGGCCCCGTGCGACGGCTCAGAGCGGCACGATGTCCGGCGCGCCCAACCGCGCCGCGTCCGCCGTCTGGTCGTCCGGCTGGAGCTGGGACTCGCGCTCGGCCTCCACCCGCTTCTCGTAGTGCTCGACCTCGCGCTCGATCTGGTCCTTGTCCCAGCCGAGGACGGGTGCCATCAGCTCGGCGGCCTCACGGGCGCAGCGGGTGCCGCGGTCGAAGGTCTCGATGGAGATGCGGGTGCGGCGGGTGAGCACGTCGTCCAGGTGCCGGGCACCCTCGTGCGAGGCGGCGTACACGACCTCCGCGCGCAGATAGTCGTCGGCGGCCTGCAACGGCTCACCCAGGGAGTGGTCGGAGGCGATGAGGTCGAGGACCTCCTCCGCCATCGAGCCGAACCGGTTCAGCAGATGCTCCACGCGCACCACGTGCAGCCCCGTACGCGCGGCGATCCGCGCCCGCGCGTTCCACATCGCCCGGTAGCCCTCCGCGCCCAGCAGCGGGATCTCCTCGGTGACGCATTCGGCGACGCGCATGTCGAGGCCGTGCACCGCCTCGTCGACCGCGTCCTTGGCCATCACCCGGTACGTCGTGTACTTGCCGCCCGCGACGACCACGAGGCCCGGCACCGGATGGGCCACCGTGTGCTCGCGGGACAACTTGCTGGTGGCGTCGGACTCGCCGGCGAGCAGCGGCCGCAGTCCCGCGTACACACCCTGCACGTCGTCGCGGGAAAGGGGCACCGCGAGCACCGAGTTCACATGTTCCAGCACGTAGTCGATGTCGGCGCTGGACGCGGCCGGGTGGGCCTTGTCCAGGTCCCACTCGGTGTCGGTCGTACCGACGATCCAGTGGCGGCCCCACGGGATGACGAACAGGACGGACTTCTCGGTGCGCAGGATCAGCCCGGTGGTGGAGTGGATGCGGTCCTTGGGGACGACCAGGTGGATGCCCTTGGAGGCGCGGACGTGGAACTGTCCCCGCTCCCCCACCATCGCCTGGGTGTCGTCGGTCCACACGCCGGTGGCGTTGACGATCTGCTTGGCGTGGATCTGGTACTCGCCGCCGCCCTCCACGTCCTGCACCCGGGCGCCGACGACCCGTTCGCCCTCGCGCAGGAAGCCCGTCACGCGCGCGCGGTTGGCGGCCTTCGCGCCGTACGACACCGCCGTGCGCACCAGCGTCGCCACATAGCGCGCGTCGTCCATCTGGGCGTCGTAGTACTGGAGCGCGCCGACGAGGGCGTCCTTGCGCAGCGCGGGGGCCACGCGCAGGGCCTGATGGCGGCTCAGGTGGCGATGCATGGGGAGTCCCCGGCCGTGGCCGCGGGCCATCGACATGGTGTCGTAGAGCGCGACGCCGGAACCGGCGTACAGGCGCTCCCAGCCCTTGTGCTGGAGCGGGTAGAGGAACGGGACGGGCTTGACCAGGTGCGGGGCGAGGCGTTCGAGCAGCAGGCCGCGTTCCTTGAGGGCCTCGCGGACGAGCGCGAAGTCGAGCATCTCCAGATAGCGCAGTCCGCCGTGGATCAGCTTGCTCGACCTGCTGGAGGTGCCGGACGCCCAGTCACGGGCCTCGACCAGCCCGGTGGACAGGCCACGGGTCGCCGCGTCCAGCGCCGTTCCGGCGCCGACCACTCCGCCGCCCACGACCAGTACGTCCAGCTCGCGCTCGGCCATGGCCGCCAGTGACTCGGCGCGCTGCGCCGGTCCCAGTGTCGCTGTCCTCACCGCTGCCTCCCGCTGTCGATCACATCGGTCGCGTCGGCCGCACCCGGTGGGCGAAGCCCGGTTCTTCTGCCCCCTGCCCAAATTCTGACCGGCTTGCCCGACTTCAGCCACCACTCGCCCCCAGCCTGTGGACAACAGACTCATGACCAGCCGAAGACCACGAGACGACACAAGAAATCAATCCCGCAAAACGGTCATATTTACTCCTAGTCTGACAGTGCGCTGGTCCCTCCTGTCCACAGGGCTTGCGCACCTGCCCCGCGTCGGTTACTGGGAAGGACGGCCCCCCGCCATGCCCGCAGACCTCGCCGTCATCGGCCTCGGTCCCTACGGCCTGCCCCTCGCCCAGGCCGCCGTGGCCGCCGGCATCCCCACGGTCGGTTACGCCACCGGGCCCGAGGCCGGCTCCCTCAGTCCCGCCGAACTGCGCCGGATGCTCGCCAAGGGCTTCCGGCAGGCCACCGACCCCTCCGGACTGGGGCGGGTGCGCACCGCGGTGATCTGCGCGCCGACCCCGCGCGGCGCGGACGGCGGACTCGACCTCGCCCAGGTGGAGGCGGCCGCCCGCACCCTGGCCGAGCGGCTGCGCCCGCACACGACCGTCATCCTGGAGTCGCCCGTACACCCGGGCACGACTGAGGAGTTCCTGCGTCCCCTGCTGGAGAAGGGCTCGGGGCTGCGCGCGGGCCGCGACTTCCACCTGGCCTACTCGCCCAGCCGCGTCGACCTCGGCAACCGCGACTTCACCCCGGGCAACACCCCCAAGGTGATCGGCGGCCTCACCCCGGCCTGCACCGAGTCCGCAGCCGCCTTCTACGCGCGCCTCACCGACAAGGTGGTCCGCGCGCGCGGGCTGCGCGAGGCGGAGACGGTGCAGCTCCTGGAGACGAACTTCCGGCACGTCAACATCGCGGTCGTCAACGAGATGGCCGTGCTGTGCCACGACTTGGGCGTCGACCTGTGGGACGTCATCCGCTGCGCGGAGACCAAGCCGTTCGGCTTCCAGGCGTTCCGGCCGGGCCCCGGCGTCGGCGGCCACGGCGTCCCGCAGGACCTGACGAACACCCCGGGGCGCACCCTGCGCATGGTGGAACTGGCCCAGCAGGTCAACAGCCGCATGCCCCGGTACGTCGTCCAGCGCGCCGCCGCGCTCCTCAACGAGCACGGGAAGTCGGCCCGCGGCGCGCGCGTGCTGCTGCTGGGCATCACCTACAAGGCCGACCTCGCCGACCTGCAGGGCACCCCCGCCCAGGAGCTCGCGATCCAGTTGATGGAACTGGGGGCCTCCGTCAGCTACCACGACCCGCACGTGGCCTCCTGGAGCGTCCTGGGGCGCCCGGTCCCGCGCGCGGACTCCCTCTACGAGGCGGCGGCCGACGCCGACCTGACGATCCTGCTCCAGCAGCACCGGACGTACGACATGCAGGGGCTGTCCGTGAAGGCGCAGCTGCTGCTGGACACGCGCGGGGCGACGCCGACGGGGGCCGCGCACCGGCTCTGAACGGGAAAACCCGGGGGCGTTGTCGGTGGTGCCTGTTAATCTCCCCCAGTCGTCGCACAGGCGTGCCTGCGCCGCTTCGACCCACCATCCAGCTTTACAACCGGCCCCCGCGGCCGGTTTGCCCTGTCCCGTGGGGGGATTCCTGTCATGAGCCAGTCAGCGCCGCAGCCGCCGCAGCCCGGTCCGGTCGACGGCAACCCGTACGCCCAGCAGGCACCCGCCGGCGCTCCGGACGCGCCGGGTGCGCCCTACGCCCCGCAGCCGGGCGCGTTCGCCCCGCCGGTGCCGCCCGCGCCCGGCCGGGACAACCTCGTCCTCGGCCTGGTCGCCGCGGTCGCCGGCGCCCTGGTCGCGGCCGCCCTCTACGGCGTCGTCATCGGTCTCACCGAGCACGAGATCGGCTGGGCCGCGATCGGCGTCGGCTACGTGATCGGTGCCGCGGCCGGCAAGATCGGCGGCCGTAACCCCGCCATCGCCATCGTCAGCGCCGTCCTCGCGCTGGGCGCCGTCTACCTCGGCCAGCTGGTCGGCGACGCGATGATGATCACCGACCAGTTCCACCTGAACTTCTCCGAGGTGTTCTTCGATCACTTCGACGGCGTCCAGGAGGTCTGGAAGAAGGGCGCGGACCCGCTCACCTTCGCCTTCTTCGGCATCGCCGCGTTCGCCGCGTTCTCCGGCGCCCGCAAGGCCGCCGCGTAACGCCTCCCCCGCAAGGGAAAGGGCCCGCCCACCGCACCGGTGGACGGGCCCTTCGCGTCGTACGGGTCAGCGCTTGTGCTGGCTGTCCGCCACCGTGACCTCGACCCGCTGGAACTCCTTGAGCTCGCTGTAGCCGGTGGTGGCCATGGCGCGGCGCAGGGCGCCGAAGAAGTTCATCGAGCCGTCCGGGGTGTGGGACGGGCCGGTGAGGATCTCCTCGATCGTGCCGACCGTGCCCAGGTCGACCTTCTTGCCGCGGGGCAGCTCCTCGTTGACCGCCTCCATGCCCCAGTGGTGGCCCTTTCCGGGCGCGTCCGTGGCACGGGCGAGCGGGGAGCCCATCATCACGGAGTCGGCACCGCAGGCGATCGCCTTCGGGAGGTCGCCGGACCAGCCGACGCCGCCGTCCGCGATCACGTGCACGTACCGGCCGCCGGACTCGTCCATGTAGTCGCGGCGGGCCGCGGCCACGTCGGCGACGGCGGTGGCCATCGGGACCTGGATGCCGAGCACGTTGCGCGTGGTGTGCGCGGCGCCGCCGCCGAAGCCGACCAGGACGCCGGCCGCGCCGGTGCGCATCAGGTGCAGGGCGGCGGTGTAGGTGGCGCAGCCGCCGACGATCACCGGGACGTCCAGCTCGTAGATGAACTGCTTCAGGTTCAGCGGCTCGTGCGAGGACGAGACGTGCTCCGCGGAGACCGTCGTACCGCGGATGACGAAGATGTCCACTCCCGCGTCCACGACCGCCTTGGAGAACTGGGCGGTGCGCTGCGGGGAGAGCGCGGCCGCCGTGACCACGCCGGAGTCGCGCACCTCCTTGATGCGCGCGCCGATCAGCTCCTCCTTGATGGGAGCCGCGTAGATCTCCTGGAGGCGGCGGGTGGCCGACTCCACGTCCAGCTCGGCGATCTCGTCGAGCAGCGGCTGCGGGTCCTCGTGCCGCGTCCACAGGCCTTCGAGGTTGAGCACGCCCAGGCCGCCGAGCTCGCCGATGCGGATCGCGGTGGCCGGGGAGACGACCGAGTCCATGGGGGCGGCCAGGAAGGGCAGCTCGAAGCGGTAGGCGTCGATCTGCCAGGCGATCGAGACCTCCTTCGGATCCCGCGTACGGCGGCTGGGGACGACGGCGATGTCGTCGAAGGCGTACGCCCTGCGGCCGCGCTTGCCGCGCCCGATCTCGATCTCAGTCACGTCTGTGGCCTTTCCCTCTGCGTTTCAGCGTCTTCCAGTATCGCCGACGGCCACGGCGGCGCCGCTTGGCAGGTGCGCCGAGGGCGGCCCCGGAAGCTCCGGGACCGCCCTCGGCCATGTCACGCGCGCGGACGCCTCACCGCTTGGCGCTGTAGTTCGGCGCCTCGACCGTCATCTGGATGTCGTGCGGGTGGCTCTCCTTCAGGCCCGCCGAGGTGATCCGCACGAAGCGGCCCTTGGACTCCATCTCCTCGATGGTGGCGGCGCCCACGTAGCCCATGGTCTGGCGCAGTCCGCCGACGAGCTGGTGCAGGACGTTGGCCAGCGGGCCGCGGTAGGGCACCTGGCCCTCGACGCCCTCGGGCACGAGCTTGTCGTCGGTGGCGACCTCGGCCTGGAAGTAGCGGTCCTTCGAGTACGACTTGCCCTGGCCGCGGGACTGCATGGCGCCCAGCGACCCCATGCCGCGGTACGACTTGAACTGCTTGCCGTTGATGAAGAGCAGCTCGCCCGGGGACTCCTCACAGCCCGCGAGCAGGCTGCCCAGCATGACCGTGTCGGCGCCGGCGGCGAGCGCCTTGCCGATGTCGCCGGAGTACTGCAGACCGCCGTCGCCGATCAGCGGGATGCCCGCCGGGCGGGCGGCGAGGGAGGCCTCGTAGATGGCGGTGACCTGCGGGACACCGATACCGGCGACCACCCGGGTGGTGCAGATCGAGCCCGGGCCGACACCGACCTTGATGCCGTCGACACCGGCGTCGATCAGCGCCTGGGCGCCGTCACGGGTGGCGACGTTGCCGCCGATCACGTCGACGTTCACGCTGGACTTGATCTTCGACATCCAGCTGAGGGCGTTGCTGTTGTGGCCGTGCGAGGTGTCGACGACCAGGAAGTCCACACCGGCCTCGGCGAGCGCCTGGGCGCGCTCCAGCGCCTCGGGGCTGGCGCCGACGGCGGCACCGACGAGCAGCCGGCCCTCGGAGTCCTTGGCGGCGTTGGGGTACTGCTCCGCCTTGACGAAGTCCTTGACCGTGATCAGGCCCTTGAGGATGCCCGCCTCGTCGACCAGCGGAAGCTTCTCGATCTTGTGCTTGCGCAGCAGCTCCATCGCCTCGACGCCGGAGGTACCGACCTTGCCGGTGACCAGCGGCATCGGCGTCATGACCTCGCGGACCTGGCGCGTGCGGTCGCTCTCGAAGGCCATGTCACGGTTGGTGACGATGCCCAGCAGCTTGCCGGCCGGGTCGGTGACCGGGACACCGCTGATGCGGAACTTGGCGCACAGCGCGTCCGCGTCGGCGAGCGTGGCCTCGGGGTGCACCGTGATCGGGTCGCTGACCATGCCGGACTCGGACCGCTTCACCAGGTCGACCTGGTTGACCTGGTCCTCGACGGAGAGGTTGCGGTGCAGCACCCCGACGCCGCCCAGCCGCGCCATCGCGATCGCCATGCGGGACTCGGTCACCTTGTCCATCGCCGCCGACAGCAGCGGGATGTTGACCCGAACGTTGCGAGAGATACGGGACGAGGTGTCGACCGCGTTGGGAAGCACCTCGGAGGCGCCCGGCAGCAGCAGCACGTCGTCGTAGGTCAGCCCGAGTGTCGCGAATTTTCCGGGCACTCCGTCGACGTTGGCAGTCATGACACCTTCCCCAAATGGCCTTGATCGGTGCGGATGTCCATGCTAACGGGAAGCATGGCTAGCAAATTCCACGGTGTGGAGTGACTTCAGGCTTCGTATGTTCGTACGGAAACGAACGCGCGCCTGTTCACAAAGGGGAGCTACGAAGGCTCCGCACAAGGCTGTTACTGCTCGGCGAGCGCGCGCAGCCGGCTCAGCGCCCGGTGCTGGGCCACCCGCACGGCGCCGGGTGACATTCCCAACATCTGTCCCGTTTCCTCCGCGGTCAAGCCCACGGCGATCCTCAGCAGCAGCAGTTCGCGCTGGTTCTCCGGGAGGTTGGCCAGCAGTTTCTTGGCCCATTCGGCGTCACTGCTGAGCAGCGCGCGCTCCTCGGGTCCCAGGGAGTCGTCCGCGCGCTCGGGCATCTCGTCCGAGGGGACGGCCGTCGAACCGGGGTGGCGCATCGCGGCGCGCTGGAGGTCGGCGACCTTGTGCGAGGCGATGGCGAAGACGAACGCCTCGAAGGGGCGGCCGGTGTCCCGGTAGCGGGGCAGGGCGAGCAGGACCGCTACGCAGACCTCCTGGGCGAGGTCCTCGACGAAGTGACGTGCGTCGCCGGGCAGCCGGGACAGACGGGTGCGGCAGTAGCGCAGCGCGAGGGGGTGGACATGAGCGAGCAGGTCGTGCGTGGCCTGCTCGTCCCCGTCCACAGCGCGATGCACGAGCGCACCGATCGCCCCTTGGGCCGTGCCCGCCTCGTCGTCGCGCATCGGTCCATGGTGCCTTGCGGCCGTACGGTCCGTCGCATCGCGTCCGTGGTTGTGCACCGAAGCGTTATGAGTAGGTGCGCCGGCACTCATTCCCTGCGCCCTCCCCTTCCGCTCGACCGACTCGTCCCCGAGAGACTCCACACCTCCAAGGATGCGGCATCCGCGGCGAAACGAGCAGCGGGCATCCTACGGGCCGTCCGAACCGCTCGATCCCGGCCGCCTTGCGGCGGGCGGCCGGCCGCGGACCGGCCGCGCCCCCGCCCGGTCCCGTCGTCGGACTCCCGCCGCCCTTCGGG
>NZ_JBSHAQ010000089.1:0-24060 GCF_053611585.1 Streptomyces sp. NPDC054794 | reverse complement strand
ATAAAATACAGTTAATCCTTTATATTTAAATTTTTGGGGGTGTTTTTTTTTTTTATAAGACCCTGGCGCCCGTTTCCGGCTTGTCTCCGCACGGGGCCTCTGCGCGACCTTCAGCGCATTCTCTCCTCAGCAACACCGATTGCCCAGATCACAAACGAAACCGGAACGTCACCCCTGTGAGGATTAACACTCACAACCGCATCGCTCCATGTTCCGCCGTCCGGAACTGAGACAGCGATGACCGCTTCGTTTGAACGCCAGGAAGGGTCTTGAAACTCAATCACATGCTCCCCTGAAGTGACATCGTCAAAATCGACCACTTCAATTTCGCCGCCGTTAAAGACTTCTCTCATCTCGCTCACCCTTCGGTCAATCTAGGAACCCGGAGAACTTGCCGTCCACCGAGAACCGGGCGCCTATGCCCCCGTTGGGGAGACGGACATCGATGGTGTCCTGCCAGACCCCGCCGATCCTGCCGTAATCCCGCGTGGTGACAGAACCAGGGTGAGTCAAGATGTCGTCCAATACGTCCCGGCCAAGTGCATTCCAAGCCTCTGGATTCTGCTTCCCGGAAGGGATGGGCCACTGCCCGGTGTTCGTTTTGCGTCCCGCATGCTTTGCGAGTGCATTGCCAGCCAACTCAAACTCACCCCTCGAATCCTTGGGGTCCAGCTTCCGACCCGAGCTAGAAGCGAAATCCAAGTCCAGAGTGGGGCAACCGCCGGAATTGTGAACGAGTACCGGAGTCTCGCCCGCCAGCACATAGTACGTGTGGAGACCTTCAACCGTGAGGTTGTACGTGCGGGCATGGCGGGTGTAGGTCCGGTTGCCGACAACCACAACGGTGGCACCGGTGTCAGTTCGCAGTGTCATGCCGGGCCGGAGTTTTCCAGCCGGGATCCAGTCGTGCTGGGAGGGGGACCAGAACGGGTGCTCGTGTGTTGCGGTGAGCATTTCGATGCCGTTCTTGGTTGCGATGGACAGCTCGTTGAAGTACTTGTCGCCCTCGGTGCGGATGAGCCGAGTCACCTTGCGGGACTTCGTTTTCCCGGTCTTCGGGTCGGTGGCCTTGACCCGGTCGCCGAGTTTGACGTCCTCGATGTTCTTGGTCGTCCCGTCCGCCATGAGGACGTCGGTGCCGGCGAGGAAGCACTTGTTGCAGCCGCCGAGAGCGCCCTTGAGTCCACGCCCCGAGCGGCCTCCCGGGCCTCCCAGACGTTCCCCCTCACCCCAGCCGAAGGCGAAGAAGCCACCAGCAGTGACCTGCATGAAGCTTGACGTCGTGCCCTTCGGGCAGGCCTTTCCTGCCCTGCAGGCGTTCCACAGCCAGAGTTGGACCTGTGCCTGCTGGTCCGGGTTGGACGGGTCCTGAAGGTACTGCGGCGTCCACCCGTTCGTGCTCATGGTGGTCATCCAGAGCTGGTAGAAGCGGTCGCGTACCTTCTGCCAGTTCTTGAAATGGACAGGGATGTAAACACCGGGGAAGATCTGTCGCTTGCCGGTGTCGGCCACCACGTGGTCATACGGGAGCGGCTGATAGACCGGGCTCGACTTGGCCGGCTTGGTCACCTCACCGGTGGTGGAGCCGCCCTTGCCTTCCCCGCCTCCGCAAAGGTCGACGGGACACAGGCCCGTCGGGTCGCTCTCGCTCACCGGGCTGTTGTTGCCGTACGCGTAGCCGTTCATCTGGAGCGGGTCAGCGATGTCCATGACCGGGTCGGCGGACAGGAAGCGGCCGGAGTTCTGGTCGTACTCGCGGGCACCGATGTGGGTGAGGCCGGTGGCAGCGTCGTCGATTCCCACGCCCAGGTAGCTGCGCTTGTTGGGCCAGATCGTCGGCTTGGTCCCGCGTACCTCGCCGTTCGGCTTGAAGGTGCGGCGGGTGACCGGCTGACCGCTCGACAACTCCACGGATGTGTTCGCCGTGCCCAAGTGGTCGGCGATCAGCACGTTGAGCTTATGGCCCGTGGTCGCGCCGTTGCTCGCGGTGCGGACCACCGTGGGGGCGCCGGCCTGGGTGTAGGAGCGGGAGGCCCGGGTGATCGTGCCGGTGGAGTCTGTCGTGACCTCCGTTTCGCCGAGGTACAGAGTCGAGCCCTTGTACGCCGGGGTCGTGCCTGTCGCGGCGACCGTCTTGCCGTAGCCGTAGGTGAACTTGACGTTCTTCGTCGAGTCCGCCGTGTCGTGCTCGGTCATCGTCGCCCGGTTGCCGAGCCAGTCGTAGGTGTACGACTGGCGGTAGACCGCTGCGCCGGTGGACACCGTCGTCGTGTCCGGGGCCGCCGCCGAGAGCGAGGAGGTCAGGGAGGAGTCCGGAGTCGAGGTGTCGGTCGCCTCGTCCGGGGCATCGGTCACCGGGCCGGAGGATGCGGCGTAGTCGGTGCGAGGGCCCCAGGTCCTTCCGTTCGAGGCCTTGCAGCCGGTGCCGTTGCCGTTCGGCGTGATGTTCGACGTCCAGGCGTGCACCAGCTCGCCCATCGCGTCGTAGGTGAAGCACTGGGTGTCCCAGGTGTTGCCCGTCGACTCGCTCAGCTGGCGGGCGTTGGAGGTGATCGTGCCGGATGCGTCGTAGGAGTAGTAGCTGTCGGTGATGCGGTGCGGGCCGTCCGTTTCGCGGTCAGCGACCGTGCGCTCGAGGTGGCCCGTGTGCGGGTCGACGAAGTTCGTCGTCCAGACGCGGTAGGGCTGGGAGCCGGAGACCGTGCGCAGCACCTCGCCGTAGGGGGAGTACGTGGCGTCGGCCGTGTACCAGGTCAGGCCCGACGTCGACTCCGGCAGGCCGTCGGCGTTGTAGCGGGTGACGATCTTTTCCTGTGCCAGTCCGCCGACGGGCGGCACCGTGACCGACTGCGGCTTGCCCGTCGGTGTGTAGGTGTACGAGTAGGCGTACGTGCCGGCCAGTCCCGTCGTCATCGAGTTGGCCGGGATGACCGTCTCGCTGCCGGTGGGATGGTATTCGGCGTCGTAGCCGGTGACGCGGTTGATGTAGTCGCCGTTGTCGGTGTGCCGCTTGGAGCTGGACGGCTGTCCGATGCCGCCGGCCGCGTCGTCGTAGGTGTACTCCTTGACGGGGGTGGCGGTGCTGGAGCCTTGCCGTACGTAGGTGACGCGCCCGAGGGGGTCGTACTCCGTGAAGATCTCCTGTCCGCGCGCGCTCTTCACGCGGTTGGGACGGTCCGCGGCGTCGTACCAGGTTTCGGTGGTACCCGTGTCGGGGTCGCTCGCGGACTTCACCCGACCGCGAGCGTCGAACACGTAGGACCAGACATTGCCAGCGGGGTCGGTGACCTTGTTCCGGTTGCCGCGCGAGTCGTACTCGTACGTGGTGGTGCGCCCCGTGCTCGAGTCTTCGGCGTCATTGCTGTAGTGCTTGATCGACGTGACCCGGCCGAAGGCGTCGTAGTAGGTCCGGGTCTTCGGTGCCGTCGAACCCGGGGGGTCCACGTAGGTGCTGGTCAAGTTGTACGCGGTGTAGGTCGCGTACTTGTAGTCACCGCTGTGGTAGACGGACGAGCTGACCTCGCGCTCCACGCCGTCGTAACGGTGCTTGGTCGAACTCGGGATCAGAGACGTCGACCTGGGGGCGAAGAGCTTCGGCTCCGGCTCGGCCTTCGCCAAATAGGCCCCGGTCTGCTCGAAGACCAGTCCGTGGTCGTCATAGTCGGTGTCCACGATGATCCGACCGGGGCCGTGGGCTTCGGACTGCTTCTGGACCTCGCGCATCAGGCCGTCGTAGAGGGTGACTTCGCGGGCGTAGGAGCCGTCGTCCTTGAGCGTGCTGACCGTCATGGCAGCCGGTCGGTTCTCGCTGGTCGTCGCGATGGCCGGCTGGTAGTCGATGACGATGTTCGGGGACTTGCCGTTCGAGGAGCGGGATGGTGACCAGCCCTTCACCAGGCGGCCGAGGGCGTCGTACTCGCTGCGGGTCACCCGGCCGTTGGGATCGGTGACGGTCAGCGGGAGAGAGGCTGCACGGAGCGGCTGATGGGGATCTTTGAACCTCCCCACCTCCTACTGAGGCATGGGACAAACCTGCTCTGTCGATCTACCCACCCACCTGGCATCTGACCTGCGGACGGACGGAGGGGCCACCTGATGCCTCGGGAATCATCGGACAGCGGTTGTCGGTGAGCCGCACAGGGCCGTGGCGGGCCGGTTTCCGGCCGCCGTGTCAGATGCCGCCGAGGCTCCGGTACCGGTGCGCGAGGTGCCGGAACCGGGCGGCGTCGACCTGCTCCCGCAATCGGGCCTCGACACCCTCTCGGGTGGCCGGGCCTGGCCCTCCGTCCACCACACGTCACCCGTCTCCGCCCGCCACTCCTCTGCTGCGTCCGGGTGCGCCCCCAGACGAAGGCGTTGGCAGCGGCAGGGATGGTAGCGGGAGCGGCCGGGGTAGTCGGGACCCGCGCCCAAATCCCATCGGGCCAAGAGGACGGCGACGTCCGTTGCGTCGTGGTGCTCGGCCAGATCCCGCACGCGATCGGCGCACGTCAGCACCTCCAGCTCCCAGCCCAGCGCGCAGTACTGACACCAGGGCACCAGCTCCCCGTTGGCGCGGACCAGGTCTGTGATGGCGTCGGCCAGCGGCCGGGGCAGACAGCCGTGGGCGCCGAGGTGGGCCAGTTGTGCCAGGTCCCTGACGGGATCGGGTGCGTCCCAGGCCGCTGTGATGTGTCCCGCGGCAAGGACCATGTCGCCAGTGTCGCGGTGGCGGACCAGGAGGCGGACGTCGAACAGGGACCGCACCTCCCCCACAGCCCCGGCATCCTGGTCCGACGGATCCATCTCCCACCTGAGGTGGTACTCCAAGGGATCGCCGGCAGGTGACCCGGCATCGAGCGGACAGTGGAGGACGTGCGACGACTCCGCACGCATGCGTGTGGTCATGTCCTCCCACCGGCCGCCCGGCGACGGAAACGACGAGGGTGGCAACCGGCGGCGCAGTGAGGTGATGCGAGCGCGGAACAGACGCAACCGCAAGGCGGCATCGGACGCGGGGGCGAGATCGGCCGGGGGCCGCACCACGATCACGGCGTGCCCCGCGAGGACGCCGGCTGGCTGCTCCGACTCGAATCGCAGGTCCAGCACACGGGTTTCACTATCAGACATTGCGGACACGCTCTCTTCAGTCGGAACACGTCATCGGAACACCTGGTGCGCCCGTGTTCCCCCGGGCGAACTTATGGGGCAACCGCCCGGGGCGGCAATGCCGCGACAGCGCCCCGGGGTTGTCGCAGTCGATCGCGACTCCCACCCGCAGGCAACGCGGCTGCCAAAAGACATCCACCAGGCGCTCTGCGGCGTCCGTCTCACTGCTGGCCCGCCCGTTCCGGGCTCGGGCCACGGCACGTTCGCCCGCACCGGGTCTGGGGACGCCAATGCTCAAACTCCCCCGTGTGCAGTTACGGCCGCAAGTACACCCGGTTGCGTTGAGGCGAAAGGCGATCAGGCGTGCATGTGGTGCAGGGCCGTCATGGCGCTGTCGACGACGGTGTCGTCGGAGGCGTGGGCGAGTGCGTGTGCGTGGTCGCCGCCGTTCAGGCCGAGTAGGACCGGCTTCCCGAAGACCTTGTATCCGTTGACCCACCAGGGCCACTGGCCCGGGTTTTCGGGGTCGTACCACTCGATGACGTCGACCTCAAGGTCCCAGAAGATCGTGGGAAACTCGAGCCACAGCTTGTCCAGAAGCCCGGCTCCAAGCGCAGTGATGGCTTCTTGTTTCGCGTCGGGCAAGGCGGGCTCGAAATGGATGGTCCCGGCCTTGAGGACACCGATGGGAACGGTCACCACTACCTGGTCGGCCTTGATGGTCTCGCCGCCTTCCAGCGTCACCGACACCCCATCGGTGTCGTAGCGCACGCCGCTGACGACCCCTTCCGTGCGTACCGGGAGCCCGTCGCGGACCGTGTCAATCAACCGGTTGTAGCCGCCTGGTAGGAGCAGGTCGGGGCCTTTGAGGTCGCGTCCTTCGAGGGTGGCGGTCACCGCGAAGCGGTCAGGCTCGGCGGCGTACTCACAGGCGTAGTTGATGGTCAGGGCGGTCCGCAGCGCGGCGGAGGGCTTTCTGGGCATGACCGAGGCGACGGTGGCCGTGTCGGGGTCTTCGGTGTCTTCCAACCGCTCCTCGTAGCCAGCGAGTTCTTCCTCCGCGTGCTCGTCGCCGCCAGTGGAGTTGTCGTAGTCGAACGTGTAGCTCGCGTCGCCGGTTTCCTTGAGAACCCTGGTCATTGCGTTGCCCTTGGAGCCGTGGATCCAAGAGGCGCCCATCTCGGCCGGCACGCCCGCCAGACGTCGCGTCCAGATGCGGCCGCCGACCCGGTCGCGGCCCTCGAGAATGGTCACCTCGAAGCCCTCGTCGGCCAAGGCGCGTGCGCACCCCAGCCCCGCGAACCCGGCCCCGATGATCACGATGTGCTCGCCGGCTTCAGCGTTGTCGATGATCTCCGAGGCTGCCCGGCGTCCGCTCTCCAGGGCTCCGTGCGCAGTGGAGGGCGCTTCGGAGGAGGTGGCCTCGCCAGCGAAGTGCAACCGACCGGCCACCGGCGCGGCGAGCAGGGTACGCGCCCCGCTCCCCAGAGCACTGGGCGCAAGATAGGAGTAGGAGCAGCGGGCGAACGGGTCGGTCGACCACGACGTGCGCAGAAACGCCCTTCCCGGAGGCGGTATTGCCGCGCAGCACGATCAGCCGGGTTTCTTCGGTGCCCACCATCACGGCGGTCACGCTACCGATGGCCAGTGACAGCGCCGCGGCGTTCCGGGACACGTCGGCCCACGGTGATCAGACGGCAGGGTTGCGAGCTGCCCCAGAGCGAGGTGTGGGAACGGCTGTCGGGTAGCGCAAGGAGAGCGAGGCGAGCCGAAGAAGCTGCCCCTGTCGGCGGCTTCTGCAGACCCTTCCCTCAGGTTCCCGGTATTCCACGGCGTCGTGTAGGGGTAGGGGTGTCCGTAAGTCGAAGACGTACGCTCGTCATGCAGGGCGCCACCCGCGTCATACCAGATCAGCGTACCCTTGACGCCGTATCCATCTGCCAGAGAGTCATGCGCCCGCAGCGCGTCTCCGGGGCTGTCGCCGTCCGGGTCGTCCTGCAACAGCGCCGCGACGAACAACAGGCCCGGCTCACACCCAAGTTGGCCCGGCACTCGATCAACGTCCTGGCCGCCACCGGCATGAACTCCCTGCTGGAGTGGTCGGAGGAGCTCTGGCATGAGCGGCTGCGGACGGCCCCCGGCGCCCGCAAGGCGTCCAGCGCCTTCCTCGCCTATGCCCGTCGAGAAGTGGAGAACCTGTACTACGGCGCCGGCTGGGACGTTGAATTCCCCCGAGACGTCTGGCGCCTGCGCAACCTCGGCATCACCGGCACCCTGGCCCACCTGCACTTCACCGCGATCGAACGGCCCTGGCTCAAAGAGCTCGCCAAACGCTGGACGCGATGGCGCCTGACCTGCGGACTCAGCCTCGGCACCGTCGGGGCCGGACTCGCATCCGTCACTCGCTTCGCTGCCTTCCTCGCCCGCCCTGAACTCGGCATCACCGGCCTGGCGAAGGTCAACCGGGCAGTGCTGGAACGCTACCTCGCCGAGCTGCACGGCCTGGGCGGCAGCACACACCACCACCAGCGGATCAGCGGCCAACTCGGCATCTTCCTCACCGACATCCGCCGTCACCGCTGGGACACGACCCTGCCCACGGACGCGGTGCTGTTCACCGAGGACGTCCCGCGCGAGACCAAGCGCCTGCCGAGGGCCCTGGCCGAGCACGTCATGGCCCAGGTCGAGGACCCGGCGAACCTCGACCGCTGGCAGGACCCCGCCTACCGGCTCATCACCCTCATCCTGATGCGCTGCGGACTCCGTCTGAAGGACACCACCCGGCTGCCCTTCGACGGCCTCGCGCACGACGCCGACGGCGCCCCCTACCTGCGCTACCTCAACCACAAGATGAACCGCGAGGCCCTCGTCCCGATCGACGAAGAACTCCAGCAGGACATCCGCGACCAGCAGCAACGGCTTCTCGAACGCTGGCCGTCCGGCATCCCGGTGCTCTTCCCCAGGAAGCTGAAGAACGTCCACGGCACCGAGCCGATGAACGGCGACACCTACCGCCAGGTCCTCACGCCCTGGCTGGAACGCTGCGACGTCCGCGACGAGCACGGCCGCCCCGTCCACCTGACCCCGCACCAGTGGCGGCACACCCTGGGCACCCGGCTGATCAACCGAGACGTCCCACAAAAAGTCGTACGCAAGATCCTCGACCACGACTCGCACGAGATGACCGCCCACTACGCCCGGCTGCACGACACCACCGTCCGCCGGCACTGGGAGAAGGCCCGCAAGGTCGACATCAACGGTGAGAGAGTCACGCTCGACCCCGATGGTCCGCTCGCCAAGGCCGCTTGGGCCAAGCAGCGCGTCGGCCGCGCCACCTAGGCCCTGCCCAACGGCTACTGCGGTCTGCCGGTGATCAAGACCTGTCCGCATGCGAACGCCTGCTTCTCTGAACTACCGGCGGCAGCGGGTCAGCGGCTGCCGGTAAACCAGTGGCTCTGCGTGGACGAGCCTCGTAGCTTGTGCGTTCGTGACTGATGATCCGCAGATGCGCCCGAATCGACACGATCTCGGCCGAGTATTCAACGAGGTGCCGGAACTCTACGACCGGGTCCGGCCGGGATACCCCGACGAACTGTTCGCGGACCTTGGCGCCATCACCGGCATGGACGAAAGGTCGTCGGTGCTGGAGGTGGGCTGCGGTACCGGTCAGGCGACGCGCACGCTGGCAGCGCTCGGATGCTCAGTGACCGCCGTTGAGCCGGGCACGGACATGGCCGCACTCGCTCGCCAGCGGATCGCCTCCTTTCACAACGTCGAAGTCGAGACGTCGACATTTGAGGAGTGGGACGACCGCGGTCGACGCTTCGATGTTCTCGTGGCTGCATCGTCTTGGCACTGGGTCGACCCGTCGATTGGCTGGCAGCGGGCGCACGCCGTGCTCTCTCCCGGGGGTTGGATGGCGCTGCTCGGCCACGTCGTTGTCCGTCGGCCGGGAGAACCGGAGGTGTATGCCGAGACCGCCGATCTGCACGAGCGGTTCTGTCCCGGCAACCCCGGCTGGGGTCATCCGCCGCTGGAGGACGACGTGCGCACCACCGACGAGGGTTGGGGCCTGGTCGACGATCCCGGGGGATTGTTCGGCCCAACGATCGTGCGCTGGTATCCAACCGTTCAGTGGTTCAACGGGGACGGCTTTGCCGATCACCTTCGCTCGTTGTCGCTGTACCGGAGGCTCGACCGCGACGTCCGTGAGCCCCTTCTCGACGCCATCGCCGAGCGCATCCGCACGCGGATGGGCGATCGAGCATCACGCCGTTATCTGAGCGTCCTGCGGGTCGGACGCCGCGCCGAGTGAGGCCAGGGACCGATCTCTGAACTACCGGCCGCGGCCTAGTCAGCAGTTGGAGAGGACTCTTTCGTCTCCCGCCTGCCGAGGGCGATCTGGCCGAGGGCCGGCATGCCGAGGCTGACCGTATTGGATCGGCGGGTCGCCTCGGCATCGAGCTGCGCGAGCTTGTCCTGGGCGCCGGCGAGGCTGACCTGCAGGCCCTCCACCTCGCCGAGCCAGCCTTCGCGCTCGGCCTCGGCGATGCGGGCGATCAGGTTGTCACGGATGTCGGCGAGCCGTGCCCCTTGGGCCGTGTCGGGTCGAAGGAGTGAGCATCTGACACAGGCGTGTTCATGGACACAAGGAGACCCGAAGGCGCGTGCGCAGGTGCCGATGGACACCTTGCGTTTCTCGAAGTGGGCCAGGAAGGAGTCCCACTCCTCCGCGGTTGGGGTTCGGTATTCTTCGCCTGGGCGAGAGGCTCGGCGGCGGGCGATGAACGCTCGGTGGGCCTCGATCGTCTCGGCAGGGTAGACCGCTTTGTACCCCATCGTGGTCTCGATGCTTCTGTGCCCGCAGATCACCTGGGCGATGTGCGGCGGCAGGCCGTTCATGATGGCGTCGGTGACGAAGATCCTCCGGAAGTCATGGGGCGAGAAGGTAAGCGCCTCGCCGTCGGCGCTGGTCAGGCCGGTGGTGGACAGGGTGTTGATCAGCAGTTTTCGGATCGCGGTTGGCGTGAATGCGCGGTGTTCGGAGCCGACATCGCGCTGGAACAGCAGCGGCATCGGCGGGTTCCAGACCTTCTCGCGGACGTCGTAGGAGGCCACCAGCGGTATCGCCCCGTCGGGGCCGCGCAAGCGGCTGATGATGGCGCTGAGGACGTCCGCGAGTTCCGGGCTGACCAAGAGGAGTCGTTCGGTGTCGGTCTTGGACGGGGCGATCTGCAGCAGCGGTACGACTTCGCCGGTGGACGGGAGCCGGTACTGGGTGACGCTGTGGTGCGTCAGCTCCAGGAGTTCCTCGTTGCGGATGCCGGTCAGACGGAGGACCTCGATCGTGGCGAATGCCCAGAATGCCTCCTCTTCTTCGTAGGTCAGGTTCCGTCGCCGTCCGCCGGATGCCGTCTCTTCGGCCCAGGTGAGGTGGCCCGCCGCCGTGGGGGCGATGGCTCTGCGCAGCGACCCGTCGGTGCCGGGGATCAGCGCCCCGGGCTCGGTGTTCCTCGACACCTGGAGCAGGTCGGCGGCCGCGCGTCGCCGACGGTCGGCGGTGCTGGTCAGAACGGGCAGGACGGGTAGTCGCTCGCGCGTGCGCTGGTCCATCCGGGCTTTGCGTCGTCTGCGTTCCTTCGCCTTGCGGATCTCGTCGTCGCTGATGGGCCAGGGCACGGCCCATGGCGCCCAGCGGCCTGGTTCCTCGGCCGCCCACTGCGCGATGTCGAGGTAGAAGGCCCGCACTCGCATGAGCTCGTCCTTGGCATTGAGCCGCGGACTGGAGACCTCGATGCTGCTACCGTCGGGGCCGGTGACGGTGCGCTTCTTGACCTTCAAGTCCTCCTTCCAGGCGCGGGCCACGGTTGGTGGCAGCCGCAGCGAGTCAATCCCCGGCGCCAGGGCTTCTACCCGGGCCCAGAACAGTCCCGCGAGCGTGCGCGAGACCGCGTCGAGGCTGGCGAAGTCCAGCGCAGGCTGCCGCTCCCTCAGGTAGTCCACGATCAGATCGCGAACCGGCCGGCACTGGATCCGGTAGCGATCCACCAGCTCTTCGATGCTCAACTGGCCGAGGGCAAGACCGAATGCCCGGATCGTTGCCGGGGGGTCCTCGGGGAAGATGCCCAGGGCGCGCAGCCGCAGATAGAAGTCGACCTTCTTCTGCCCGCCACGGGCATGCACCCGGCGCTGGGCGTCGACCAGTTCCACGCAGTCGCCGACCGCGATGTCGCGGATCTGTCCGCCCTTGCAGGCCAGCAGGGTGGCGATGCGTGTCGCGGCGATCTGGGCGTCCTTGCGCGAGCTCGCCGGCCCGGACTCGGCCAGATGGTGCAGGCGCGCGAACCCGTCGGGGTCCCGGACCTTGGCCATGACGGAGGCGAGATACCGATGGGTGCGGGTGAGCATCCAGGGCAGACCAGGTCGGATGACGTCCCCGCAGATCAGCATGAGCAGCCCCGAGGACAAGTCATCGCGGTCATGTGACGGCGAGTGACCGCGCTCGCGCAGCCACCGCAGCGGAAGATCCACCCAGGCAGCACCGGGGAGATCCTCCGCGCCGCTGGCCCTCCACCGTTGCTGCCAGGTATCTCCCGGCAAGCTCGACAGCCAGCGCAGCAGCTTGGCCACCCCGCGTCGACGACCGGCTCGGGTCCCATTGGCCGCCGAGTCGAATGGCGGCGCGGTCAGCCGCCGCAGCGTCTCCTCCAAAGGCTGTGCCGTGTACGGCCACCACAGCTCTTCCGCCCGGGCCGGAAAACGCGCCCGCAGATAGCTGTTCCTCGCCTGCGCCTGCTCCGCCGTCGCATTCGTGGCCTCCAACGGCTTGCGCGTCACGTGTTTGACAACCGCGGTCATGACATCCGGCCGAACAAGACGTCCAGCGACGCTGGGTTGTAGCCCGGCGCCGGAGGCGGCGGCACCGGCTGGCTGCGCTCACGGGCCTGACGCTCGTGATGGGCCAGCACCCCCGCCACGACTTCGTCCTTGCGCGGCGTCAGATACACCTCCGTGGCGGACAAATGCGCATGTCCGAGCACCCATTGCACATCAGCCAACGTCAACTTCGGGTCGCGCACCATGCGGACGGCTGCACTGTGTCGTAGATCGTGAAGGGTCCAATCGGCGCCGAGCGAGGCGTTGACCCGCTCGAACATTCGGTGTGCACCGTGATAGGTCAGCGGCCGAAACGGGCGCCGCCGTGTCCACCACACCGGCTGGGTGCGACCGCGTGGCACCTCGCCGTGTACCTCCTGCTGATAGAGGCGCAGCCACACGAACGCGTCCGCCGACGCCGGCACCTGCTGCACCGCCCGCGAGCCCTTTCGCACCACACTGATCAACTGCTGGCCGGGGTCGATGTCGCGCTGGCGGATGCCGATCAGCTCCGATGCGCGTACTCCGGTGGAGATCCAGAGCGCGACCAGGGCCCGGTCGCGGTGGGAGGGCAGCGCAGCGAACAGCTCGTTGAACCACTCGTCGGGAATCGAGCGCGGGATCCGCTGCGGAAGGTTGGGCCGGTAGCGCCCCACCCGCTCGGGCTTCCAGCCGTCCATCGGGTTGTGGTGCGCGTGCGCCCGGCCGGAGCGACGTGACAGATCCAGTGGGAACGGGTTGAGCAGCGGGCCGGACCCCGCGTCGCGGTGGATGTCGTAGAACCGTCGCAACACCGTCTCGCTGTGCGCGACGGTAGTCAGCGCGTAGCCAGGCCCGGCCGACGGCTTCCCAGTCACCGGGTTCGGGGAGACACTGACCTGGGCCGATCGTCGAGCCGCCGTCTTGCCCCGTCTCGGCTTGACCACCAGCTGAATCCAGCGACTGAAATCCCTGGCCTCCGCTCGGGTCGCACCGTCCCAGGGAATGTCCAGTGCCTGCAGGAAACGCCACCACCGAAGCAGATCCATCCCATAGGAGCGGACCGTCGACGGAGCTTTCCCTGCGGCCAACAACTCCTGGAAGTAGACGGCGACCGCCTCCACGGTCACACCGTGGGATCGAGGAGCCGATAGGGCTCGTACCGGTTGCCGGTTTCCATCAGCCGGCCCCACCGAGGAACCACCAGTGCCGCCAGGTCCCGTCCGGGAGCATCGTTCATCACGACCGGTGACCGTAGCGACCGAAGACCCCATCTGCCCCCTGAACTGCACAATCCCCGTAGTTCGTTCAGTCAACGGGGCCTGACCTGCCCGATGTTCATCACGACCCCGGAGTTGCTGCCTCAACACCGGCGGCAACGCGAGGAGGTTCTCCAGATCGTCACGGCCGCCGAGGCACGGGGCCAGCAGCGGCTCGTCGAGATGAACCAGCAGGTCCTCGGCAACCTCGACCGCATCATCACCGCACTCGACCAGGACAACAACCCGACACAGGAGGTGGTTTCCGATGCGGGCTGACAACAGCTCCCACCTCGCGGTCTCGGCCCGCCAGCGCCACGAGCTGACCCGCGCCAAGACCGTCAGAGCCCTCCGCGAACTCGACATCGCCGGCGCCCCGGTGACCTTCGAAGCCGTCGCGCGGGCCGCGGAGGTCTCCCGGTCCTGGCTCTACACCCAGCCCGACCTCCGAGCCGAGATCGAACGGCTGCGAGCCCTCGACCGCCGCCCGCTGCCGACGCAGGCGCCCGCTCGACAACGCGGCAGTGACGCCTCGCTCGCCCAACGACTGGAGATCGCCCTGGCCCGCAACCGCGACCTCACCGAGGACAACCAGCGGCTCCGCCGCAAACTCGCCCACGCACTCGGGCAACTCCGAGCCGCTGGCCTCCCCGTCCTCGACGAACCGACCGCACCACGACACACTTCCGTCACGATCGGCCCCTGCTGACGCCACCCACGAACAACAGCTCTGTCTCGTCAACGACACCGTCCTCGACGAGACAGAGCAGGTCACAGCCCTACACATGCGATCAGCTCGAGATAACCTTGCGGAAGGCGAACTCGTCGACCCCCAGCACCCGAGGCGCTTGCTCGGGCACTGCCGGGGCGGTGAGCAGGCCCAGCAGGTGGGTGCGGCCAGCCGGTAACTGCAGTGTTCGGCACAGGCGTTCACCGGGGCGGCCGCCCAGGAACGTGGCGATGGTTCGCATCCATCGGCGCAGGCCGACGCTGTGCCGCCGCTGCCGTTCAGTGAGGTCCGGGACCTGCTCGGCGAAGGTTCGCCGATTGCAGGTGCGTCGCTCACAGAAGAACCGGCGCACTTGCAGCGAGATCACCAATCGCCGTCCCACCACCGGGCGTTCAGCCAGCCGGCGTGTATAGCGAGAGTGGATGCGACGCCCTGGACAACCACAGTCCGGACAAGACGGCGCCCAACCGCAGGCCGACGCCTCGACGCCCACCCCATCCGCGGCGACACGGACCGCCGTGACACACACATCGATCCCGGGAAACAGCACATCCTCAACCCCCACAGCCCCCATACCTGGGCAATCCCCACGAGAAACGTTCCCGCACTCGCGCCATGACCTGGGGATTCACGGCATCGCGGCCAGAACCAATAACGCGATCGTCCACATCTTCTGGGCGGCTGTGGGCACCGGTGTGCCAGGGAGCTACCAGCAGCAGCGCGACACATGCCCGCACGTGTCTGAGGGGTGAGCCAGCCAGGGTCACGCGCCCGGCAAGGCGCTTCCCCGGCCGCATCTCGAGAGACCGTCGGAGTCATGGACTCGCCCGGCGAATCCTTCCGGCTAAGGAACGGAGCCGGACAGGAGGGCCCGATCTGGTGAGGCGCGCGGGATCCGCACTGGTGAGGAACGCTCGGCCCGCTTCGGACAGCTCGTATCGGACCGAGCCGGCGACCTGATGGACGAGGCCGCGTCGTTCCAGTCCGACCAGGGCGTCCTTCAGTTTCCTGATCGACCAGTTGGCGTGGAGTACTTCTCTCAGTTCGGCGCGGTCCTGGGGCCCGCGCCGCTGAAGGGTGACAAGAACCGCCAGGTCGAGGTGGGACACACGGCCGGTCCGGGGTGCCCGGGCCGCCAGCCCCGCGCGGCCCGACTCGGTCTTCGGCTCCGGTGAGTCGTCGTGCCACGGCCCCGGGTCGTCCCAGGCCGACAGGAGGGCCAGTTCCCGTCCGTAACCGACGGCCAGCACGCCGTCGGCCATGGCGAGGGCGACCGCCCGTTCCGGCAGCCACACGTTGGCGCGGGGTTCGCCCGTCTTGGCGTCCCAAAATTGCACGGCACCGTCCGTGTCCACCTCGATGACGACCTGTCGACCGGAGGCTGTTCCGACAATCGGCGCCGACGCGCCGTCACTTCCGAACCGGGCCGTGGCGCGACCGGTGTCGGCGTCCCAGACCCGGATGGTCTTGTCAGTGTGACGAGACGCGATGAGGCAGCACGACCTACTCGTGCCAAAGGCCACGCCGGTCAGTTCCGCGGCGCCCGTACGGAAGCTCCGGCGTAGCTGGCCGGACGCCAGGTCCCATACATCGATCAGGCCGTCGCGATGGCCGATGACCGCGACCGGCTTCTCCCGGATCCGGCCCGTGGCGATCGCGATGGCGCCAGGGCCAGCGTACGGACCGCGGGTCCGCCGGGTTCCGCTGCCCAGCTCGTGGACGTGCACCTGGCCGTCGGCCCGGAGGACGACCACCACCGGCCGCCGGGCGGATCCGCCCACAGTCAAAGCCGCGACCGGGTTGGGGGATTGGGGCAGCCGCCAAAGCACCTGGCCGCTAGCGGCGCGGCGGGCAGAGAGAGCACCGTCGGCGGTGGCCGCGACGACGACCGGACCGCCAGCGGTGGCACCGAGGCCTAGCGCGGTCACTGCGTGGCGTCCCACGGTGTAAGCCTTCTCAACCTTGCCGTCGGAGCCGTCGAAGATCCGCACCAGGTGGTCGTCGCAGGCCGTCGCGATCAGGATCCGCCCGCCTGCTCGGGCCGCCGCGAGGGCCTCGGTGCTCTGGGGGTCGCGGGTGGCATCCGTGATCCCGCGGCCGCGGGGCAGGTGCCAGATCCGGCCAGTCGCGTCGTCGCCACAGCTGACCACAAGCGGCACGCCCTCCTTCGAGTTGGTGACGGCGATCGCGCGTACGGCCGCTTGGTGGGCGGTCAGGGTGTGTAGCGGGCGGCCGTCACCGAGGTTCCACACCTGGAGCGTGCGGTCCTCGGAACCCGACAGCAACATCCTGCCGGAGAGGGCGGCGAGGATCTGCGAGCGTCGGTCCGGCGGCCGTAACCGCTTCCGTTCCAAGAGGTCGCGATGGCCTGACGCAGCTGTCGGCGCAGGTCCGGCGAGGCTGCTGGCCAGGGCCGTCACCCGCCCGTCGTGACGCTTGAAGGTATGCAGCAACTGGCCGTCGTTCACTGTCCGGACTTCTATCGCCCCGGACGCGCCGGCGACGACAGCGACTGTCTCCTCCCCCGCGTCGATCACGGACAGCGCCGAAACCGTGCCGTGCTGCCACGACCAACCGAGGGCTGGCTCGGAATCGGCTACCTCCCACACATGGCACTGGCCGTTCTCGGTGGCGAGCACCACGACCGGGCTCCCCTCGTCGTCGAAGGCCGCCACGGCGACCACCGGATCGGTACCGGCCGAGAGGCGGTTCACCTCCTCGCCCGTGGTGAGGTCGACCGCGATCACCCAGCCGCCGTCACCGATCACGACCAGCGGCTTACCGTCCCAGCCATACACCACGGCCATTTGCGCGGCTGAGGACGCCACCTCCGCGAGGAGATGACGGGGTTGGCCGGTCTGCAGCCCCCAGCTCCGGACCGCTCGGTCAGCGCCGCAGGTCACGGCGACTGGAGCGCGGTCCACCTTGGCCAGCAGCAGGCCCGTCACCGCGCCCGCGTGGGCGCCAGTGATCTCGCCGAGTAGTTCGCCAGCCGGGGCATTCCACCAGCGCAGGTCGCCGTGGGCGTCTGCCGTGACCACGTGGACTGGAGGCATGGCGCCGACCGCGAGGGCGGTCAACGGCGCGGCATGGCCGCGGAGTTCGTGTAGAAGGGTGCCTTCGCCGAGATCCCAGACATGGGCCGTGTGGTCGTCTCCTGCGGTCACCGCGAAGTCCGACTCGCCCACCGTTCCGATGGCCACGGATCGGATCGGCTCACTGGTCCGGGTCAGCGTGCCGATCAGCGCGGAGCTGATGTTCTGCGCGGTGGACCAGCGGCACTGCCAGGGAGCCGGTGCACTGTGCGGCGGGTTGTAGAGCTGCTCGCTGACAGCCCGCCCCCCGTACCGCAGGGCGTCGACGGCCAGAATGTGGCGGCGCGCATCCGGGCCCGCGTTGCTGTGTCGGGCCAGGGATGCCTGGTAGACGAGCATCAGGCGGGCGGAGGCGACGTGCGGCAGTCTGCCAGCGGTGAGAACCGACCGTGGGTCGGCGTGCACCAAGAACTCCAGGTCCCGAAAGAGTAGATGCAGGTAGCCGCACTCCTCCGCGTGCTCGGCGGCGTGCCGCTGAAGGTAGGGGGAGGCATGGTCCCAACGTCGTAAGCCTCTGATGCGCACCTGCTGCATCAACCGGCGGAAGACTCGTTCCGCGATGTCGGGCCCGGCCGACACGTCGTCACTCATCGTCGTTTGCGTCCTCTGCCTGGACCGTGTCGAGGAGCGCGGCGAGTTCGCTGGTCTTCAGGTAGTTCGCGGCCAGGTGGAAGTCGAAGGCGTGGATGGAGCAGTCGTTATCGCTCTCCACTTGGCTGAACCGGCGTGAGATCCCCTTGGGGGGAATGGCGACCAGGTCGCCCCGGTCAGCGAGGTTCGCCCAGCGTTGCACGGCGGCCGGCCGGGCGCCGCGGCCACCGGACGGTGCCGGTGTCAACCGGTCGAAGACGGCCTTGGGCAGGGCGAGTGGCGATCCGAGCGTCACCCAGAGCGGCACCGGAACGGTGGCTGGGAGCAGGTGGAGTGTCTCGTAGGCGACCACGCTGCCGAGCGAATGGGCGATCAGCACATCGGGCCGAACGCGCTCCAGCGTCGTACGCAGCCGTGCCTGTACCGCTTCGCGCGCCGCAGTCATGGCCTGGTACGCCGCGACTTCTTTGACGAACCGCACTATGAACCATTCCATGACCCGTTCGCTGCAGGCCCAGGAGGCGGCGAGGTCTGCGAGGTAGGAGCGGTGAAGGGAGGTCAGCCGGCCCTGGGGTACCGCTCCGGCTCCGATGGGCATGGATGCCAGCACCTGGGACAGCAGCTCCGCCTCGGCGTCGGTGAGGCCGTCCAGACCGTCGTCGTCGCTCTGCCGCCCGGGTGCCCGCAGGAGGTCGGCGTAGTACACGACCTCGACGGCGGACGGGTCCGCTCCCAGGCTGCGCGCCCAGATCGTCGACAGTTTGCGGCGCGCGGACTCGGCCGTCTCACCGGGACGGTGATTGCCGATGCCGTGGATGCCCACGATCTTCATTCCGCACTCGCAATCGCATAGGGATGGGCCTTCAAGTAGTCTGCGAGGCCCTGGTGGAAGAGCCGGTAGAGGGTGGAGCCGTCGGTCTCGGCACCGGTCCGCAGGTAGAAGTGGGCGGTGTCGAGGAGCTGCCGGACGTTGTCCTCGGTCACCTCCGGGTCGAATTCCGGGGCGACAGCCGCGACCGCCTCAGTGGGGAATCCCTCACCCTTGGCCCAGGCCACCGCAGCCAGGACGGCCCGGAGCCGGGGGCCGTCCGCTTGGAGGCTCAGGTCCAGTTCCAGCACCTCGGGCAGGGTGAGCGGCACGCTCTTGCCGAGGCGGGCGGCGCTCCGCGGGTCCTGGGGGGCATCGAGCGATTCCAGCGCGCGGACGAAGATCCGGGAGACCAGGAACGGCCCCCATTCTCGGATGCGGTGCTCGTCCTCGGTGAGCGCATCGGCGACGCTGTCGGCCAGAGCCTTCCGGACGGCCCGCTGGACCGGTCCGCGGTAGGCCGGCAAGTCCGCGAGATGGCGGGTCAAATGCTTGGCGAGGTCCTCGCGCAGCTCCTGGTCGGAGACTTCGTCCAAGTCCACCAGGGTACCGTCGGCGGCCGCCAGGTCGAACAGCGGGCGGAACAGGGGCCACCGACGGGTGCCGACGACCAGGCGGCAGACCGGGACGCCGTCGGGGCGCAGGGTGGAGGCCAGCGGTATCAGCAGGTCTCGCATCAGGTCTTCGGGTCCATCAGCCTCGTCCAGGCCGTCGAAGATCAGCGAAGGTGGCTCCGACAGTGACCGAAGTGCCACCAGCAGCTCTTCAACGGTCCACGGCTCGCTGCGGTGTTCCGTGCTGCGAGGCAGTCGCCACTGTGCGACCAGCGAGGCCAGAGCCGCGTCGAGGCCGCGGTTGCGGGCATGGAACGCGCTGAGCGCAGGATTGGGCGAAGGGACACCGTCCGGGTGCTGGGCCGCGAGGTAGGCGCGGATCTCCGGCACCGCCTCGATGACCTCCTCGTGGCCGGCACACACCATCGCTCCGAGAAGGGCAGACTTGCCGCAGCCCGGCGCCCCCGTGACGAGGGTGAGGCCGCCGCCGGTCGGATCGTCCAACCAGGGAGCCAGTTCGGCGAGCTGACGGTCGCGGCCGACGAAGTAGTTACCGACCTTGTCGATGAAGTGCTCGGCCCCTACATCGGTGGCGAACTCGCGCACCGGCGGGTCAATGGTGCGGACGCGTTCCAACTGAGGATTGTCCACCCAGCGCGGATTAGGGAAGAAGGGCAGGTGCCGCTCACGTGCCACGTCGACCCTGGTGGAGTGCACCAACTGGCTACTGCCGAGTTCGCGCAGCCTGCGCTGGATCGCGGGGACCGCCTTGTCCCACAGCACGTAGCGCAGGGACCGGTCGGTATCGAGGCCATTCGCGGCGATCTGCTCTAGGACATCGGCCACGGCCGCACTGAAGGCACCGTTGAAAGCAGGGCGGTCAGGACTGGTAGCGGCGATCACCCAAGCGTGAAGTTCCTCGTCCGAGGCTCTGGCCAGCTGCGCGATCCGGGCTGCCCGGCCAGCATGGCAGAGGTCGACCACGAACAGCATGGGCTCCGATCGGAGGTGCGCGCTTCGCACCCACAGGTCGACCGCGCTCTCCGGTCCGATCACGCCGTCCGACGGGACCATGAACAGCGGTTCGGGATCCGGTGTCCGCCGTCCGTCCGGAAGCGTGGTGGTTCCATGCGAGATGACGTGGACGATCCTGAATCCTTCGCTACTCGCCCGGCGCCAACCGTGATCCACCGCTGCCAGGTCGGGATTGTGAAGGACGTCCACGGCGTACGAGAGCTGCTGGTAGCCGACGACCAACCTCGGCACCAGCTCGGCGACGAACGGGAGTTCGTCCCAGCCACGCGCGCCGACCGGGGACTCCTCGTCGTCCTGAACAGTCGAACCGAACGTGCCGACCCCCATAAGCAGCACGCTCGGGTTCCGGTCCAAGGACTCCCCCACCATCACGCTCTAAAGTGCACCCCGCCCGAGTCAACCCGGGATACGCGTGGCGCAGGGGCTTGACGTCGGCTCCATGCTAACCGTCGACCGGACGATAACGAGAGCGGAAGGCCCGATCCGTAGAACCATCTGCGTGAACCCTCTGCACCCAATCAGCGGTACACCAGTATGAACCGCCCCGCGGTGCGCATGGTCGCCGAAGTGCGCGACGACTACCCGAACGAGACGGCCGCCTTGCAGGCGGTCGCGGACAAGCTCGGCATCGGCTCCCGCGAGACGCTGCGGAACTGGGTGAAGCAGCAGGAGATCGATGCGGGGCAGCGTCCGGGGACGACGACGGAGGAGTCCGCTCAGCTCAAGGTGCTGAGGAAGGAGAACGCCGAGCTGAAGCGGGCGAACGAGATTCTGAAGGCCGCGGCGAGTTTCTTCGCGGCCGAGCTCGACCGGCCACACACGCGCTCGTAGCGTTCATCGACGAGCACGGGGACCGCTTCGGCGGGGTCGAGCCGATCTGCAGGACGCTCACCGCACACGACTGCAAGATCGCCCCTTCCACGTACTACGCCCACAAGAAGCGCCTCCGAACGCCCTCCGCCCGTTCCGTGCGCGACGAGGTACTCAAGGAGAGGATCCAGGGCGTCTATACGTCCAACTACCGTGTCTACGGAGCCCGGAAGATCTGGCGCGAGTTGAACCGGCAGGGACATGCGGTGGCCCGCTGTACTGTCGAGCGCCTGATGCGCGAGCTTGGTATCCAGGGCGCGGTGCGCGGCAAACGCGTCATCACCACGATCCCCGGCGGACAGGTCCAGCGGGCCCCCGATCTGGTCGACCGCGACTTCGTCGCCGCCGCTCCGAACCGGTGCTGGGTGGCGGACTTCACTCACGTGAAGACCTGGTCCGCGACCGTCTATGTCGCGTTCGTCGTGGACACTTTCTCCCGCCGGATCGTCGGCTGGTCCGCGGCCACCGTGAAGGAGACCGTCTTTGTCCTGGACGCCCTGGAGATGGCCATCTGGCAACGCGATCGCGACCAACGGTCTGTCCAGCCAGGCGAGTTGATCCACCACTCCGACGCCGGGCCAATACACATCGTTCAAACTCGCCGAGCACCTAAACGCCGCTGGCATCGCGGCGAGCATCGGATCCGTCGGTGACGCGTATGACTGATGGAGTCGACGATCGGTCTGTTCAAGACCGAGTTGATCAAACCCCAGCAGCCATGGAAGACGCTCTCCCAGGTCGAGTTGGCCACCGCCGAGTGGGTTGGTATGCCCCGGTTCTGATGGAGTCGGGTTGCTGGACAATTGACGATCCAGCAGCCTTCGGAGGCCATGATGCCCCGCAGCTATCCGCCCGAATTCCGCCGCAAGGTTCTCGATCTCGTCGCATCCGGAAGGAAGGTCGCCGAGGTCGCCCGACTCCTCGGCATCAGCGACCAGACGATCTATGTCTGGCGTCGCCAGCACCTCATCGATACGGGGCAGTTGCCCGGCACGAACAGCAGCGACCTGTCCGAACTCACTGCGGCCCGCAAGCGTATCGCCGAGCTGGAGGCTGAGTTGGCCATCCACCGGCGGGCTGCCGAGCTGCTGGGTGAGGTGACGTCCCCAAAAGGCGGTTCGAAGCAATCCGCGTGATGGCTCGTGAGCACCTGCCGGTGCAGTTGGCCTGCCGGGTGCTGCATGTCGCCGAGTCCGGGTACTACGCCTGGCGGGACCGGCCGCCGTCGAACCGACTGGTCAAGCACGCCTGGCTGACCGAGGCCATCGTGGGCATCCACACCGCCTCACGCGGCACCTATGGCTCCCGCCGGGTGCACGCGGAGCTCGGTCTGGGCCTGAGCATCCATGTCAGCCACGGCACAGTGGAACTGCTGATGCAGCGCGCCGGCCTGCATGGCCTGCCCGGTAACCGGCGCCCCCGCGCCAAGCACGTGACCCCGTCCGTCACCGACCTGGTCGAGCGGAACTTCACCCGTCACGCCCGGGACCAGTTATGGGTCACCGACATCACCGAGCACCCCACTCTGGAGGGCAAGGTGTACTGCGCGGTTGTCCTGGACACATTCTCGCGACGCGTGGTGGGCTGGTCGATCGACGCCTCGCCCACTGCGGCACTGACCACCAACGCCCTGGCCATGGCTATCGGCAGCCGCTCCCCGCGGCCGGGTGGCACCATCATCCACTCCGATCACGGAGTGCAGGGTGGATTCAACCGGTCGTCGCAACACCCTGATCTCGGAGGTGTGCGGCGTGGCCACGGCGGACTGGAGTTTGAAGACCAGCGATGTTCCGGAGGGGCGGCGTCGGCAGTGGCGCGCTGACCGTGCGTTGCGGCCGGCGATGCGTTCGCCGGGGCGGCCTGATCCGTCTCGGGTCGTGCAGCGCCAGTTCTGGCGACTGATCGCCACGGGGGTCACGACGGTGGAGGCGTCGCTGGCGGTCGGCGTGTCGTGGCCGGTGGGTTGCGAGGTGGTTTCGTCACGCTGGCGGCATGCCGCCGATCTCGTTGGCCGAGCCCTCGGGCCGGTACCTCACGTTCGAGGAGCGCGAGGAGATTGCGATCCTCAGGGCGACGAGCAAGGGCGTGCGCGAGATCGCCCGCGCCCTGGGGCGTGACCCCGGGACAATCTCTCGCGAGCTGCGCCGCAACGCCGCCACGCGCGGCGGCAAGCAGCAGTACCGCGCGACGGTCGCCCAGTGGAAGGCTCAGCAGGCGGCCAAGCGCCCGAAGAGCGCGAAGCTCCTGGGCAACGACCGGTTGCGTGAGTACGTGCAGGAGAGGCTTTCGGGGAACGTTCACCGGCCTGACGGGACGGTCGTCGCGGGACCGCAGACGCCTCCGTGGAAGGGGCTGAACAAGCCGCACCGGCAAGACAGGCGGTGGGCGACAGCATGGAGCCCGGAACAGATCTCGCACCGGTTGAAGGCCGACTTCCCCGAGGATGAGTCCATGCGCATCAGCCATGAGGCGATCTACCAGTCGCTGTTCATCGAGGGCCGTGGTGCGCTCA
Source organism: Streptomyces sp. NPDC054794 (assembly GCF_053611585.1). Classification (NCBI taxonomy): domain Bacteria; kingdom Bacillati; phylum Actinomycetota; class Actinomycetes; order Kitasatosporales; family Streptomycetaceae; genus Streptomyces; species Streptomyces sp. NPDC054794. The sequence goes on along the minus strand of NZ_JBSHAQ010000089.1, from coordinate 603 downwards.
AGCGGGAGCTGGTCGCCTGCCTGCGCACCGGGCGGGCACTTCGAGAGCCTCGGTCGAGGTCACGGAACAAGCCGCAAGGGCATGTCACCGCGGATGTCGTCCTCAGTGAACGTCCTGCAGAGGCCGAGGACCGCGCGGTCCCGGGGCATTGGGAAGGCGATCTGATCATTGGGACGGGCCGGTCCGCGATCGGCACGCTCGTCGAGCGCAGCAGCCGATCTACACTCCTGGTGCATCTGCCGAGGATGGAGGGCTGGGGCGAGGTGCCGCCGGTGAAGAACGGCCCGCCGTTGGGCGGTTACGGCGCCGTCGCGATGAACACTGCCCTGACTGAGTCGATGACGAAGCTACCCGAGCAGCTCCGCAAGACCCTGACCTGGGACCGCGGGAAGGAACTCTCCGGGCATGCCCAGTTCGCGCTCGAGACCGGGACGAAGGTGTTTTTCGCCGATCCGCACTCGCCCTGGCAGCGACCCACAAACGAGAACACGAACGGGCTGCTGCGTCAGTACTTCCGACTTGTATTGGGGTAGCGGTGTTCGTGATCGGGTTGGCCGCCCGTAACGTGCCGCAGGACGCCGGGCAGGCTGACTCGAGTACTTC
>NZ_JBSHAQ010000088.1:0-24879 GCF_053611585.1 Streptomyces sp. NPDC054794 | reverse complement strand
AGGGCTGCTGGAGCGGTGCGCGCTGGTCGGACATCACTGCGGTGGTTGCCTTTCTGTCACCAGGGTCGTGGTGGCCGGTGTGCGGCCACCGGGGGCGGGTGGTCAGGTGTACTGGGGGCGGCCGAAGAGGACGTCGTAGCCCGCGGGGAGCTGGAGCAGGATCTCTTTGAGGAGGTCGTCGCCGGCGGCGTCGGCGACGGTGGACAGGACGGCGCTGACGTCCCAGGCCGCGGTGTGTTCGGTGGCGCCCTCGATCCAGGCCGCGGCCGCGCGCACGAACCGCTCCGGGGGTAGCGGCTCGGCGCTCTGCAGCGGGTTGAGCAGGATCAGGGCGAAGCCTTCCGGCAGACGCGCCGCGAGCTGGGCGCGTACCTCGCCGACCAGGTGTGCGCCCAGCAGGGCGAGCACCACACGGGCCGCGCGTTCGGCTTCGTGCAGGGTGTCGTATTCGCCGCGTTCCTTCACATGGTCGAGGAACGCTTCCCGTCGCACTGTCACGTCGGCTGTCACCCCTTCTTCAGGCTAGGGGCGCGGAGGACGGGCGAGGGGGAGATCAGAGGGATGCCCGTCCTCCGCCGCTGTTCAGCCCTCATCGGGTCCGGCTCAGCCGGAGATCTCCTTGTGGCCGGTTCCGACGCCGATGGAGATCTTGCGGGGCTTGGCGCGCTCGGCGATCGGGATGCGCAGGGTGAGCACGCCTGCGTCGTAGTCGGCCTGGATGTGCTCGGTGTCCAGCGTGTCGGCGAGCACGATCTGGCGGGAGAAGACGCCCAGCGGCCGTTCCGACAGCTCCATCTGCACGTCGTCGGCCTTGGTCACGGGCCGGCGCTCGGCCTTGACGGTCAGCATGTTGCGTTCGACGTCGATGTCGATCGCCTCGGCGGTGACGCCGGGGATGTCGAAGGCCACCACGTACTGGTCGCCCTCGCGGTAGGCGTCCATCGGCATCGGGGACGGCCTGGACCAGGTGCCCGGGCCGATCAGCTGCTGGGCGAGCCGGTCGAGCTCACGGAAGGGGTCGGTGCGCATCAACATCGGGAAACACCTCCAGAAGGTTCGGGCAGTTGCTGCCAATGCGCCTCACTGACACCGTTGTAACATGTCATCCAATGGATGACAAACATGGTGTCGTCCAAAGGATGACCAACTGAGGGAGGTGCCCATGACCACGGCCGACCAGCCGGCATCGTCCAGCGCCGGCACTCCAAGCCCGGCGTCGTTCCTCGCCGCCGCGGCAGCCCTGGAGGCCATAGAGGACGCCCTGCATGCCGCCCGGCGCCAGGTCCCCGGCACCGGCGAGACCCGCGATGTCGGCCCGGAGCAGGCCCTGGCCTCGCTTCTGCTGCTGCGGCAGGTACGCGAGCAGCTCGCCGGATGGGAAACCGGCCTGATCGAAACCGCCCGCCACGCGGGGGCCAGCTGGGCCGATCTCGCCCACCCCCTCGGCGTCGCCAGCCGGCAGGCCGCCGAGCGCCGCTACCTGCGCGGCCGGCCCGGTCCGGCCGGAACCACCGGCGAACAACGCGTCCAGGCCACCCGCGATCGCCGCGCCGCCGAGCGCACCACCGCCACCTGGGCCCGCCGCAACGCAGCCGACCTGCGCCGCGTCGCCGGCCAGATCACCGCCCTCACCGACCTGCCCACCGCGGCCCGCCAACCGCTCAGCCGGCTCCACGCCGCCCTCGCCCACGACGACCCCGCCGAGCTCATCCGCCCCCTCACCGACGCCCGCCCCCACCTCACCCCCGACCACCCCGACCTCGCAGCACAACTCGACACCCTCACACCCCCTGACCTCACCCGCTGCCCAGAGGTGTGACGCAACGCATCCCCCTGGCAGACCCCCTGACCAGCGATCCACGCAAACCAGTTCAGAACATCACGCACCAGCTGCGTTCACGCGCTCCGGAGCGGCGCACGCCCAGCGGTATCCGCGTACACCGGCCGGTCGCGCGCCCCGCGACCGCTGGACGTCGCAGGACATATATGGCCACCTGGGCCGCGACCGCGTCGTCGTCGGCCAGGCGGTGGATGGCCGCGACCTTCTGCACGGGTGTCTCGGGACGGTTCGGGAGCTGTTCGACGTGCTTCTTGGCCAGACCCGTCGTCCAGTGCCGCACCCGGGCGCGTTCGTCCAGCTGAGGGGCGTCGATCGTCTCGAAGCGCACCTGGTCGTCCGGGATGCCCGCGAGGACGTAGTGGACCTTGCGGGAGACACCGTGACAACGCCGCCCTTCGGGCCGGCGGTGGGCGGCGAACCGGTAGCTGCGGACCGTACTGAGCGACAGCCCTGAGTCGTCGGCACGCATCTGCAAGGACACATCAACACCGAACGGCTCCTCGCCGGGTCCGGATGCGCGCCGCCCACCGGCTGCATCGGCTCGATCTCCAGCGCGTGGTATCCGATGGTGAACTGAATGCGCTGCATCCGCCCGACCAGTTCCCGGTCGGCCGCGATGATCTGCTCGTAGCGCTCGCGGCACCGGCGACAATACCCCGGCCCAACTCCCACCAGAGTCAATCCAGTTCGAGATCCACCACCAGCAATGACCGCAACTGACCGTCCCAAACCGAATCGGGCCCATCATCGGATCGCTGGTCAGGGCGCGCCGTGGGAGCGGTTCGAGCCGTAACTCCCGGGCAGGACACCGAAGCGGGGTGTCCGGTGGCACGGCGTGCGGCGCCGACCGGGGTGGCGCGGAGCTGGTGTTCGCGGTGGCGCACGCAACCGTGTGGCCCGGTGGTGGAGCAGGTCCTGCACGGGGGAGCACGAGGAGATCTGACCGTACCGCCTGCACCTGCCGGCAGAGGCCAGCGTGTCACGGGGTGTCGGCGTTACCTCGGGGGCATCCTGTGGCCACGTGCGATCGCGGGGACAGCCGACGAGAAGGAGTCATGCGGGTGTCGTCTCAGGACGTTACGGTCGTGGCTCTTCTGGCGGATCCGGATGCGCCGACGGAGATCGCGCAGCGCATGGCCCGGATGCTCCCTGATCGGCTCGCCGACAGGTCAGGCCGGGGACGACGGTTCGACGTCGAGGTGGTCAGTGAGCCCTTCACCGCAGGGGCCGAGGACCCGTCGACCTTGCTGCACCGGATCATGGACCGGGGAAGTCAGGGGAACTGGGACATCGTCGTGGCCCTCACCGACCTTCCGCTGCACTCGCATGGGCTCAAGCTCGTGGTGGATCTGAGTCACGAACACGGCCTGGCGCTGCTGTCTCTTCCCACGCTGGGGGGCTTCCGGCTGCAGACGAGGGCCCAGCAGGCCGTGGAAGAAGCCGTGCTCAGCCTGGCGGGCCCGCAGGCCACGGAGGCTGAGGGGCCTCTGGGAAGCCAGCCGCTGCGGGGGCCCTTCATCGGTCGTCTCGCGCCTATCCGTCCGGGCCAGGTCGGTGAGGAGGAGATCGCCGATCTGCGGTACGTCGTCAGTGGGCCGCGCGGTTACCTGAGGGTGCTCCTCGGTATGGTCCGCGCCAACCGGCCGTGGCGCTTGGTGCCGGGCTTGTCGAAAGCCCTGGCGGCCGCACTCGCCACGGGAGCAGTCGCCACCGTGAACTCCACCATCTGGAACCTGGCCACCTCCCTGGGCACGCCGCGCCTGGTGATCGCCATGGTCGGGTCTGTCGCTCTCATGATCGGCTGGCTGATCGTGGACGCGGACCTGTGGCATCGAACGGATGAGGTGTCGCCGGAGGCGAGGAAGAAGGCGGTTCTCTACAACGCCTCGACGGTCGTGACCGTGGGTATCGGGGTGATCGTCTGCTACGTGGGTCTGGTGGTCATCAACCTGGTGTGGGCGCTGTTCATCCTCAACGACCGGCTGTTCGCTTCCACGACACGAACCCCGCTGCACGCCACGGAGTACTGGACCTTGTCCTGGTTCGTCGCTTCGGTCGCCACGGTGGGCGGCGCGCTGGGATCGGGCCTGGAGAGCGACGAGGCGATCCGGGCAGCCGCCTACTCCAAGCGCGAACAGGAGCGTCGCAGCTTGCTGCTGCAGGACGACCACGGTGACTAGCGGGTGGCCTCGGTCGGAGATGTGCCGTCGGTTGGTGGTCGTCCGGGTCCGGAGATTCCGCTGATCGGTCGGTGCGTGGTGGTTTCGCCTCGGGGACCGACGGGGACCCGGACGCAACGCCGCCGGAGCGCCGAAGCTCCGCCTGGCGGGCCGACGGCGAACGACCGTTCCATCTGATCCAGGTGAACGGCCCGCGGAGGCGGGCCAGAGCCCCGGACCCCGTCGCAGCACTTCCGAGAGTCAGGCTCTTTGCGCCCTCTCCATCACCGCCATGCCGCGACATCAAGGGAAGTCACCATGAAAGCAGCGGTATACGAAGGACCGCGAACGGTCACAGTGAAGGACGTACCGGACGCGAAGATCGAACACCCCGGCGACATCATCGTCAAGATCACCACCACCAACATCTGCGGTTCGGACCTGCACATGTACGAGGGCCGCACCTCGTTCGAGTCCGGCCGCACCTGGGACACGAGAACATGGGCCAGGTGGTGGAGGTCGGCTCGGCCGTCCGCAAGGTCCAGGTCGGCGAGTACGTGGTCCTGCCCTTCAACATCGCCTGCGGCTTCTGCAAACAGTGCGAGCAGGGCCTGACCAATTACTGCCTGACCATGCAGCCGGAACCGGCCCTCGCGGGAGCCGCCTACGGATTCGCCGACATGGGCCCCTACCAGGGCGGCCAGGCGGAGCTGCTGCGTGTGCCCTACGGCGACTTCAACGCGCTGCGTCTGGGCGAGGACGCCGCCGAGCGGCAGACCGACTACGTGATGCTCGCCGACATCTTCCCGACCGGCTATCACGCCACCGAGATGGCCCACGTCAAGCCGGGCGACCAGACCATCGTCTTCGGTGCCGGTCCCGTCGGGCTGATGGCGACCTACTCCGCCCTCCTCAAGGGCGCCGGCCGCGTCTGGACGGCCGACCACCAGCCCGACCGGCTGCGCAAGGCGGAGGAGATCGGGGCCGTCCCGATCAACACCGCCGAGCAGAACCCGGCGGAGGTCGTCAAGGAGGCCACCCTCGGTCTGGGCGCCGACAACGGCTGCGAATGCGTCGGCTACCAGGCACACGACCCCGAGGGACACGAGGACGCCAGCCTCACGCTCAACGGCCTGATCGACTCGGTCAGGTTCACGGGCGACATCGGCGTGGTGGGCGTGTTCCTGCCCCAGGACCCCGGCGGCGCGGAGGCCCAGGGGGAGCTGGAAGCCCAGGGCAAGGTCCCCATCGACTTCGGCATGATGTGGTTCAAGGGCCAGCGCATGGGGACCGGGCAGGCGCCGGTGAAGAAGTACAACCGGGCGCTGCGGGATCTGATCGCCGGCGGGAAGGCGAAGCCGAGTTTCGTCGTCTCCCACGAGCTCAGCCTGGACGAGGCCCCCACCGCCTACGAGCACTTCGACGCCCGTGACGCGGGCTGGACCAAGGTGGTCCTGCATCCCAACAGACACGGCAACGGCCACAAGCGGTAAGGAACCCGAGGGCCGCCGTCCGCCTGTTCCCGGGGACCGGTCCGGCCGACGAGTGGCGATCGACCCCGGCTCCACCGGGACTGACGGACGGCGTTTCGCTTGCTCTCCGGTCGGACCTGGACCAGGGGCGATCGCCCGCGTCCGGCCCGGTTCAACGGATGGCGGACGCCTCCCCCGAGCCGGCTTGCCGGGCGCCTCCTCGACAGGCCGGGTCTGAACCCGCTCCTGAAGTCAAAGCCATGGTTGCCGTCTTGGTCGGTCCGCAAGGACTTCCGTCAAGGTCGGTAGTGGCCTCCGGCATTTCAGGTTGCGTCCGAGAAGTGGTGTAAGGGTTCGACCCGATCCGGGGTGTACGCCCGCCTATCCGCAGCGCACAGGAAGCGGCGGCGCGGCCGACGCGACCCGGCAGGGCGCTCCGGCTAGGCTCACGTCCGTGACGTGGCTGCGGGCCTTCGGGGAGGTCGTGCGATCCGGGCTCACGATCGAGGAGGCGCGGCTGGAGCCCTTGCTCGCGCTGCGCACGGCCGCTGGGGTGGCGATCGTCATCGGGCCGACGCTGTGGCTGGTCTCCCCTGCGTATGCCGCGTCTGCCGCCCTCGGCGCCTACTCCGCGGGTGGGGCCACCTTCCAGCGCAGCTGGCGTCCACGCAAGGTGGTCGCGCTCGGCGCGGGCGCGGGTCTGGCGCTCAGCACCTTCGTGGGCTACCTGGCGGCGGGGCGACTCGTGACGTTCCTGCCGCTGCTGGCCGTGTGGGCCTTTGCCGCGGGAATGGCGTGGGCCGTCGGATCGACCGCCGGGATCGTCGCAGCGACGACCGTGGGCAGCATGCTGGTGACCGTCACCTTGCCCACGAGCGTCGGGCGAGCCCTGGAGCACGCCGGGGTCATCGCGCTCGGGGGCGTGGTACAGGCCGTGCTGATCTTGTTGTTCCCGGTCCGGCGTTGGGGGGCGCATCGTGACGCGCTCGCCGACGCCCTGGCCGCCGTGGCGGACTACGCCCGCCGGCTGCGGCACGACCCGACCGCCCCGTTCGACCCGGAGCCGTTGATGACGGCCCGGGACGCGGCTGCCGTGACGCCGTCACAGGCGCGCACCCGTCCCCCCGTCCTGCACGGCCCCCGGGGACTCGCCGAGCGCATTCGGCCGGTGGTCGCGGCGCTCGCCGACCCGGACGTGGGCGCCCCGGCGGAGGGACCCGGGCGGGACCGCGCGCGGGAGTTGCTCGACGCGGCCGCCGACGTCCTGGATGCGGCCGCGCGTACGATCCGACGCGGCACTCCCCCCGAGGTGCGGCCCGAGTGCATGGACGTCCTGCGCGTCGACGAGGAGCACGAGGTGCTGGAGGGCCCCGCGCGGCAGGCCGCCGAGCGGCTCGTGGAACTGCTCGGTGAGGCGTTGGAGATCGCCGGGAGCGGCTGCGCGCTCGGGAGGACGCCCACGCCGCCCGGCCCCGCGGGCGCCCAGTTCCTGGTGCGCCCGACAATGCTCCGGCTGGTCCCGGTCGTCGTCCGGGCGGTCCGCCGCGAGCTCCGCCGGGACTCGCCCGTGTTCCGGCACGCCGTCCGCCTGGCGGCGGTGGCCACGCTCGGCTATCTGATCGCCGCCCGGCTACCCCTGGGCCACGGCTACTGGGCGCCCATCGCCTCGGTGATGGTGATGCGGCCGGACTTCCACCAGACGTACGCGCGTGCGGTGGCCCGTCTCGCCGGGACCCTGGCGGGGGTCGCGCTCGCCACCGGGATGGTGCGGGCCCTGGGCCCGGACGCCCATGTGTTCGGCGCCCTGGCGGTGGTCTCGGCGGGCCTGTCGTACATGCTGAACCGTACCGGCTACGCCTACTCCCAGTGCTTCACCGCCGCGTACGTCGTCTTCCTGCTCGGCATGGGCGGCCAGGCATGGAAGCAGACAGTCCCGGAGCGGGTAGTGCTCACCCTGCTCGGCGGGGCCCTGGCGATGCTGGCGTACGTGGTGTTCCCCGCATGGGAGACACCCCGGCTGCCGAGCCGGCTCGCGGACTGGCTCGCCGCCAACGGCCGCTACGCGGCCGCGGTGCTCCGCGACTACGCCGAACCGACCCGGGAGCATCACGCCGACATGCGCAGGGCACTGCTGGCGAGCAGGGAGGCACGTGCCGCCTGGCAGGAGGCATACGACCGGGCAAGGCAGGAACCCGTCCGCCCCAGGGGGCTGACGTCACGCGAGGCACAGGAGGCACAGGAGGCGCTCAAGAGGTTCGGCCGCGCGGCGATGCTCATGGAGAGCCACATCCCGCGGGCCGACAGCCGTGCCGTCCCCGAGGCGGAGCGGTTCGCCGAGGCCCTGGAGACGGACACCGCGAAGGCAGCAGTCGCCGTGCGCGAGCACAGGAATCCGGACTGGGGACGCGTGGAGGAGGCACTCCACGCGTGGGAGAACGCCGCCGCCGGCAATGGGAGCCCGGTCGTGCGGCGCGAGGCGGAACTGCAAAAACGGGCCTTGGAAGACCTCGCGACAGCCGTGAGCCGCACACTCCTGGAACGGGACGTCGGCTCTGCTCGCGAGGAGCAGCGGGTGCGGGCCGCCGTGGCGGCGGAAGGTGACGGATCAGGACCCGCGCACCGGGGTGGGTGACGAAGTCGGCCACGGGGAGCGCCTCGCCTCCTGGAGCGGCAAGCAGTCTCCCCGCCGCGTCGGGCGCCGCCACACGGCGGGACCGGGGTGCCTGGCTGCTCGTTGGTCCGGTCGTGGGGAAGAGGAACTCCCGGCCGTGGATCGTCTACGGGAAACGCCCGCACCACCGAGCCCTTGCCGACGGCTCCTTGCCGGCCCTCCCGAACAGCTGAACGAGGCAGGCCTCTGGACGGAATTCGAATGTGGCGTCCAGCGCATCGCCCACCACCTGGATGAAACCGACGCCCCGTCAACTACGCTCGTCGACGGCAGATGACGGCGGGGTGGCAGCTGCCCCCAAGCCACTGGCTCGCCCTGTGCAACGGCATCCCACGGTTCGGCCCGGACACCCCGGCGCGCTCTCCGACAACGCCTCGATCGGCTACGCCTCACTCCTGCCAAAGGCCTGCGATGCAGAAAGATCCTTGAACATCGACGTCAGCGCGGCCATGGTCCGACCAACTAAAATGCTTGGTCACACGAGCTCACGGCAACCGGCCTACAATCCCACGATCTTGTTCCACCGCTGGGCGAACTCCACCCGTTCCGTGGAGGTGATGTCCCGGGCGATGGCGAGGTGTCTGCGCATCGTGTCGTCCGGGAAGATCAGGGGGTTGTCGGCGAGGGCGGCGGTGTCCGCGTCCTTGGAGGCGGCCAGGACCTCCCGGGCGGCCGGGACCGGGCAGACGTAGTTGACCCAGGCGGCGAGCTCCGCGGCGACCTCGGGCTCGTAGTAGTAGTCGATCAGGCGCTCGGCGTTGGCCTTGTGGCGGGCCCGGTTGGGGATCATCAGGGAGTCCGACCAGAGTTCGGCGCCCTCCTCGGGGACGACGAAGCGGATGTCGGGGTTGTCGGCCTGGAGCTGGATCACGTCGCCGGAGTAGGCCTGGCAGGCCAGTACGTCGCCGCTGACCAGGTCCTTGGTGTAGTCGTTGCCGGTGAAGCGGCGGATCTGGCCCCGGCGGACCTCCTTCTCCACCTGGTCGCACACCTGGTGGAAGTCGTCCGCCGTCCACTTGGTGATGTCGACGCCGTTGCCCTGCATCAGCAGCGCGAACGCCTCGTCGAGGCCGGACAGCAGGGTCACGCGGCCCTTGAGGTCGTCCGCCCACAGGTCGGAGACCCGGCGGATCTCGCGGCCGAGCTTGCGGTGGTTGTACGCGATGCCCGTGATGCCCGACTGCCACGGCACCGTGCACCTGCGGCCGGGGTCGAAGGCCGGTGAACGGAGCAGGGGGTCGAGGTACTTCGCCACGTTCGGCTGGCGGGCACGGTCCATCCGCTGCACCCAGCCCAGCCGCACGAACCGCGCGCACATCCAGTCGCTCATGACGATCAGGTCGCGGCCCGTCGACTGGTGGTTCATCAGCGCGGGGCTGATCTTGCCGAAGAACTCGTCGTTGTCGTTGATCTCCTCGACGTAGTCGACGGAGATGCCCGTGCGCTTCTCGAAGGCTTCCAGCGTGGGCCGCTTGTTCGGGTTGTCGTCGTCGGTGTCGATGTACAGCGGCCAGTTCGCCCAGGCCAGCCTCTTGTCGGTGGCGGACAGGTCCGCGACGGCACGGTCGCCGGGCCGCACGTAGGCGGCGGGCACCCCGCAGCCGGCGAGCGCCCCGAGCGCGGCGGTGCCGCCCAGCGCGCGCAGCAGGGAACGGCGGGAGACGAGGTGGGAAGGAGTCTGGGCCATTCGCGAAGCATGCCTTTCGCCGCTGTGGCCGGACAATCGACGCTGCGTCGAGCGGGTCCGGCGGTAACCGACACCTTGTCGATCAATGGCGGCCGCGCGTAGGTCAGTTGCGGTCGGTTGCGGCCTGGATGTCGGTCACGGGGCGCCGGCCTCCGGCAAAAAACGCCGCGGCCCCGGACGGACCGTCCTCCGTCCGGGGCCGCGCGTGCGGTGCGTCAGCCGTCGAGGGACGTCATGACGTGCTTGATGCGGGTGTAGTCGTCGAAGCCGTAGCCCGACAGGTCCTTGCCGTAGCCGGACTTCTTGAAGCCGCCGTGCGGCATCTCGGCGACCAGCGGGATGTGGGTGTTGATCCACACGCAGCCGAAGTCCAGAATCTTGGACATCCGCATGGCGCGGGCGTGGTCCTTGGTCCACACGGAGGAGGCCAGGGCGTACTCGACGCCGTTGGCCCACTCGACGGCCTGGCCCTCGTCCGAGAAGGACTGGACGGTGATGACCGGGCCGAAGACCTCCTTCTGGATGATCTCGTCGTCCTGCTTGAGGCCCGAGACGACGGTCGGGGCGTAGAAGTAGCCCTTGTCGCCGACCTGGTGGCCGCCGGCCTCGACCTTGGCGTGCGCGGGCAGGCGCTCGATGAAGCCGGAGACCTGCTTGAGCTGGTTCGGGTTGTTCAGCGGGCCGTAGAGCACGTCCTCGTCGTCCGGCTGGCCGGTCTTCGTCTCGGCGGCGGCCTTGGCCAGCGCGGCGACGAACTCGTCGTGGATGGACTCCTGGACGAGCACGCGGGTGGCGGCGGTGCAGTCCTGGCCGGCGTTGAAGAAGCCCGCCACGGAGATGTCCTCGACGGCCTTGGCGATGTCGGTGTCCTCGAAGACGACGACCGGCGCCTTGCCGCCCAGCTCCAGGTGGACGCGCTTGAGGTCCTTGGACGCGGACTCGGCGACCGACATGCCGGCGCGCACGGAGCCGGTGATGGAGGCCATCGCCGGGGTCGGGTGCTCGACCATCGCGCGACCGGTTTCACGGTCACCGCAGATGACGTTGAAGACGCCCTTGGGCAGGATCGAGCCGATGATGTCGGCCATCAGGACGGTGGAGGCGGGGGTCGTGTCCGAGGGCTTCAGCACGACCGTGTTGCCGGCGGCGATCGCCGGGGCGAACTTCCACACCGCCATCATCATCGGGTAGTTCCACGGCGCGACCTGCGCGCAGACGCCGACCGGCTCGCGGCGGATCATGGAGGTCATGCCCTCCATGTACTCACCGGCGGAGCGGCCCTCCAGCATGCGCGCCGCGCCCGCGAAGAAGCGGATCTGGTCGACCATCGGCGGGATCTCCTCGGAGCGGGTCAGGCCGACCGGCTTGCCCGTGTTCTCCACCTCCGCCGCGATGAGTTCCTCGGCGCGCTCCTCGAACGCGTCGGCGATCTTCAGGAGGGCCTTCTGCCGCTCGGCGGGCGTCGTGTCGCGCCAGGCCGGGAAGGCCGCGGCGGCGGCCGCCATGGCGGCGTCGACGTCCGTCTCACCGGACAGCGGGGCGGTCGCGTAGGCCTCGCCGGTCGCGGGGTTGACCACCTCGGTGGTCCGTCCGTCGGCGGCGTCCCGGAACTCACCGTCGATGTAGTTGCGCAGACGACGCAGCTCGGTGCTCACTGCCGGCCCTCCAAGGTGTTCGGGGTGCGGGTTTGTCCAGTCACTGAGACACACACACTAGTCCGAGACCCCACGTTTTCAACACCCCTGATCCCATCAAGGCTGCGAAATCCGCAGGACCGGGTCACGCAAACAACGAATTTCATCGCTTCGGCCTTGCGGAACTGTCGAGACGTCGTGCACAGTGAGGCCGTGGCCAGTCGAAGCGCAGACCAGAGGGACTCGCCCCGCGAGTCCAGGAACGGCAACCACCAGCTGGATGCCGTCTCCCTCGCCATCATTCAGCAGCTCCAGGAGGACGGCCGCCGGCCGTACGCCGCGATCGGCAAGGCCGTCGGGCTCTCCGAGGCGGCCGTGCGCCAGCGCGTCCAGAAGCTGCTGGACCAGGGCGTCATGCAGATCGTCGCCGTCACGGACCCGCTCACCGTGGGCTTTCGCCGGCAGGCGATGGTCGGCATCAACGTCGAGGGCGATGTCGAGTCGATCGCGGACGCGCTGAGCGCCATGTCGGAAGTCGAGTACGTGGTGATGGCCGCGGGCTCGTTCGACATCCTCGCCGAGATCGTCTGCGAGGACGACGACCACCTGCTGGACGTCATCAACAAACGCATCCGGGCGCTGCCCGGCGTGCGCTCCACCGAGAGCTTCGTCTACCTGAAGCTCAAGAAGCAGACCTACATGTGGGGAACCCGATAACCGTGACCCAGAAGGACCTCAGCAAGACCGCGTACGACCACCTGTGGATGCACTTCACCCGCATGTCCTCGTACGAGAACTCCCCCGTTCCCACGATCGTCCGTGGCGAGGGAACCTACATCTACGACGACAAGGGCAAGCGCTACCTGGACGGTCTCGCGGGTCTGTTCGTGGTCCAGGCAGGTCACGGCCGCACGGAGCTCGCCGAGACCGCCTCCAAGCAGGCCCAGGAGCTGGCGTTCTTCCCGGTGTGGTCCTACGCCCACCCGAAGGCCGTGGAGCTGGCCGAGCGCATCGCCGACTACGCTCCGGGCGACCTGAACAAGGTCTTCTTCACCACCGGTGGCGGTGAGGCGGTCGAGACCGCCTGGAAGCTCGCCAAGCAGTACTTCAAGCTCACCGGCAAGCCGACCAAGTACAAGGTCATCTCCCGTGCGGTCGCCTACCACGGCACCCCGCAGGGCGCCCTGTCGATCACCGGCCTGCCGGGTCTGAAGGCCCCCTTCGAGCCGCTGGTGCCGGGTGCGCACAAGGTGCCGAACACCAACATCTACCGCGCCCCGATCTTCGGCGACGACCCCGAGGCCTTCGGCCGCTGGGCCGCCGACCAGATCGAGCAGGAGATCCTCTTCGAGGGCCCGGACACCGTCGCCGCGGTCTTCCTGGAGCCGGTGCAGAACGCCGGTGGCTGCTTCCCGCCGCCGCCCGGCTACTTCCAGCGGGTCCGCGAGATCTGCGACAAGTACGACGTGCTGCTCGTGTCGGACGAGGTCATCTGCGCCTTCGGCCGCCTGGGCACGATGTTCGCCTGCGACAAGTTCGGCTACGTCCCGGACATGATCACCTGCGCCAAGGGCATGACCTCGGGCTACTCCCCGATCGGCGCCTGCGTGGTCTCCGACCGGATCGCCGAGCCGTTCTACAAGGGCGACAACACCTTCCTGCACGGCTACACCTTCGGCGGCCACCCGGTGTCGGCCGCGGTGGGCCTGGCGAACCTGGACCTGTTCGAGCGCGAGGGCCTCAACCAGCACGTGCTGGACAACGAGGGCGCGTTCCTGTCGACGCTGCAGAAGCTGCACGACCTGCCGATCGTCGGCGACGTCCGCGGCAACGGCTTCTTCTACGGCATCGAGCTGGTCAAGGACAAGCACACCAAGGAGTCCTTCAACGACGAGGAGACCGAGCGCGTCCTGTACGGCTTCCTCTCGAAGGCGCTCTTCGAGAACGGCCTGTACTGCCGTGCCGACGACCGTGGTGACCCGGTCATCCAGCTCGCCCCGCCGCTGATCTCCAACCAGGACACGTTCGACGAGATCGAGCAGATCCTGCGCGCGACGCTGACGGAGGCGTGGACGAAGCTGTGATCAGCTGACGCTGTGACCGGTTCCGGCCCCGGGCCGCCCATTCGAGTGAGAAAGGGCGGCCCGGGGCCGTGTGCTGTCCGGCCTCCCGCCGTGGCCTGCCTAGCGTGCCAGTGACCGATCGGCCCCGCCTTCGTTCCCCCGCACGGGGGATTTCGCGAATCGCGCACGGCTTTTCCGATCCGAACCGAGGTGTACGCCCATGGAGGCCCCGCCGGACAACGATGTGCTCTGGGCACGCTCCCTGCACTTCCGACACCAGGACGGCTCGCCCGCGCTCGCCGGTGTCTCGCTCGGCGTGCGGGAGGCCGAGATCCTCGCCGTCAGCGGCCCGCGCGGCAGCGGCAAGTCCACCCTCCTGCGCTGCCTGTCCGGCCTGGTGCCGGCGCAGAGCGGCGAGGTCTGGTTCAACAGCGTTCCCGTGCACACCATGGGCCCCCTCGTCCGGGAACGCATGCGCCGCGACCGCTTCGGCTGGATCGACCCGGCGCCGGTGCTCGTACCCGAGCTGAACGTGTGGGAGAACGCCGCCCTGCCCCTGATGCTGCGCGGCACCGGCCGCCGCCGGGCCAAGACGGCCGCCCTGGAATGGCTGGAGCGCCTCGACGTCGGCGACAAGGCCCGCAAGCGCCCGCAGGAGCTGCTCCAGGCCGAACGCCAGCGCGTCTGCATCGCCCGTGCCCTCGCCCCCGCGCCGACGGTGCTCTTCGCGGACGAGCCGACGGCTCCCCTGCACCGCGCCGACCGCGCCCACGTCCTGCGCACGCTGACGACGGCCGCCCGCTCGCACGGCATCACGGTGATCCTGGCCACGCACGACGCCGACACCGCGGCCCTGGCCGACCGCACGGTGTCCCTGCTGGACGGGCGGTGCGTGAACACGGTGCATCTGCCCCCGGTCCCGGAGACGGAAGGCCGGGCCGCGTGCTCGCTCTCCGTCTGACCCGCCTCGCCCGCCCCGCGGTCCACGTCCGCCGCCTTCTGGTGACGGTCGCCGCGGCGGGCACGGGCTTCCTCCTGCTGAGCACCCTCGGCTACGCGCTGGACCACCCCGAGACACCGGCGGCCTCGGCCCTGCGCCTGGCCTGGTGCGCGGCCCCGCTGGCCGCCACGGTCTACTTCGCGCTGGCGGTCGCCCGCACCGACCCCGCCACCAAGCCCCGCCCCGGCCTGTCCGCCTTCGGCCTGGGCCCGGGCCGCCTGATGGGGATCTCCGCCCTCACCACGGCCCTGTCCACCGTCCTGGGCTCGATGCTGGCGCTCCTCGTCTTCCTCCACCTGCGGGGCGACCTGACGGGCCTGCCCTTCGACCGCGCGGCCGCCGACTTCCTGGCCGCGGACCAGCCCCTGCCCCTGCCGGCCGCGCTCACCCTGCTGGCCGTGCTCCCGGTCATCGCCTCCACCGCCGTGGCCCTCTCGCTGCGCCCCCGGGACCCCCGCCCGGCCCCCAAGGGCGGCTCCCGCCTGTACGGCCGCTTCGGCGCCCGCGCCCGCACGACACCGCGCGACACCTTCGGCGCGTACGGCCGCTTCGGCGCCCGCCGACCGGTCCGGGCCACCGTGCCGGGCCCGGCGGACGGCACCACACCGCCCCCGGACCGCGCGGGCACCTCCCAGGCACGGAGCACGGACCTCCTCGACGCCCCGCAGGCACCGGCCCGTGAGCGGCTCGCCGACCCGTTCGCAGGGGCACGCGAACGCCTCGGCGACCCTCACGCGCAGATCCCGGACGACCTCGGTGACACCCACGCGCAGATCCCGGACGACCTCGGTGACCCCCACACCCCGAGCGCGGACGATCTCGCCGACCCGCACGGCCCGAGCGCGGACGACCTCGTCGAGCTCCACGCCCCGGCCCCCGAGGCCGACTGGGCCCGTGCCTTCGACGCGCCCGACCCCCGCACGCCTCCGAACGGCCTCCCCTGGGGCATCGCCGTGCTGGCCGCCGGTCTCGCCGTGGAGGCGTACGCGAGCCGTTCCGCGACCGGTCCGGTCTCCGCGCTCCCCGGCGCCGACGGTGCCGTCGGCCCCACCGGAGTGCTCGTCGGCTGGCTGCTGACCGCCTTCGGCCTGGTCCTGGCCGCCCCCGGCCTCACCCACCTGACCGGCCGCCTCCTCCAGGCCGTGCGCCCGGCGGCCCTGCGGCTGCTCGCCGGCCGTGTCCTGATGGCGGAGGCACCGCGCCTCGGCCGCCCGCTCGGGGTCCTCTGCGCGGTCGCGTCCGCCGCGTACGCGATGACCGACCCGTACGCCGACTCCACCCCGTCCTACGGCCCGCTCGCCACCCTCGGCGCGCTGCTGGTCGTCGGCTGCGTCCTCGGCACGCTCCTCACGGTGGCCGTCGAGACCCGGCAGTCCCGCGCCGACACCACCGCCGCCCTGCTCCGCCTCGGCGCCCCCGCCACGATGCTGCGCGCCGCCGCGGCCCTGCGCGCGGCCGCCCTGCTCGCCGTGTTCGGCCCGCTCACGCTGGTGATCGCGGACCTTGCCGCACTCCCGCTGTCCGGCTGAACATCTTCCCGAGAAAAATCTCCGGCCGCCGATGAGTTCTCCGACGGGCTGAGGTCTACCCCACCGAACAGCACGAACCCGAGGGAGAGGCCCGCATGTACCAGCAGATGATCTTCGTGAACCTGGCCACCGACGACGTCGAGGCGTCGAAGAAGTTCTTCACCGAGCTCGGCTACACGATCAACCCCCAGTTCAGCAGCGACGAAAACGCCTGCGTCGTGATCAGCGACACCATCGTCGCGATGCTGCTCAGCAAGTCGCGCTACGCCGACTTCACGAAGAAGGAGATCGCCGACTCCACCAAGACCAGCGAGGTCCTGATCTGTCTGAGCGCCGAGAGCCGCGAGAAGGTCGACGAGCTGGTCGACAAGGCGATCGCGGCGGGCGGCACGGCCACCGGCGAGACCCAGGACCAGGGCTTCATGTACGGCCGCGCCTTCGACGACCTCGACGGGCACACCTGGGAGGTCGTGTGGATGGACCCGGCGGCGGTCCAGGGCTGACCCCGAACGGGCTTACGGCGCTGCCTAGCATGGGCGGGTGCATCCGACACCCGCCCAGCCCAACCGAGCCGCCCACGACCGCGAGATAGAGTCGCTCGCCGAGTTCGACGAGGTCGCCGCCGAGCACGGCTCACTCGCCCGATTCCGTGTCCAGGCCGTCGATCTGACGGACCGTACGGACGTGCTCCTCGACGTCGACTCCACCGGTGCCGTCTTCCTCGGCTGCCCCATGGACCCCGAGGCAGCCGCCAAGGTGCGCGCGGCCGGCGCCCTGGTCTTCCCGCCCGTCCCGGGCCTGCCCTTCGACCCCTACCGCGGTTTCGTCTACAGCCCCGACGAGTTGTTCGCCTCGCTCGACGAGGGGTACGAGGCCACCCCGGACGCCCGCGCGTACGCCTGGTTCCAGCAGACCAAGGCCGACGGGGACGTCTTCTCCTCCATGCTCCGCGCGGTCCACGACGACGCCGTCTCCGACGCCCTCGACGAACTCCTCGTCGGCGCGCGGGTGGTGGGCGTCATGGGCGGGCACGCCATGGCGCGCGGGACGCAGGAGTACGCCGGCGCCGCGCGCCTCGGCCGCGAACTGGCCCGCGCCGGGCTGACGGTGGCCACCGGCGGCGGTCCGGGCGCCATGGAGGCCGCCAACCTCGGCGCGTACGCGGCCCCGTTCGACGACGGGATGCTGACCGAGGCGCTGCGGCTCCTCGCCAAGGCACCCGGCTTCCGGCCGTCCGTCACCGACTGGGCGCACGCCGCCTTCGAGGTGCGCGAGCGCTGGCCGGACGGCGGCCCGTCGGTGAGCATCCCCACCTGGTTCTACGGCCACGAGCCGCCGAACGCCTTCGCCGCGCACATCGCCAAGTACTTCGCCAACGCCCTGCGCGAGGATGGCCTGTTGGCCCGCTCCACCGCGGGCGTGGTGTTCCTGCCGGGCGCCGCCGGGACCGTACAGGAGATCTTCGACAACGCGACTCCCAACTACTACGAGTCGCGGGGCGAGCCCACGCCGATGGTCCTCGTGGACCGGGAGCACTGGACCCGGCGGCTGCCGGCCTGGCCCCTGCTCCAGTCCCTGGCGCGCGAGCGTTCGATGGAGAACCGAATCGCCCTGGTTGACCGGATCGAGGAGGCTTCCGACGCGTTGAAACGTCTCGGCAGTTAATAAGCGGGCAAAGCCAACGCCCGTGGACCGCATATGCATTGACACTTCTTACGAAGCGCTTATAGACCTGTGAGTCTCCTGGGGGTGGTGAGGCCTCACCTCACCGTTGCCTCATCCGCTCCCCTACCCCCCGCAGTTTGCACTCTGTAAAGGACAAACGTGTCCATAACTCGCCGCAACGCACGCCGTTCCGTGCGCATCCTGGGTGTCGCCTCCGCCTCCGTGGCGCTCGTGCTGGGTGTCACCAACACCGCGCTCGCGTGCAACATCCGTGAGTTCTCCGCCGAAGCCACGTGCGACGGCAGCAAGGGCGCCATCGTCGTCACCGACAAGGACCCCTCCGGCACGCCGGCCACGATCACCGTGTTCCTCGAGAACAACGGCGCCGACGCGAAGCAGGTCGGTGAGCCGCAGGAGATCAAGGGCTCCAAGAAGGGCACCACCGTGTCCTTCTCGGAGGACTGGAAGCCGAACGCGACGTACCGGGTCCACGTCAAGGCCGGCAACCAGGTCGACAAGGACATCACCCCGAACGTGACCACGCCGTCCACGGCCTGCAAGACCGAGGACACCCCGACCCCGACCCCGTCGGCCACCCCGTCACCGTCGAAGCCCGAGTCGACCCCGCCCGCGTCCGAGACCCCGACCCCGTCGGGCTCCGAGAGCACCAGCACGGCGCCGGCGGAGACCTCCAGCAACGCGCCGTCCCCGGCGGCCGGTGACTCGAACCTCGCCGAGACCGGTGCGAACTCCAACACCGGTCTGATCGCCGGTATCGCGGGCGCCCTGGTCGTCGTCGGCGGTGGCGCCGTGTTCTTCGGCATGCGCCGTCGTGGCTCGAAGAGCGGCAGCTGACGCCCCACTTCCGTACACCGTCGTGGCCCGTCCCCGTATCCGGGGGCGGGCCGCGGCCGTTCAGCCGAACGACGCCCGCTCCAGCCAGGACTCCAGCACCTTCCGGTCGCCGAGGATCTCCAGCTCCGGGGCGTCCAGCGGAAGGCGGCGGTAGAAGGCGAGCAGGACCGGGGTGAGCGGGCCGCGCAGAGCGACCGTCGCCTTCTCGTGTCCGCGGCGCCAGCCGAGGCCGCCCTCACCGAACTCGACGATCCATTCGGCGTTCAGCTCGGGGGCGGTGTCGGTGGCGTGGAGGTGGATGCTGCGGGTGGGCCCGGCCAGCAGCTCCGCCGCCTCACCCTCGCGCCGCGTGGCCCATTCGGCGATCTCCAGCCACTCGTCGAGCGTGTCGACGGCGACCTCGGCCGCCACCTCATAGGGCAGCCCGGCGGCGAGGGTGGCGTCCGCGCGGTGGATGGTGATCTCGTGCGCCATACGGCGGGCCCAGAAGCCGGAGCTGAGGTCCCCGAGCCAGCCCCACACCTTCGTGTCCGGCCCGGCCTCCCGCAACGCGCCGACCACCAGGTCCCCGGTCTCGGCGAGCCAGGCGTCCAGCGCGGCGGGGTCGCCCTGTTTCTCGGGTCCACCGGCGAGCGGGATCTCCTCGTACGGGATGTTCTTCTCCGCACGGCTGCTGACGAGGGCGTTCACCCAGCGCAGGGCTCCACCCTCGTGCCGGACGAGCTGCTCCAGCGACCAGTCCGGACAAGTCGGCACGGTCGCGGTGAGGTCGGCGCCGGAGGTCACCACGTCCCGCAGCTGCCTCACCTGGTGGGCGATTTCGTCGCAGTAACGGTCATGTGCGAGTCGCGTCATGGCCCTCACCCTAGGGGGGAGGTGATCAGCCGAGCACGACGATTTCGGTCGAGTCGAACTCCACTCCGGTCTCCTGCCCGACCTCCGGCGCCGCCCGCAGCGCGCACGCCGCCTCCAGTCGCGGGCCGCCGTCCTCGGGCCTGAGGTGGACGGCGACATGGGTGCCCTTGAAGGTGCGGGCGGTCACGGTGCAGCGCAGGCCCTCGGCGGCCGCCACGAGCCGCACCCCGGCGGGCCGTACGAGCAGCGAGCGCGTCCCCTGCGGCGCGTCCTCGGGTACCGGGAGCTTGCCCCAAGGGGTGACCGCGGCCGCTCCCGCGACCGTCGCCGGCACCACGTTGTCGAAGCCGAGGAAGCGGGCCACGAACTCGTCCGCGGGGCGCTGCCATACCTCAAGGGGCGTACCGGACTGAGCGATCCGCCCGTCCCGCATCACCACGACCCGGTCGGCGAGCGCGAACGCCTCGCCCTGGTCGTGCGTCACGGCCAGCACGGTGGTGCCCAACCGGCCGAACAGCTCACGGAGTTCGACGACGAGCCGCTCGCGCAGCGAGCGGTCGAGCTGGCCGAGCGGCTCGTCCAGCATCAGCAGCCGGGGCCGGGGCGCGAGGGCCCGGGCCAGCGCCACCCGCTGCTGCTCACCGCCGGAGAGCCCGGCGACGGCCCGGCGGGCGGCGCCCGGCAGCCCCACGAGCTCCAGCAACTCCTGTACCTCGGCGCCCTGTTCCTTCTTGTCCGCGCCGCGCATGCGCAGCCCGAACGCCACGTTGCCGCCCACGTCCCGCTGCGGGAAGAGCTGATGGTCCTGGAACATCAGCCCGACCCCGCGCCGATGCGCGGGCACGCCCGCCTGGTCGCGTCCGCCGAGCGCGACGCGCCCGGCGTCGAGGGGCTGGAGCCCGGCCACCGCCCGCAGCAGCGTCGACTTGCCGCTGCCGCTGGGCCCGAGCACGCACACGATCTCGTGCTCGGCGACAGCGAGGTCCACGGCGTCGAGCACGGCCCGCCCGCCGAACCGTACGGTCGCGGCCTGAAGGCTCAGCAGCATCAGAACTCCCCGGTCCGGTCGGTGCGCAGCCGCTCAAGGACCAGCAGCGCCACGGCGCACACCACCATCAGAATCGTCGACAGGGCCATCGCCTGCCCGTAGTTGAGATCACCGGGCCGCCCGAGGAGCCGCGCCACCGCGACGGGCAGCGTCGGGCTGTCGGGCCGCGCGATGAACACGGTCGCCCCGAACTCCCCCAGCGACACGGCGAAGGCGAACCCGGCCGCGATCAGCAGCGCCCGCCGCACCAGCGGCAGGTCCACCTCCCGCCACACCCGCCACGGCGACGCCCCGAGCACGGCCGCCGCCTCGCGCAGCCGTACGTCCACCGCGCGCAGCACGGGCAGCATGGTCCGCACCACGAAGGGCACGCCGACCAGCGCCTGCGCGAGCGGTACGAGGATCCAGGACTGCCGCAGGTCCAGCGGGGGTTCGTCGAGCGCGATGAGGAAGCCGAAGCCGACGGTCACCGCGGACACGCCGAGGGGCAGCATCAGCAGCGCGTCGAAGCCGCGCACCAGGCGTCCCGCGTCACGCCGGGCGAGCGCGGCGGCCGCGAGAGCGCCGATCAGTACGGCGATGGCGGTGGCGGCGACGGCGTACTGGAGGGAGTTCCCGACCGCGGCGATCGGCGCCACCAGGAACGTACCGCCGTCCTCGCTGGTCAGTGCCCGGTAGTAGCCGAAGCCCGGGGCGTCGAGCGAGCGCTGCACCAGCACGGCGAGCGGCAGCAGCAGAAGGACGGCGATGGTGGCGAGGACACCCGCCAGCAACGCCCACTGCCCCGGCCCGCGCGGCCGGCGCGCCGTCACCGACGCGTCCACCAGCCGCAGCGCGGTCTCACGGCGCCGTACCGTCCAGGCGTGCACGACGAGGATCACGCCGACCGCGACGAACTGGACGAGGGTGAGGACCGCGGCCGTGGAGAGGTCGAAGATCTCGGAGGTCTGCCGGTAGATCTCCACTTCGAGGGTGGAGAACGTGGGCCCGCCGAGGATCTGCACCACGCCGAAGGAGGTGAAGGTGAACAGGAACACCATCAGCGCGGCGGCGGCCACGGCGGGGGCGAGCGCCGGGAGCGTGACCTTGCGCCAGGCCGCCAGGGACGAGGCGCCCAGCATCCGCGCGGCCTCCTCCTGACGCGGATCGAGCTGCGACCACAGCCCGCCCACCGTCCGTACGACGACCGCGTAGTTGAAGAAGACGTGCGCCAGCAGGATCGCCCACACGGTGGTGTCCAGCCGTACGCCCCACAGGTCGTCGAGCAGCCCGCCGCGGCCGACCAGTGCGAGGAACGCCGTACCGACGACCACGGTCGGCAGCACGAAAGGGACGGTGACGACGGCCCGCAGCACGTTCTTGCCCGGGAAGTCGAGGCGGGCGAAGACATACGCGGCGGGCAGCGCGATCAGCAGGGTGAGCGCGGTGGAGGCGAGCGCCTGCCAGGTGGTGAACCACAGGACGTGCCGGATGTCGGACTGCGCGAGTACGTCCGTGATCCGCCCGAACCGCCAGACCCCGTCGACCTTCAGCCCGCGGGCGACGATCGCGGCGACGGGGTAGGCGAAGAACAGCGCGAAGAACGCGACCGGCCCGGCCAGCAGCGCGAGCCGTGCCGCGTCCCCCATGCGCCCCTTGCGGGGGGCTACTTCAGTACGAGCGAGGTCCACGACTTGACCCACTGGTCGCGGTTGGCGGCGATCTTGTCGGGGGCCATGGTCTCGGGGTCCTTGGCGGCAGCCCCGTACTTCGTGAACTCGGCGGGCGCCTTCGCGCCTTGCACCACCGGGTAGACGTACATGTTGAGCGGCATGTCCTCCTGGAACTCCTTGGAGACCAGGAAGTCGATGAGCGCCTTGCCGCCCTCGGTGTTCTTCGCGTTGCTCAGCAGCCCGGCGAACTCGATCTGCCGGAAGCAGGTGCCGTACGACACTCCGGTCGGGGCCGTGTCGGGCTTCGGCTTCGCGTAGATGACCTCGGCGGGCGGGGAGGAGGCGTACGACACGACGAGCGGCCGGTCGCCGTGCGCCTTCCTGCCTCCGGCCGACCCGGAGAACTCGTCGCTGTACGCCTGCTCCCAGCCGTCGACGACCTTGACGCCGTTGGCCTTCAGCTTCTTCCAGTAGTCCTGCCAACCTCCCCCACTCTCGGCTTCGCTCGAGCGGGAGGTGCCCCCATCGCCGTACCGCGCGGCGCTGCCGAGCAGGAAGCCGAGGCCGGGCGAGGACGTGGACGCGTTCTCGGTGACGAGGAGGTTCTTGTACTCGGGCTTGACCAGGTCGTCGAGGGACTGCGGCGGGGTCAGCTTGTGCTTGCTGAAGTACGCCTTGTCGTAGTTGACGCAGATGTCGCCGTAGTCGATGGGCGTGACCCGGTGCTTGCCCTTGTCCAGTTGGTACTCGGCACCGACCGTGCCGAGCCCCTTGGCCTCGTACGGCTGGAACAGCCCGTTGTCGAGGGCGCGCGACAGCAGGGTGTTGTCGACGCCGAAGAAGACGTCGCCCTGCGGGTTGTCCTTGGTCAGGATCGCCTTGTTGACGGCCTGGCCGGCGTCGCCGTCGTTGAGAACCTTGACCTTGTAGCCGGACCGCTTCTCGAAGTCCTTGAGCACGCTCTTCGAGACGGCCCACGAGTCGTGGCTGACGAGGGTGATGGTCTTGGAGTCCGTCGAGGCCTTGCCGTCGGACGAGCCGCACGCGGTCAGCGAGGACAGCGTGAGGAGACCGAGCCCGGCGGCGACGGCCACGAGGGTCTTGTGGTGCACTGGATTTCCTCCTGGGGTTGACCAGGAAGAGACGCGGCCCCGCCCGGGAACCGCGCGGAGGATTCCGCCGGTGCCCGGGCAGGGCGCAACAGCTTGAGTAATGACCGAACTTCCTACCCAGAATGACCTGGGCGAGGTTCAGAGGGTCTGCGGCCCGGTTGCCGCACTCTCAGCGCTGTGGCGCTCCCCTGTCGGAATATGAAGATGTACTGACCGGGTCAGATTACCGCTCGGTGGCCGCGAGCTGACCACAGGCACCGTCGATCTCCTGACCACGGGTGTCCCGGACGGTGACCGGCACGCCGTGCGCGGCGATCGCCTCGACGAACGCCTTCTCGTCCTCGGGCCGCGACGCGGTCCACTTGGAGCCCGGCGTCGGGTTCAGCGGGATGAGGTTGACGTGCACGGGCTTGCCCCTGAGCAGCCGGCCGAGCCGGTCGCCGCGCCAGGCCTGGTCGTTGATGTCCCGGATCAGCGCGTACTCGATGGACAGCCGGCGCCCGGACTTGGCGGAGTACTCGAATCCGGCGTCCAGCACCTCGCGCACCTTCCACCGCGTGTTCACGGGGACGAGGGTGTCGCGCAGCTCGTCGTCCGGCGCGTGCAGGGAGATCGCGAGGCGGCACTTGAAGCCCTCGTCGGCGAACCGGTGGATGGCCGGCACCAGCCCGACGGTCGACACTGTGATCCCGCGCTGCGACAGCCCGAGCCCGTCCGGCTCAGGGTCGGTGAGCGCGCGGATGGCGCCGACGACGCGCTTGTAGTTGGCGAGCGGCTCGCCCATGCCCATGAACACGATGTTGGACAGCCGGGCCTGGCCGCCGGGCACCTCGCCGTCGCGCAGCGCCCGCATCCCGTCCACGATCTGGTGGACGATCTCGGCGGTGGACAGATTCCGGTCGAGCCCCGCCTGCCCGGTGGCGCAGAAGGGACAGTTCATCCCGCATCCGGCCTGCGAGCTGATGCACATCGTCACCCGGTCGGGGTACCGCATCAGCACCGACTCGACGAGCGTCCCGTCGAACAGCCGCCACAGCGTCTTGCGGGTGGTCCCCTGGTCGGTCGACAGATGCCGCACGACCGTCATGAGCTCAGGAAGCAGCGCCTCCTGCAGCTTGGCGCGCGAACCGGCCGGGATGTCGGTCCACTGCGCCGGGTCGTGCGCGTACCGCGCGAAGTAGTGCTGGGACAGCTGCTTGGCACGAAACGGCTTCTCACCGATCGCGGCAACGGCTTCCTTACGCTCCGCAGGCGAGAGATCGGCAAGATGCCGCGGCGGCAATTTGGCACCGCGCGGCGCTACGAAAGTGAGTTCTCCGGGCTTAGGCATGGCTGTATCAGTGTCGCAGATCCAAATGGGTGACCTGCGGGGTCAGCCGTGCGCGGGGGTCGTCACTGGTCGTCCATGGTTGTCCTGGGCCCCCCTCGGACGGCCCACAGACGGCCCAGCCGGCGTGCACCCGCGGGGACGTCTGCGCTGGTAGCGCCCCTCTCCCTCGCCGAGGCGAACCGGGGTGCAGCTATCGCCGGTGTGCCGTGCCACTGGATCTTGACCGTTTGCCATCGGACTTTGACGGACGCGAGTTTGTGTCATCGGAGTTTGATCACCGCAGGTCAGCGACTCAGCGCACCGAAGG
>NZ_JBSHAQ010000087.1:0-24933 GCF_053611585.1 Streptomyces sp. NPDC054794 | reverse complement strand
TTGTTGTCGAACTTCGACTTCGTCACGGCGTCGTTCACATTGATCGCCGGGAAGAGGAGCACGCCGTCGCGCTGCATCTCGTACAGACGGTGCACACCCGTCGTGGTCTCCTCGGTGACACCACGGATCTCCGAGGCGACGGCGGACCAGTCGAGGCCGCTACGCTCCAGCAGGGCGCGGATGACGACGAGTTCCTCGTTGTCGGCTGCCGGGAGCTCGCCCGTCTTGGCGTACTCGACGCCCTGGTGGACGAGGAGGGTGGCGTCACCGCCGTCGTCCAGGATCATGTTCGGGCCGCCGGTGGGGCTGTCCGCCCAGGTCAGGGCCTGCTCGGTGCACCACCAGTACTCCTGAAGGGTCTCGCCCTTCCAGGCGAAGACCGGGATCCCGGCGGCGGCGACGGCGGCGGCCGCGTGGTCCTGGGTGGAGTAGATGTTGCAGGAGGCCCAGCGGACCCGGGCGCCGAGCGCGACCAGGGTCTCGATGAGGACGGCGGTCTGCACGGTCATGTGCAGGGAGCCGGTGATGCGGGCGCCGGCCAGCGGCTGAGCCTCGGCGTACTCCTCGCGGATCGCCATGAGGCCCGGCATCTCGTGCTCGGCGAGGGTGATCTCCTTGCGGCCGAACTCGGCCAGGGAGAGGTCGGCGACCTTGTGGTCAGGGGTGTTGGCGGGCATGCGCGGGCCTCTCGGTGCGGTGGGTCAGGTTGCGGTGGATGTCGAGGGTCGCCGTGGAGCGGTTGAGGGTGATGTAGTGCAGGCCGGGCGCGCCCTCGGCGAGGAGCCGCTCGGCCAGGGCCGTGGCATGGTCGACGCCGATGCGGTGGGCGGTGTCGGGGTCGTCACGGGCCGCCTCCAGGGCCTCGGCCAGGTCCCGCGGGAAGCGTGCGTCGCTCAGCTCGGCGAAGCGCTGGATCTGGCGGGCGTGGACGGCCGGCATGATCTCCGGGATGATCGGCGTCTCGCAGCCGGCGGCCGCCACGCGGTCGCGCAGCCGCAGGTAGTCCTCGGCGTCGAAGAACATCTGCGTGATGGCGTAGTCGGCGCCGGCCCGGCACTTGGCGACGAAGTGCCGGATGTCGCTGTCCCAGTCGGACGAGCGCGGGTGGCGCTCCGGGAAGGCGGCGACACCGATGCTGAAGTCCCCCGCCGAGCGGACGAGTTCGACGAGCTGGTAGGCGTGGCGCAGGCCGTCGGGGTGCGCGGTCCAGGGGCCGCGCGGGTCGCCCGGCGGGTCGCCGCGCAGGGCCAGGACGTCGCGGATCCCGGCGTCGGCGTACTGGCCGACGATGTGCCTGAGCTCGGCCACCGAGTGGTCGACGGCGGTGAGGTGGGCGACCGGGCGCAGCGTCGTCTCGGCGGCGATCCGGCGGGTGACGGCGATCGTACGGTCGCGGGAGGAGCCGCCCGCGCCGTACGTCACCGATACGAAGGTGGGGGCGACGGCCTCGATCCGCCGGATCGCGTCCCACAGGGTCCGCTCCCCCGCCTCCGTCCTGGGCGGGAAGAACTCGAAGGAGTAGGTGCGGACTCCTGCGGCCAGCAGGTCCCGCAGGGAACCGGCCGACGAGGTGGTGGCGGCTGTGGTCATCGGTCGGTCTCCTCGGCCGGGCCGCCGGTCGTCTTGAAGTAGACGGCCTCCGGGTGGTGCAGGATCAGGGCGTCCGTGGACTGCTCCGGGTGCAGCTGGAACTCCTCGGAGAGCGTGACCCCGATGCGCTCCGGGCGGAGCAGGCCGGCGATCTTGGCGCGGTCCTCCAGGTCGGGGCAGGCCGGGTAGCCGAGGGAGTAGCGGCAGCCCTGGTAGTCGGTACGGAGCATGCCCGCCAGGTCGGCGGGGTCCCGGTCCGCGATGCCCAGTTCGGCGCGGACGCGGGCGTGCCAGAACTCGGCCAGCGCCTCGGTCAACTGCACGGACAGGCCGTGGAGTTCGAGGTAGTCGCGGTAGGCGTCGGCGGCGAACAGCTCGTTCGCTGCCTCGGAGACGCGGTTGCCCATGGTGACCGTCGTGAACGCCACCACGTCCGTCTCCCCCGAGACCGAATCCACTGCGTCCTGGGGGCGGAAGAAGTCGGCGAGGCACAGGTACCGGTCGCGCTGCTGGCGCGGGAAGGTGAAGCGGGTGCGTTCGGTGCCGTCCTCGTCGAGGACGATCAGGTCGTCGCCCTTGGAGACGCAGCGGAAGTAGCCGTGCACGACGGCCGCTTCGAGCAGGTTGTCGGTGTGCAGCCGGTCCAGCCAGGCGCGCAGCCGCGGCCGGCCCTCCGTCTCGACCAGTTCCTCGTACGAGGGTCCGCTCCCGCCGCGGGCTGACTTGAGCCCCCACTGCCCCATGAACGTGGCGCGTTCGTCGAGCCATGAGGCGTAGTCGGCGAGCGGGATGCCCTTGGTGACGCGGGTGCCCCAGAAGGGCGGGGTGGGGACCGGGTTGTCGGTGGCCACGTCCGAGCGGGCGGGCAGGGCGCGCCGCTCCTCCCCGGTCCGGGGCGTCGCCGTCGCGCGCACCCGGCGGCGCTTGAGTTCGGGCAGTTCGGCTCCCGCCTCGCCGCGCTTGAGGGCGGTCAGGGTGTCCATCAGACGCAGGCCCTCGAAGGCGTCCCGGGCGTAGCGCACCTCGCCGTCGTACATCGCGTGCAGGTCCTGCTCGACGTACGCCCGGGTGAGCGCGGCTCCGCCGAGGATGACCGGGTAGGTGGTGGCGAGGCCGCGGTCGTTGAGCTCCTGGAGGTTCTCCTTCATGATCATCGTGGATTTGACCAGGAGGCCCGACATGCCGATGGCGTCGGCGCGGTGCTTCTCGGCCGCCTCGACGATCGCGGAGACCGGCTGCTTGATGCCGAGGTTCACCACGTTGTAGCCGTTGTTGGTGAGGATGATGTCGACGAGGTTCTTGCCGATGTCGTGGACGTCGCCCTTGACCGTGGCCAGCACCAGGGTGCCCTTGCCGGAGGAGTCGGAGCGCTCCATGTGCGGTTCGAGGTGGCCGACGGCGGCCTTCATCACCTCGGCGGACTGGAGCACGAACGGCAGCTGCATCTGCCCGGAGCCGAAGAGCTCGCCGACGGTCTTCATGCCGTCGAGGAGGATGTCGTTGACGATCTCCAGGGCGGAGTGCCCGGTCAGCGCCTCGTCCAGATCGGCGGTCAGGCCGCCCCGCTCACCGTCGACGATGCGTCGGCGCAGCCGGTCGGCCAGCGGCAGCGCGGCCAGTTCGGCGGCGCGGGAGGCCTTCACCGAGCGGCTGTCGACGCCCTCGAAGAGCTCCAGATAGCGCTGGAGGGGGTCGTAGCCCTCGCTCCGCCGGTCGTGCACCAGGTCCAGCGCGCACTCCAACTGCTCCTGCGGAATACGTGAGATGGGCAGGATCTTCGAGGCGTGCACGATGGCGGAGTCGAGTCCGGCGGCCACGCACTCGTGCAGGAAGACCGAGTTGAGGACGGTGCGGGCGGCCGGGTTGAGCCCGAAGCTGATGTTGGAGAGGCCCAGGGTGGTCTGTACGTCCGGGTGGCGGCGCTTGAGCTCCCGGATCGCCTCGATGGTCTCGACGCCGTCGCGGCGCGTCTCCTCCTGTCCGGTGGCGATGGGGAAGGTCAGACAGTCGACGAGGATGTCGCCCTCGGCCATCCCCCACTGGCCGGTGAGGTCGGCGATGAGACGCTCGGCGACGCGCAGCTTCCACTCGGCGGTACGGGCCTGGCCCTCCTCGTCGATGGTGAGCGCGACGACGGCGGCACCGTGCTCGGTGACCAGCGGCATGATCCGCGCGAACCGGGAGTCGGGACCGTCCCCGTCCTCGTAGTTGACGGAGTTGACGACGGCCCGGCCGCCCAGCCGCTCCAACCCGGCCTCCAGGACGGCGGGTTCGGTGGAGTCGAGGACGACGGGCAGGGTGGAGGCGGTGGCGAGTCGGCCGGCGAGCTCCTTCATGTCGGCGACGCCGTCGCGGCCCACGTAGTCGACGCACAGGTCGAGCAGATGCGCGCCGTCGCGGATCTGGTCGCGGGCGATCTCGACGCAGGTGTCCCAGTCCTCGCGGACGAGGGCCTCGCGGAACGCCTTGGAGCCGTTGGCGTTGGTGCGTTCGCCGATGGCCAGGTAGGAGGTGTCCTGCCGGAACGGTACGGAGGTGTAGAGGGACGCGGCGGCCGGCTCGGGGCGCGGGTCGCGGCGCGCCGGTTCGAGGTCGCGTACGGCCTCGGCGACCTGGCGCAGATGCTCGGGCGTGGTGCCGCAGCAGCCGCCGACCAGGCTGAGGCCGTGCTCGGCGACGAACTGGCGGTGCGCGGCGGCGAGTTCCTCCGGGCCGAGCGGGTAGTGGGCGCCGTCGGCGGTGAGCACGGGCAGGCCCGCGTTGGGCATCGCGGAGATGCCGGTGCGGGCGTGCCGCGACAGGTGACGCAGGTGCTCGTTCATCTCGGCGGGGCCGGTGGCGCAGTTGAGGCCGATCAGGTCGATGCCGAGGGGTTCGAGGGCGGTCAGGGCCGCGCCCGTCTCGGAGCCGAGCAGCATGGTGCCGGTGGTCTCGACGGTGATCTGCACGAACAGCGGCAGATCGGCCCCCGCCCTGCGCAGGGCGCGGCGGGCGCCGATCAGGGCGGCCTTGGTCTGCAGCAGGTCCTGGGTGGTCTCGACGAGCACGGCGTGCGCGCCGCCCGCGATCAGGCCCTCGGTCTGCTCCTGGTAGGCGTCGCGCAGAGCGGCGTACGGGGCGTGCCCGAGGGTGGGCAGTTTGGTGCCGGGGCCGACCGAGCCGAGGACCCAGCGGGGCCGTTCGGCGGTGCTGTGGCCGTCGGCGACCTCCCGGGCGAGCCGGGCGCCGGCCTCGGCGAGTTCGCGGATGCGGGAGGCGATGCCGTACTCGCCGAGATTGGCGAGGTTGGCGCCGAAGGTGTTGGTCTCGACGCAGTCCACGCCCGCGGCGAAGTAGGCGTCGTGGACGGAGCGCACGATGTCGGGGCGCGAGACGTTGAGGATCTCGTTGCAGCCCTCGTGGCCCTGGAAGTCGTCGAGCGTCGGCTCCCGGTCCTGGAGCATGGTGCCCATGGCGCCGTCGGCGACGACCACCCGGGTGGCGAGGGCGCCCCGCAACTGCTGTGCGGTCGCGCTGCGTTGGGCGCTCACAGGACGGCCTCCAGGAACGGGACGAGGGCGGCGGCGGCCGGCTCGCCGTAGCCCTCGACGAGCCTGGCGGTCACGGTCGTACGGTCCAGGACGTACTCCTGGGGGCCCGGGGCTTCGAGGGCGAGGCCGGCCAGGACGCAGCCGAGGCGGGCCGCCGCCGGTTCGGGCAGGTCCGCGGCGAGCCCGGCGAGGAAGCCGGCGCGGAACGCGTCGCCGACGCCGGTGGGGTCGGCGGCCTCGCGCACCCGGGTGGCCGGCACGGTGACAGCGGGTTCGCCCGCGCGTTCGATGCGGACGCCGTCCGCGCCGAGCGTGGTGACCCAGGAGCCGACCCGGTCGAGTATCTGACCGCTGGTCCAGCCGGTGCTCTCCCGGACCAGCGCGGACTCGTAGGCGTTGGTGAACAGGCGGTCCGCGCCGTCGACGAGGGTGCGCACCGCCTGCGGGTCGAGGCGGGCGAGCTGCTGCGAGGGATCGGCGGCGAACGGGATGCCGAGCCGCCGGCACTCCTCGGTGTGGCGGACCATCGCCTCGGGGTCGTTGGGCGAGATCAGCACCAGGTCGAGGCCGCCGAGCCGCTCGGCGACCGGGGCGAGGGCCAGGGTGCGGGCCTCGGCCATGGCTCCCGCGTAGAACGTGGCGATCTGGTTCTGCGCCCGGTCGGTCGTGCACACGAAGCGGGCGGTCTGCGCGGTGGGCGACACATGGACGGAGTCGGTGTCGACGCCGTGCTCCTTCAGATGGACCTGGTAGTCGGCGAAGTCCGGCCCCACGGCGCCGACCAGGACCGGGGAGAGCCCCAACTGGCCGAGGCCGTAGGCGATGTTGGCGGCCGCTCCGCCGCGGCGTACCTCCAGGGTGTCGGCGAGGAAGGAGAGCGAGACGTTCGACAGCTCACCGGGGACCAGGTGGTCGGTGAAGCGGCCGGGGAACGTCATCAGATGGTCGGTGGCGATGGAACCGGTGACGGCGATCCGCATGAGCCCGCCCCCGCTCAGCCGGTGGCGGCCTGGCGGAGCTTGTCCGCCCGGTCGGTGGCTTCCCAGGTGAAGTCGCCGCCGATACGCCCGAAGTGGCCGTACGCGGCGGTCTGCGCGTAGCGCGGGCGCAGCAGGTCGAGGTCGCGCACGATCGCGGCCGGGCGCAGGTCGAAGACGTCCGTGACGGCCTGCTGGATCCGCTCGACCGGCACGGTCTCGGTACCGAACGTCTCGATGAACAGGCCGACCGGGGCGGCCTTTCCGATGGCGTAGGCGACCTGTGCCTCGCAGCGCCGGGCGAGACCCGCGGCGACCACGTTCTTGGCGACCCAGCGCATCGCGTACGCGCCGCTGCGGTCCACCTTGGAGGGGTCCTTGCCGGAGAACGCGCCGCCGCCGTGGCGGGCCATGCCGCCGTACGTGTCGACGATGATCTTCCGTCCGGTCAGGCCGGCGTCGCCCATCGGGCCGCCGATCTCGAACCGGCCGGTGGGGTTGACCAGGAGCCGGTGCCCGGTGGTGTCCAGGTCGAGGCCGGCCAGGGCGGGCTCGATGACGTGCTCGCGCAGGTCGGGGACGAGCAGCGTTTCCAGGCTGATGTCCGGGGCGTGCTGGGAGGAGACGACGACCGTGTCCAGGCGGACCGGGCGGTCGCCCTCGTACTCGATGGTGACCTGGGTCTTGCCGTCCGGGCGCAGATAGGGCAGCGGACCCTCCTTGCGGACCTCGGCCAGACGGCGGGCGAGGCGGTGCGCGAGCGCGATGGGCAGCGGCATCAGCTCGGGGGTGTCGTCGCAGGCGTAGCCGAACATCAGGCCCTGGTCGCCGGCGCCCTGCCGGTCGAGCTCGTCGACCTGGGCGGCACCGGTGGCGCCCTCCACGCGGCTCTCGTAGGCGTCGTCCACGCCCTGCGCGATGTCGGGCGACTGGGCGCCGATGGAGACGGAGACTCCGCAGGAGGCGCCGTCGAACCCCTTGGCCGACGAGTCGTAGCCGATGCCGAGAATCGTCTGGCGGACCAGCGTGGGGATATCGACGTAGGCGGCGGTGGTGACCTCGCCGGCGATATGCACCTGGCCGGTGGTGATCAGGGTTTCCACCGCGACGCGGGCGCCCCGGTCCTGGGCGAGAAGTGCGTCGAGAATGGTGTCGCTGATTTGGTCGGCGATTTTGTCGGGATGGCCCTCGGTCACCGACTCCGAGGTGAACAGTCGACGGGACACGCTTTCCTCCAGCCGTTCCCTGAGCCGGAACGGGCCTAGTCCGGGAATTGTTGTCGCAAGAGCGTGCGTCGGCTTGGTTGGGGACGGCTAAAGTGCGTGTTCTTTTCCGGTGTTTTCCGCTTTAGCGCCCCGCAAGGAACGGCTGACTCAATGGCGGGTAGAAAGGAGCTTTCCATGACCCGCTACCTCATCAGCTTCCTACCTTGGATCGCCTACGCCGCGATCGCGACGAGCGACGAGTGGCGCAGCGGCGCGGAGTGGGGACTGGCGATCGCCGCGTTCGTGATCTTCCGGGGACGCAAGTCGGGCAAGCAGTGGGACGAGATGGTGATCGAGGTGAGTGCCCTCGCGTTCTTCGCGGGCATCACCTGGCTCTCGTACAAGCAGCCCGACTCCAACCTGATCCCCTACGGCCCTGCCCTCGTGGACGCCTGGCTCGCCGCCACGGCGTTCGGTTCGCTGCTCATCGGGCGGCCGTTCACGCTGGGTCTGGCGCGAAAGATCGCGCCGGAGCATGTGTGGAAGACGAAGGCGTTCTTCCGCACGAACGCGACGATCACCACCGTGTGGGGGGTGTCCTTCCTCGTCGCGGCCGGTGCGCTGGCCGTGCTGATCAAGGCCGATCCGCACGCCACCACCGCCGCCATCGTCATCAAGGTCGTCACCTTCATCGTCCCCGTCCTGTTCACCATGCGCTATCCCGCCATCGCCGCGCAGAAGGCTCGGCAGGCCACGGTTCACTGACGTGGTCCTGCGCGGTCATTGAGCGCCGTTGCCCGGAAGTCCCGGAGCAGCGGCGCTCTTTGGCGTGCGCCGGCTTCGGCATTTTTTGCCCACCCACCCGCCCGACTCGGTTGATCGAGAGGAGAGGCAGAGGCGGGCAGCTCACTCGGTCGAGGGGCGGGACGGAAGCGGCTCGGCTCGGTGGGGCGGGTGACGCAGCGGCGCCGCCACCCCGGAGGGGAGGGCAGTGGCGCTCTTTGGCGTGCCCGGTACACCGGCCCAGGTACCAGGGGGCTCCCGGACCATGGAACCCCGGACCATGCCCACCCACCACCCGTCTCGGTAGGTGGAGAGGAAAGGCGCCGCTGCCTCCCGGTCGAGTGGCAGCGGCGCCTTGGGCATAGAGGACCCGGGGCTAGGAAGTCGACCAGGAGCCCGGTAGGCGGTGGGTGGGTTGGACCCAGCCTGTGGACAGGGGGCGGGGGGAGGTGGTCGGTTCCGTGCCTCGGAGGAGGGCCAGGAGGACGACCGTGACGGCGGCGAGTTGTTCCGGGTCGGGGTCGCCTCGTACGACGCGGATGGGGTGGTCCTCGGCGCCGCTCATACCGGCTGGTTCCCGTGCTTGCGGGACGGGATCGTGGCGTGCTTGGCGCGCAGCATCGCCAGCGAGCGGATGAGGACGGCCCGGGTGTCCGCGGGGTCGATGACGTCGTCGATCAGGCCGCGCTCGGCGGCGTAGTAGGGGTGCATCAGCTCCTCCTGGTACTGCTGGATGCGCTGCGCGCGCGCCGCCTCCGGGTCCGGCGCCGCGGCGATCTCACGGCGGAAGACGACGTTCGCGGCGCCCTCCGCGCCCATCACCGCGATCTCGTTGGTGGGCCAGGCGAAGGTCAGGTCGGCGCCGATGGACTGGCTGTCCATGACGATGTACGCGCCGCCGTACGCCTTGCGCAGGATCACCGAGATCCGGGGGACGCTCGCGTTGCAGTACGAGTAGAGGAGCTTCGCGCCGTGGCGGATGACGCCGCCGTGCTCCTGCTCGCGGCCCGGCAGGAAGCCCGGGACGTCGACGAGCGTGACGAGCGGGATGCTGAAGGCGTCGCAGGACTGGACGAAGCGGGCCGCCTTCTCACTGGCGTTGATGTCCAGGACGCCGGCGAAGGAGGAGGGCTGGTTGGCGACGATGCCGACGACGTGGCCGTCGAGCCGGGCCAGGGCACAGATGATGTTGGTGGCCCAGCCCGCGTGCACCTCGAAGACCTCGCCGTCGTCGACGATCTCCTCGATGACGGGACGCATGTCGTACGAGCGGCCGGGGTCGCCCGGCACCAGGTCGAGGAGGGCTTCGGAGCGCCGGGTCGGTGAGTCGTCGGGGCGTACGGCCGGCGGCAGTTCGCGGTTGTTCTGCGGGAGCATGGAGAGGAGGTAGCGCACTTCCGCGAGGCATTCGGCCTCGTCCTCGAACGCGAAGTGCGCCGCGCCCGAGACGGTGGCGTGGACGTCGGCGCCGCCGAGCTGGTCGTGGCTGATCTGTTCGCCGGTGACGGCCTGCACGACGTCCGGGCCCGTGATGTACATCTGCGAGGTGCCGCGGACCATGAACACGTAGTCGGTGAGCGCCGGTGAGTAGGCGGCGCCGCCCGCGCAGGGGCCGAGCATCACGCTGATCTGCGGGATGACCCCGGACGCGGCCACGTTGCGGCGGAAGATGCCGCCGTAGCCGGCCAGCGCGGTCACGCCCTCCTGGATGCGGGCGCCGGCGCCGTCGCTGAGGGCGACCAGCGGCGCGCCCGCGGCAAGCGCCAGGTCCATCACCTTGTGGATCTTCGAGGCGTGCGCCTCGCCGAGGGAGCCGCCGAAGATCCGGAAGTCATGGGCGTAGACGAAGACCGTGCGGCCCTCGACCGTGCCCCAGCCGGTGACCACGCCGTCCGTGTAGGGCCGCTTGTTCTCCAGGCCGAAGCCGGTGGCGCGGTGCCGGCGCAGCGGCTCGACCTCCTGGAAGCTCCCCTTGTCGAAGAGCAGTTCGAGGCGTTCGTGGACGGTCAGCTTGCCCTTGGCCCACTGCTGCTCGGTGGCGCGTGGGCCGGGCCCCTCACGCACGGTCTGTTTGACCAGGTCGAGCAGGGCCACGCGGGAGCGGGGGTCGGGGCGTGGCGGCGGCTGGGTCATGGGGGCGAGTGAGGTGGTGTCCTCGGTCACGGTCATGGGTCACCCATCCAGGTGGCTCAGGGTATTCGGACCGTCAATTCAAACCGGGCGGTCCGGCAAGGGGCCACAGCGATCACCCCCTATGGTCGGCGGCGGCCCCCTACTAAGGGTGGCGGACGGGGTCGAATAGGGGTTGGTGGGGCGTTGCCCGGCATCTAGAACTGTCCGAACGAGGCCAGTTCGCGACAAGACGGGTGCTGCGATGACAACGGCGATGGTATTCCCGGGAATGGGGCCGACGCGTTTCCGGGAACTCGGGCGCTTCCTCCTTCTCGATTCCCATGCCAAGAAGCTGCTTGCGGTCGCGGACGACGTCCTCGGCCATTCCCTTTTCGACGCGTTCCGGGAGAGCGAGGACGAGTACGCCCCGGCGGCGCAGGTCGCCTTCATGGTGGTGTGCACGGCGCTCGCCGAGCGGGCACGCGAGGACCTCGGCGCCGAACCGGCGGTGTGCGCGGGGCCCAGCTTCGGCGAGAAGCCCGCGGTCGGTTTCAGCGGCGCGCTCGACTTCGCGGACACGGTGCGGATGACGGCGGGGCTGGCGCGGTGCACCGCGGAGTACTTCGCGCGCGAGCACCGGGACGTGGTGACGCAGTCGTTCGTCCGGGCCCCGGCCAAGGCGCTGCGCGAGCTGTTCGCGGGGATGGACGCCCGGGGCGCCTGGCACGAGGTGGCCTGCCGTCTCGACGAGGGGTTCCAGATGGTGTCCGTGCACGAGGCCGAACTGGAGACCTTTCAGCGGGAGTTGCGGACGATCGGTGCCCTGCCCCTCTACGTGATGCGCCCGCCGATGCACTCCTCCCTGTTCACCGGACTGCGCGAGCTCGCGGCCCGCGAGGTCATCGACGCCCTGCCGCTGCGCGACCCGGCGCTGCCGGTGATCGCCGACCAGGACGGCACCGAACTGACCACCGCCGCCGAGCTGCGGCAGATGCTCCTCGACCACTTCGTCCGCCCCGTCGACTGGCCCGCGACCC
This sequence comes from Streptomyces sp. NPDC054794, assembly GCF_053611585.1. Lineage (NCBI taxonomy): Bacteria > Bacillati > Actinomycetota > Actinomycetes > Kitasatosporales > Streptomycetaceae > Streptomyces > Streptomyces sp. NPDC054794. The sequence goes on along the minus strand of NZ_JBSHAQ010000087.1, from coordinate 13,699 downwards.
TCGACGCGCTCAAGGCCCGCGGCGTCGAACGCCTCGTGATCGCCGGCCCGGACGCCCTGTTCGGCCGCGTGGAGTCGGCAACCTCCCGCTTCGAGGTGGTCCCGGTGTCACCGGAGCGCACGCTGCGCGCGCCGTCGGCCCGGCCCGCGAGTGCCGTGACGGCCGCGGCGGGGGTGTGACATGACGACCCAGGTCTCCCCCGGCCGCGAGCAACAACTCGCGGCTGACGAGGGCCGGTTCGCGGGCAGCCTGCACGGGCTGTTCCTGCGCGGGCTCGCCGTCTCGCGCGAGCGCGAGTGCTTCCGGGTCGACGGGCGCGGCACCACCTACGCCGAGGCCCACCGGGCGGCTCTCGCGCTCGCCGGGGCCGCCGTCGAGGCGTGCGGCGGTGTGCCGCGGACCGTCGCCGTGCTCGGCAGCAAGAGCGGCGAGGCGTACACCGGGCTGCTGGCCGCGCTGTACCTGGGCGCACGGGCCGTACCGCTGCACCCCGACTTCCCCGCCGCCCGCAACCGGGCCGTCCTGGAGGCCGCCGAGGCCGACGTCGTGATCGCCGACGACCGGGGCGTGGCGGCGTACGAGCGGATCGGCATGGCGGGCGTGCCCCTCGTCGCGGCCGGCGCGCGGACGCTGCCGGGCACGCCGCTCGACGCGCCCCGCGCGGTGGACCCTGAGGACACCGCCTACATCCTGTTCACGTCCGGCTCGACTGGCCGCCCCAAGGGCGTGCCGACCACGCACCGCGCCGCCGACAGCTACTTCCGTACGCAGCACGGGCGGTACGGCTTCGGGCCCGACGACGTCTTCACGCAGACCTTCGACCTCACCTTCGACTGCGCGATGTTCGACCTGTTCTGCGCCTGGGGCGCGGGCGCCCGGGTGGTGCCGCTGCCGATGCGGGCGTACCGGGCACTGCCGGAGTTCCTCGCCGAGGAGCGCGTGACGGTGTGGTTCTCTACCCCGGCCGCCATCGCGCTGGCCCGCAGGTCGGGGGCGCTGGCCCCGGGCGCGCTGGACGGGCTGCGCCGGTCGCTGTTCGCGGGCGAGCCGCTGCACCGGCACGACGCCGAGGCGTGGCAGGCCGCGGCACCGCACAGCACCGTGGAGAACCTGTACGGCCCGACCGAGCTGACCATCACCGTCACCACGCACCGCCTCTCGCCTGCCACCCCCGACGAGCGGTACGTCAACGGCATCGTCCCCATCGGGCCGGTGTACGAGACCCTCGACCACGTCCTGGTCGGCCCCGACGGCTCCACCGGCGGCGACGAGGGCGAACTGTGCATCGCCGGCCCGCAGATGTTCGGCGGCTATCTCGACCCCGCCGAGGACGAGGGCCGCTTCCTCGACCACGACGGGCGGCGCTGGTACCGCACCGGCGACCGGGTGCGCCGCTGGCCGGACGGCGAGATCGCCTACCTCGGCCGCGCCGACGACCAGGTGCAGGTGCAGGGCTGGCGCGTGGAGCTGTCCGAGGTCAGCCACGCCCTGCGCGCCCTGGACGGGGTGGAGGACGCGGTCACGGTCGCCGTGCCGGTGGCCGGCAGCCACGAACTGGTCGCCTTCTACACCGGCCGGGCCGCCCAGAGCGCCCTGCTCGCCAAGGAGTTGACCACGGACCTGCCCAAGGCGATGGTGCCGCGGCTGCTGACGCACCTGGACGAGTTCCCGATGAACGCCAACCGCAAGATCGACCGCTCCGCCCTCAGGTCCCGCGCGCAGACGCTCCTGGACCGCGGCCGCACCCCGAGCCGACCCGACGCCGATCCTGCCACGGACCACTAAGGAGAGACCCCGTGGACGAGAACCTGACCAAGGACGCGACGCTGCTGCATCACCTCGTCGACGCCCAGGCCGCCGCGCGCCCGCAGGACGTCGCCGTGCGTGACGCCCGGGACTCCTGGACCTGGGAGCAGCTCGCGGCGCAGACCCGGGCGGTGGCCGACTGGCTGCGCCGGGCCGGTGTGACGCCGGGCGACCGGATCGTCGTACGGCTGCCGAACGTGCGCGAGACGACGGCGCTGCTGTACGCGGCCTCCCGCGTCGGCGCCGCGCTGGTGCCGATCAGCGCCGAGATGAAGGAGTTCCACCTGCGCGCGGTGATCGCCGACTGCGAGCCGCGTCTCGTGGTCGTCGCGGACGGCGTGGGCGAGTGGGTGTCGGGCCTGACCGAGCGACCGGTGCACGAGGTCGGCGCGCTGTGGTCCGAGCTGGCGGCCGACGGGGACACCGCCGAGGCCGGCCAGGCCCCCGACACCCCGGCCGTGCTCATCTACACCTCCGGCTCGACCGCCACCCCCAAGGGCATCATCTGCCCGCACGCGCAGATGCTGTTCGCCGCGCGCTCCATCAACGAGGTGCTGGGCTACCGCGCCGACGACACCGTCTTCGTCCGCGTCCCGCTCTCCTTCGACTACGGCCTCTTCCAGGTGCTGCTGTGCGCCGTGTCCGGCGCGAGCCTGGTCCTCGCCGACTCCGAGGCGGACTCCAAGCTGCACATCCTCATCCGGGAGAGCGGCGCCACCGTGCTGCCGCTGGTGCCCTCGCTGGGCGGACCGCTGATCCGGCTCGCGCAGCGCGACCCGCGTCCGACCCGGCTGCGTATGTTCACCAGCACCGGCGCGGCCCTTGAGCAGCGGATCATCGACGGCCTGTGGAAGTGCTTCCCGGGTGCCCGGGTGGTGCGGATGTACGGCATCTCGGAGTGCAAGCGCATCACGATCATGCCGCCGGACCAGGACCAGGAGCGTCCCGGCTCCTCCGGTCTGCCGATCCCGGGCACGCGGGTGGCGATCCTCGACCCCGACGGCAACGAGGTGCCGGCCGGCGAGAGCGGCGAGATCACGGTGACCGGCCCGCACGTCATGGCCGGGTACTGGAACCTGCCGGAGATCACCGCGCGCACCTACCGCCCCGACGCCGAGACCGGCGGAACCCGGCTGTTCACCGGGGACTACGGCCGGGTCGACGCCGACGGCTACCTCTACTTCGAAGGCCGCCGCGACGACATGTTCAAGCGCAAGGGCATGCGGGTGTCCACGATCGAGATCGAGGGCGCCGCGATGGACATCCCGGGCGTGCGCAACGCGGCCGCGCTGAAGCCGACCGCCGACCGCGACCTGATGATCTTCGTGGAGTCGGACGAGCTGACCCCGCAGGCGGTGCTGCGCGAGCTGGCCACCCGCCTGGAGGCCGTGAAGGTGCCCGCGCTGTGCAAGGTGCTCGACGCGTTCCCGCTGACCTCCAACGGCAAGAACGCCAAGCAGCAGCTGGCCGCGCTGCTCGACGCCGAGGGCGCCAAGTGACCACGTCCACGGGTACGGCCACGAGCAGGGCCACGGGTACGGCCACAGGTACGGCCACAGGTACGGTCACGGCCGTCGAACAGGCCGCACTGGACCGGGACTTGGTCGCCCGGTACGGATCGCCGCTGTACGTGTACGACCTCGACCGGGTGGCCCGGGCCCGCGCCGATCTGCGCGCGGCCCTGCCCGAGGGGGTCACGCTCTACTACTCGCTGAAGGCCAACCCGCACCCGGGCCTGGTCCGCGCGCTGCGCGAGGGCGACGGCGGCTGCCGTGCCGAGGTGTGCTCCACCGGCGAACTGGCCTCCGCCCTGGAGGCCGGGCATCCGGCGGCGTCGATCCTCTACTCCGGTCCGGGCAAGACGGCCGGTGAGCTGGCCGTGGCGCTCGCCGCCGGGGTGCGTACCTTCTCCGTGGAGTCGGCGGGCGACCTGCGCCGGCTGGGCGCGCAGGCCGTCCGCCACGGGGTCGTGGCCCGGGTGCTGCTGCGGGTCAACAGCGCGGCGGCCGCGGCGACCACGAGCATCCGGATGACCGGGACGCCGTCGCAGTTCGGCATCGACGCGGAGACCCTCCCTGCCCTGCTGCCCACCCTCCTCGACGTACCGGGGACGGAGGTGGCCGGAGCGCACTTCTTCCCGTTGTCCAACTCCAAGGACGAGGACAGCCTGATCGCCGAGTTCGAGGCGACCGTCGAGCAGGCCGCGAAGCTGGAACGCGAACTCGGTCTCCCGCTGCGGATGCTGGACATCGGCGGCGGCTTCGCGGCACCCTACTCGGTGCCCGGCGACCGGCCCGTCTACCCGAACCTGCGGGCCGCCCTGGAGAAGGCCCTGGACACCAGGCTGCCGCGCTGGCGCGAGGGCGCACTGGAGATCGCCTGCGAGTCGGGCCGGCACCTGGTCGGCGACAGCGGGCGGCTGCTGACGACCGTCACCAACGTCAAGGAGAGCCGGGGCCGCGTCTTCGCGATCCTCGACGCGGGCATCAACACCCTCGGCGGCATGGCCGGTCTCGGCCGGCTGCTCCCGCTGTCCGTGGACCCGGCCCACCACCGCACGGGCGACCCGATCGCCGTCAGTCTGGCGGGCCCGCTGTGCACCCCCGGCGACCTGCTGTCGCGCTCGGTGCGGATGCCGGCGCCGGAGCCGGGCGACGTGCTCGCGGTGCCGAACATCGGCGCCTACGGCCCCACCGCCAGCCTGCTCCTCTTCCTGGGCCGGCCGGCCCCGGTGGAGGTGCTGCTCAGCGGCGGCGAGGTGGTCTCGGCCTCGCGTCTCGCCACGACCCGTACCGAAGTCGCATAACCCACACTGGAGTTCAGTGACCATGACCGAGTCCGCCGCTCAGCCCGCCCACGACCTCTCCGGACAGCCTTCGCCGGCAGTCGAGTCGACCGGTATGCCCAGGGCCGCCCAGGAACGGCGGCTGCTCAGGCTCGTCGTCGAGCAGGCCGGGGCGGCACTGCGCGCGGCGGGCCGGGAGGCGGAGGGGGAACTCGATCCGTCGCTGCCCTTCCTGCAGCTGGGACTCGACTCGCTGGCCATCGTCGACCTGCAGCGGCGGCTGTCCGCCGCGACCGGCGTCGACCTGCCGGTGTCCATCGCCTTCGACCATCCCACCCCCCGGGCGCTCGCCGACCGGCTGCTGCGCGAACTGCTCGGCGAGGCGGCGGACGAGACGGACGCCCTGGACGGCTACGAGGGCCGGGACCCGGCCGAGCCGGTCGCGATCGTCGGCATGGCCTGCCGGTACCCGGGCGGTATCGCCTCGCCCGGTCAGCTGTGGGAGCTGGTCGCGGCGGGCGCCGACGCGATCGGTCCGCTGCCCGAGGACCGCGGCTGGGACGTGGCGGGACTGTACGACCCGGACCCGGACGCGCCGGGCAAGACGTACGCGCGCGAGGGCGGATTCCTCTACGGCGCCGCCGAGTTCGACGCCGACTTCTTCGGGATCAGCCCGCGCGAGGCCGCCGCGATGGAGCCGCAGCAGCGGCTGGCGCTGGAGACGTCGTGGGAGGCCCTGGAGCACGCGGGCGTCGACCCGACCGCGCTGCGCGGCAGCACCGCCGGGGTGTTCGTGGGGGCCGAGCCCCAGGAGTACGGCCCGCGTCTGCACCAGGCCCCCGAGGGTTACGAGGGGCACCTGCTGACCGGCGGCGCCACCAGCGTCATCTCCGGCCGTGTCGCCTATGCCCTGGGTCTGGAGGGCCCGACCCTGACCGTCGACACGGCCTGCTCGTCGTCGCTGGTCGCGCTGCACCTGGCGGCGCACGCGCTGCGCTCGGGCGAGTGCTCGCTGGCGCTCGCGGGCGGGGTGGCCGTGATGTCGAGCCCCGGTACGTTCACGGCGTTCAGCCGGCAGCGGGGCCTGGCCCCGGACGGCCGCTGCAAGCCGTTCGCGGAGGCCGCCGACGGCACCGGCTGGGCGGAGGGCGTCGGCTTCCTCGTCCTGGAGCGGCTCTCCGACGCCCGCCGAAACGGCCACGAGGTCCTTGCGCTCCTGCGGAGTTCGGCCGTCAACCAGGACGGCGCGAGCAACGGACTCACCGCCCCGAACGGCTCGGCCCAGCGCCGCCTCATCCAGCGGGCGCTGGCCTCGGCGGGCCTGACGGGCGCCGACGTCGACGCCGTCGAGGCCCACGGCACCGGCACCCGCCTCGGCGACCCCATCGAGGCGGGCGCCCTCCTCGCGACCTACGGACAGGACCGCGCCGAGCCCCTGTGGCTGGGCTCCGTCAAGTCGAACCTGGGGCACACCCAGGCCGCCGCGGGCGTGGCCGGGGTCATCAAAATGGTGGAAGCGCTGCGCCACGAGCTGCTGCCGCGCACCCTCCACGTGGACGAACCCTCGTCCCGGATCGACTGGTCGGCCGGTTCGGTGGCACTGCTGACCGAGCAGCGGGCGTGGCCGGCCGGGGATCGGGTGCGGCGCGCGGGCGTGTCGTCGTTCGGGATCAGCGGCACCAACGCGCACGTGATCGTCGAGGAGGCACCCGCCGAGGAGCCGGCCACGGCGGCCGCGTCGACCGCGACACCGTCACTGCCGGTGGTGCCGTGGATCGTGTCCGGCAGGACCGACGAGGCGCTGCGTGCCCAGGCCGACCGGCTCGCCCAGCACCTGCGCGAACACCCCGGCCTCCCCGCCGAGTCCGTGGCGTCGGCCCTCGCGGGCCGTACGGCGTTCCCGCACCGCGCCGCCGTCGTCGCGGCCGACCGGGAGACCCTGCTGTCCGGAGTCGAGGCCGTCGCCCGGGGCGAGGCCCCGCTGCGCGACGAGCCGGCCGGCGGCCCGCTGGCGTTCCTGTTCACCGGGCAGGGCAGCCAGCGCATCGGCATGGGCCGCGAACTTTACGAGACCTACCCCGAGTTCGAGCGGGCCTTCGACGAGGTGTGCGCGGCGCTCGACGTGTATCTCGAACGCCCGCTGCGGGACGTCGTGTTCGGCGAGCACGGGCTGTACGGCGAGGCCGGCACCGAACTCGACGCCACGCACTACACCCAGCCCGCCCTGTTCGCCCTGGAAGTCGCCCTGTTCCGGCTGCTGGAGGCCTGGGGCGTGCGGCCGGACGTGCTGGCCGGGCACTCGATCGGTGAGCTGGCGGCAGCGCACGTGGCCGGGCTGTGGTCGCTGGACGACGCGGCGCTGATCGTGTCGGCGCGCGGCCGGCTGATGCAGCAGCTGCCGGCCGGGGGCGCGATGGCCGCGATCCAGGCGACGGAGGACGAAGTCCTGCCCGCGCTGCCTGAGGGCACCGGTATCGCCGCCGTCAACGGCCCGATGTCGGTGGTCGTCTCCGGCCCCGAGGCGGGCGTGGACAAGGTCGTACGACACTTCTCCGAGACCGGCCGCAAGACCAAGAAGCTCACCGTCAGCCACGCCTTCCACTCCCCGCTGATGGAACCGATGCTCGCCGAGTTCCGCCAGTTCGCCCAGGTACTGAACCCGATGCGGCCGAGCATCCCGCTCGTGTCCACGCTGACCGGGCGCGAGGTGTCGTACGAGGAGCTGGCCGACCCCGAGTACTGGGTGCGGCACGTCCGCGGGGCGGTGCGGTTCGCCGACGCGGTCCGCACGCTCGAAGAGCAGGGCGTCCGCACGTTCCTGGAGCTCGGTCCGGACGCCGTGCTCACGGCGATGGGCGCGGAGTCGGTGACCGACGGGCAACTGCTGGCCGCCCTGCGCCGCGGGCACGGCGAGCCCGGCACGCTGGTCGGCGCGGTCACCGCGCTGCACCTGCGCGGCGTACCGGTCGACTGGTCCGCCTACCTGGGCCCGGACCGGGAAGCGGCGCCCCTGCCCACCTATGCCTTCCAGCGGCGGCGCTACTGGCTCGACGCCCTGGACGACGGCGCGGCCGACCCGGCCTCCCTCGGCGTCTCGGACGCGGAACACCCGCTGCTGGGCGCCGCGCTGACCGTGGCGGGCTCGGAGCGCCTGGTCCTCACCGGTCGCCTCTCGGTGCGTACGCACCCCTGGCTGGCCGACCACGCGGTGGGCGGCACGGTGCTGCTCCCCGGTACCGGGTTCCTCGAACTCGCGGTACGCGCCGCGGACTTGGCGGGCTGTGACAGCGTCGAGGAACTCACTCTTCACGCACCGCTGGTCCTGGCGGACGCCGAGTCGGGCGTCGAGATCCAGCTCGTGGTCGAGGAGCCGGGGCCGGACGGCCGCCGCCCGCTGACCGTGCACTCCCGCACGGCCGACTCGGACTGGACCGCGCACGCCCAGGGCCTGCTGGCCCCCGCGGCCGCGGCCACCCCGGCCGACTCCCCCGACATCTGGCCGCCGCAGGGCGCCGAGCCGCTCGACGTGACCGGCGCGTACGCCCGCATGGACGCCCAGGGGTACGGCTACGGACCCGCGTTCCAGGGCCTGCGCGCGGCCTGGCGGCAGGGCGCGGAGCTGTACGCCGAGGTCGCCCTGCCCGACGGCGTGGACCCGGCCGGCTACACCCTGCACCCCGCGCTCCTGGACGCGGCCCTGCATGTCATCGGCCTCGACGAGGAGGTCGACGGCCCCGAACTCCCCTTCGCCTGGACCGATGTGACCGTACGGGCGGCCGGCGCGACCGCGCTGCGCGTGCACGTCTCCCCGGCCTCCTCCGGCGTTCGGCTGCACCTGGCGGACCCGGTCGGCGCGACGGTCGCGACGGTCGGCTCGCTGGTCCTGCGCCCCGCGGCGGACGGGGCCCCGGCCGGCCGGACGGTGCCGCTGTACCGGGTCGAGTGGACCCCGGTCCAGGGTCCGACGGTGGACACGGCCGGGTTCGAGGTGGTGTCGGGCGCCACGGTGGGCGAGGTCCTGACCTCGCTGCAGGCTTCGCTCGCGGGCGAGGCACGGTCGCTGGTGATGACCCGGGGGGCGGTGACGCCGGCCGCCGGGAACGCCGGTGGCGACACGGGCCTGGAGCAGGCGGCGGTGTGGGGACTGGTGCGCGCGGCGCAGGCGGAGCACCCGGGCCGGATCGTGCTGCTGGACGTGGCTGCCGACGCCGCCGTTCCCGACGTACTGCCGGACGGCGAGTCGGAGTTGGCGCTGCGCGGGACCGAGTGGTTCGTGCCGCGCCTGGTCAGGGAGACCGCCCCGGCGGACAGCGGCTCGTGGTCCACCTCGGGCACGGTGCTGGTGACCGGCGGCACCGGCGGCCTGGGCGCGCTGACGGCCCGGCATCTGGTGGCCGAGCACGGGGTGCGGGGCATACTGCTGGTGGGCCGCCGCGGCGCGAGCGCACCGGGTGTCGACGAACTCGTCGCCGCACTGCGCGAGTCGGGTGCCGACAGCGTGACGGTGGAGGCCTGTGACGTCTCCGACCGTGAGGCGCTGGCCCGGCTGCTGGACGCCCACCCGGACGTCACGGCGATCGTGCACGCGGCGGGCGTCCTCGACGACGCCACCTTCGACTCGCTCACGCCGGAGCGGCTGGCGTCGGTGTGGGCGCCCAAGGCGCTCGCGGCCCGGCATCTGCACGAGCTGACGGCCGACCGGGACCTCGACGCGTTCGTCCTGTACTCGTCGGCCGCCGCCACCTTCGACGCCCTCGGCCAGGCGAACTACGCCGCGGCCAACGCCTACTTGGACGCGCTGGCCGCACACCGCCGCGCCCAGGGACTTCCCGCACTGTCGCTGGCGTGGGGCCTGTGGGACCCCGAGGCCGGCGGCATGGCGGCCGGCCTAGCCCCCGCCGACGTGTCGCGCGCCGCGCGGGCCGGAACCCCCGCGCACGGCGTGGCGGCCGGCCTGGCGATGCTGGACGCGGCCGCTGAACTGCCGGACGCCCCGGCCCATGTCCTGGCCCTGCGCCTCGACCAGCAGGCGCTGACGCGCCGCGCCCGCACGGAGGAACTGCCCCCGGTCCTGCGCGGACTGGTCCGCACACCGACCCGCCGCACAGCGGGCACGGCCCTCACGGAGTCCGGTTCCCTTGCGGACGAACTGGCCCGCCTCGGCGCGGCCGACCGCGAACGGCGCCTCCTCACCCTCGTCCGCGCGCATGTCGCGGCGGCCCTCGGCCACGACGGCCCGCAGGCCGTCGACCCGGAACGCGGCTTCGGCACCCTGGGCTTCGACTCCCTGGCGGCCGTCGAACTCCGCAACAAGCTGGGCGCGGCGACCGGGCTCCGGCTCCCCGCGACCCTCACGTTCGACTACCCGAACGCGACGGCTGTGGCACGCTACCTCGACGAACAACTCGTGGGCTCCGACGAGTCGTTGGCGGTCGATTCACCGGTCGAGCGGCGGGATGCGCCCGGGTCGGACGACCCGGTCGTGATCGTCGGCATGGCGTGCCGCTACCCCGGCGGGGTCACCTCCCCGGAGGGTCTGTGGGGTCTGCTGGCCGCCGGTGGCGACGCGGTCTCCGAGTTCCCGTCCGACCGCGGCCCGCTGTGGCAGGAGTCGTACGACCCCGACCCGGAGGCCGTCGGCAAGACGTACGTCAACCAGGGTGCCTTCCTGGACGGCGCGGCGGACTTCGACGCGGACTTCTTCGGGATCAGTCCGCGTGAGGCGGTGGCGACGGACCCGCAGCAGCGGGTGCTGCTGGAGACGTCGTGGGAGGCGTTCGAGCGGGCGGGCATCGACCCGGCGTCCCTGCGCGGCAGCTCCACCGGCGTCTTCGCCGGCGTCATGTACCACGACTTCGCCCCGCGCCTGCACGACGTCCCGGAGGAACTCGCCGGTTACCTCGGCAACGGCGGACTGGGCAGTGTGGTGTCCGGCCGTGTGTCGTACGCGCTGGGTCTTGAGGGTCCGGCGGTGACGGTGGACACGGCGTGCTCGTCGTCGCTGGTGGCCGTTCATCTGGCGGCGCAGGCGCTGCGCGCCGGTGAGTGCTCGCTGGCGTTGGCCGGTGGTGTGACGGTGATGTCGACGCCGGACACGTTCGTGGACTTCAGCCGGCAGCGGGGTCTCGCTGCGGACGGCCGGTGCAAGCCGTTCGCCCAGGCCGCCGACGGGACCGGTTGGGGCGAGGGCGTCGGCGTCCTGGTCCTGGAACGCCTGTCGGACGCCCGCCGCAACGGGCACCAGGTCCTCGCGGTCGTGCGCGGCTCGGCGATCAACCAGGACGGCGCGAGCAGCCAGCTCACGGCACCGAACGGACCCTCCCAGCAACGGGTCATCCGCCAGGCGCTCGCCTCCGCGAGCCTGGCTCCGACCGATGTGGACGCGGTCGAGGGGCATGGGACCGGGACGCGACTCGGTGACCCGATCGAGGCGCAGGCACTGCTGGCCACGTACGGCCAGGACCGTGCCGAGGACGCTCCGCTGTGGCTGGGGTCGATCAAGTCGAACCTGGGCCACACGCAGGCCGCCGCCGGTGTCGCCGGGATCATCAAGATGGTGCTGGCCATGCGGCACGAGGAGCTGCCGCGGACCCTGCACGTGGACGCGCCGTCGTCGCACGTGGACTGGTCGGCGGGTGCGGTGGAGCTGCTGACCGAGGCCCGGCCCTGGCTCGCCGGGGAGCGGACCCGGCGTGCCGGTGTCTCCTCCTTCGGGATCAGTGGCACCAACGCGCATGTGATCGTGGAGGAGGCTCCGGCCGAGCAGCCCGCGGCGGCGGTGCCGGCGTCCGGGCTGCCCGTGGTGCCGTGGGTCGTCTCCGGCAAGACCGCCGAGGCGGTGCGGAGGCAGGCGGCGCGACTGCTTGAATTCGCTCGTTCCGACGCCGAGTTGGGGCTTGTCGACGTGGGCTGCTCGCTCGTCACGCGCCGTGCCTCGTTCGCGCACCGCGCCGCTGTGGTGGCGGCGGATCGGGACGGGTTGCTGGCCGGGCTGGAGGCCATCGCCGGTGGGGCGGTGACGCCGTCGACCGCTGGTGGGTCGGTCGCGTTCCTGTTCACGGGGCAGGGGAGCCAGCGGGCCGGGATGGGGCGGGAGTTGTACGAGGCCTTCCCCGCCTTCGCAGCGGCGCTCGACGACGTGTGCGCGGCCCTCGACCAACACCTTGAACGGCCCCTGAAGAACGTCATGTTCGGCGGGGAAGGGCTGGACGAGACCGGATACACCCAGCCGGCCCTCTTCGCCCTGGAAGTCGCCCTGTTCCGGCTGCTGGAGGCCTGGGGCGTGCGGCCGGACGCGCTGGCCGGGCACTCGATCGGTGAGCTGGCCGCCGCACATGTCGCCGGCCTGTGGTCCCTCGAAGACGCCGCGCTGATCGTGTCCGCGCGCGGCCGGCTGATGCAGCAGCTGCCCGCCGGGGGCGCCATGGCCGCCATCCAGGCGACCGAGGACGAGGTCCTGCCCGTCCTTCCCGAGGGCACCGGTATCGCCGCCATCAACGGCCCGACCTCCGTGGTCGTCTCCGGACCGGTGGACGGCGTCGAGCAGGTCATGGCGCACTTCTCCGAGACGGGCCGCAAGACCAAGAAGCTCACGGTCAGCCACGCCTTCCACTCCCCGCTGATGGAACCGATGCTCGCCGAGTTCGAGCAGATCGCCACGCGGCTTACCTACGGCGAGACGTCGATCCCGATCGTGTCGACGCTGACCGGCGAGCAGGTGTCGTACGACGACCTCTCGAACCCCTCCTACTGGGTCCGCCACGTCCGTGAGGCCGTCCGCTTCGCCGACGCCGTGGCGGCACTGGACAAGCAGGGCATCGGTACGTTCCTGGAGCTGGGCCCGGACGCGGTACTGACCGCCATGGTCGCCGACCCCCGCGCCATCCCCACCCTGCGCCGCGACCGCACCGAACCCCAGGCCCTCGTCGAAGCCCTCACCCGACTCGACACCACGGACTGGGCCACCTTCTTCGGCCCCGGTCGGCACCCCGTCGACCTCCCGACCTACGCCTTCCAGCACGAGTCCTTCTGGCTCGCCGCTACGGCGGCACGGGCCGGCAGCGCCTCGGAGTTGGGACAGTCGGACGCCGAGCACCCGCTGCTGCATGCCGCGGTCGAACTGCCGGACGCCGAAGGCGTGTTGTTCACCGGCCGGCTGTCCCTGGCCACCCACCCGTGGCTGGCCGAGCACGCGGTGAACGACACGGTCATCGTGCCCGGAGCGGCGTTGGTCGAGATCGCCGTACGCGCCGGGGACCAGGTGGGACTCGGAACCGTCCGTGACCTGACCCTGCACGCCCCGCTCGTCGTGCCGCGGACCGGCGCCCTCGCGCTCCGTGTCCGTGTCGGCGAGGGCGAGGAGCCCGCCGTCACCGTCCACTCCCGCCCCGACGGCGAGGACGGGGCCTGGACCCTGCACGCCGAGGGATCCCTGTCCGCCGATGCCGTCGAGCCCGCCGCCGACCTCTCCGCGTGGCCCCCGGCCGGCGCCGAACCGGTCGACACCAGCGCCCTCTACGACGACCTGGCCGCGATGGGTCTGGAGTACGGCCCCGTCTTCCAGGGCCTCACCCACGCCTGGCGCGGCCCCGACGGCACAGTCCACGCCGAGGTCGCCCTCCCCGAGGAAACGGACCCGGGCGCCTTCGCGCTGCACCCGGCGCTGCTGGACGCGGCGCTGCACGCCCTGACGTACGCGGGTGCCGCGGAGAGCGCGGAACTTCCCTTCTCCTGGAGTGACGTGGCTGTACATGCCGCGGGGGCGAAGGCCCTGCGGGTGCGCGTCACCGGTGAGGGCTCGGGCTACCGGCTCGACCTGGCCGACCCCACGGGCGCGCCCGTCGCCACCGTGACCGGCCTCGCGCTGCGGCCACTGGCTCCGGTCGGCGACACGTCGGCCTCGCGTGACCTGTACCGGATCGACTGGACTCCGGTCACCGCTCAGGCCACCGAGCCCACCGCCGCGTACACGATCCTGCACGCGGCCACGGCCGCCGAACTGCTCCCGCAGCTCCAGGCCCACCTCGACGGCGAACAGCCTCTCCTCGTCCACACCCGCCACGCGGCCACCGACCCGGACCAGTCCGCCATCCGCGGCCTGACCCGCGC